>NZ_JAANNX010000005.1:0-323528 GCF_013363615.1 Streptomyces sp. CAI-85 | reverse complement strand
CGTGGCCCAGCCGGTGCAGCAGCGGCCCGCAGAACAGGATCGGGATACGGCTCGACCCCGCGTGGGCATCGATGTCGGCGACGTTGGCGCTCTCCACGTACGTGGGGTCGAGCACCAGCTCGCCGGGCTCCTCACCCGGACGGACCGTCACCCCGTGCAGTTGCAGCAGCCCGCGTACGACCCGCACGTCGCGGATGTCCGGAACGTTGCGCAGCCGACTCGGCTCACTGCCCAGCAGCGCGGCGACCATGGCCTTCGGTACGAGGTTCTTCGCACCGCGGACACGGATCTCGCCCTCCAGCGGGGTTCCGCCGTGAACAAGCAGTACGTCGTCAGAGCCGTTGACGGTCATGTGTCTCGCGTTCCATCGAGTGGGGCAGGGCCAGAGGAGACAGAGTAATCGCCGCCGACCCCCCTGCCGGAAGCCCGAGGAGGGCCCAGGGAGGTCATAGCTGTGTCACAACACGAACGGTTCCGCGGCGGCCACACGGGGTCACCGCGCGGAGCCTTCCGCGGCCGTGCGCCGGGACCGCATCCGTGCGCCCGACCTGCCCTCACTCCCGTGCCCGCATTGCCTCCCCACTCCCGGGGAAGATGGGGGATCATGTCTGGCATGACCGAGGTGTCCTCGCTCACAGGGCGGCTGCTCGTGGCAACGCCCGCCCTGGCGGACCCGAACTTCGACCGTGCGGTGGTGCTCCTTCTCGACCACGACGAGGAGGGCTCCCTCGGTGTCGTCCTCAACCGCCCCACGCCGGTGGGTGTGAGCGACATCCTGGAGGGCTGGGCCGGCCTCACCGGCGAGCCCGGGGTCGTCTTCCAGGGCGGCCCGGTGTCCCTCGACTCCGCGCTGGGCGTCGCCGTCATCCCGGGCGACTCCTCCGGGGACCGCGGCCCGCTCGGCTGGCGCCGGGTGCACGGCGCGATCGGCCTCATCGACCTGGAGGCCCCGCCGGAACTCCTCGCCTCCGCGCTGGGCTCCCTGCGGATCTTCGCCGGATACGCCGGCTGGGGACCCGGCCAACTGGAGGACGAACTGGTGGAGGGCGCCTGGTACGTGGTGGAGTCCGAACCCGGTGACGTCTCCTCCCCGGCCCCCGAGAGACTCTGGCGCGAGGTCCTGCGCCGCCAGCGCAGCGAGCTGGCGATGGTGGCCACGTACGCGGACGACCCGTCGCTCAACTGATCCCGGGAGCTTTCAGTACCCTTGGGCGCATGAGCACTCTCGAGCCCGAGCGCGGCACCGGTACGGGAACCCTCGTAGAGCCGACGCCGCAGGTGTCGCACGGCGACGGCGACCACGAGCGCTTCGCGCACTACGTCCAGAAGGACAAGATCATGGCGAGCGCCCTCGACGGCACGCCCGTCGTGGCGCTGTGCGGCAAGGTGTGGGTGCCCGGCCGCGATCCCAAGAAGTATCCCGTCTGCCCGATGTGCAAGGAGATCTTCGAGTCGATGGGCGTCGGCGGCGGAGACGGCAAGGGCAAGGGCGGCGACAAGAAGTAGGGACCCCGCCCGGTCCTTCACCTGAAGCCCTGAGGCTCTGAGGCCCCCGAGACGCGTTTTCGCGTGTCTCGGGGGCCTTTGGCGTGTTTGCCGTTGCACGGGGTGCGTCCCCTGGTCACAGAGTGGTTGAGACCTCTTGTCGGCGTGATCCGGAAGTCCCTAGCCTCCGAGTGTTGTGCAGAGCAAAACAGTCATTGCACATGATGCAACGCTCGCGCTTCTCGTTCGGAGGGACACGTCATGAAGCTCCCCGTCCGGCCCGCCCTGCTCGCGGCCGCGGCCCTGGTCGTCGCCACCGCCTGCACCCCCCAGACCTCCGCGAACTCCGCCTCCGGCACCGACGACAGAACCGGCACCCTGCGCGTCTGGCTCTTCCAGGAGGTCGGCAACACCCCGAAGGCGAAGGTCGTCGACTCCGTCGTCACCGCCTTCGAGAAGGCCCACGACGGCGTGCAGGTCGACGTCGAGTACATCCCCGTCGAGAGCCGCGCCCAGCGCGTCAAGGCCGCCCTCAACGACCCGGAGTCCGCGCCCGACGTGCTGGAGTACGGCAACACCGACACCGCCGGTTATGTCCACGACGGCGGACTCCTCGACGTCACGAAGGAGTTCGGCGCCTGGCCGGAGGCGAAGGACACCGACCCCACCGCCCGCCGCTCGGTCACCGTCGGCGGGAAGGTCTACGGCGCCCCCTTCTACGTCGGCGTCCGCGCCCTCTACTACCGCACCGACGTCTTCGAGGACCTCGGCCTCGCCGTCCCGAAGTCCCTGGCCGAACTGGCGGTCACCGCGCGGGCCGTCCGCGCCGCCCGGCCCGACCTGTACGGCCTGGTCGTCGGCGGCGCCTACACGTACGGCGCGATGCCGTTCGTCTGGGCGCACGGCGGGGAACTTGCCGACGCCGACGGCACGTCCTTCACCGCGGGGATCGACAGCGCCGCCGCCCGCAAGGGCATCGAGGCGTACACCGCCCTCTTCTCGGACGACAACTGTCCGGCCGCCAAGTGCGCCGGGATGGGCGGCAACGACACCGTCACCGCGTTCGCGGCCGGCAAGGCGGGCATGGCGATCGGCGGCGACTTCAGCCACGCCGCCGTGGAGGCCGGGGCCGTGAAGGGCAAGTACGCCGTCGTCCCGCTGCCCGGGGTCACGGCGGGATCGGTCGCCCCGGCCTTCGCGGGCGGCAACAACATCGGCGTCCTGAAGAGCACCGGGCACCGCACCCTGGCCGTCGGCCTGATGAAGGAACTGGCGTCGAAGAGGACCCAGGGCGCGCTGTTCGACGCGATGGGCTTCCTGCCGACCTTCACGGACGTCCGCGACCGGGCCGCCGCGCAGGAGCCGTTCGTCGAGCCCTTCGTGCGGACCCTGGCCGCCGGCACCAAGTTCGTGCCCGCCTCGCCCGCCTGGTCCCAGATCGACTCCCAGCAGGTCCTGCCGACCATGTTCCAGGAGGTCGTCAGCGGCCGGAAGAGCGTCACGGCGGCCTCCGCGGACGCGGCGAAGAAGATGGACGACGCGTTCGGCTCCGCCGGGTGACGGCGCCGGCCGGCCTCAAGGGCGCCGAGCGGGCACCGGCGCGGATCCGGGCGGTGCCCGGCCGTCCGCGCCCGCGGGCGCCCCGGCTGACGCCCTGGCTCTATCTCGCCCCCGCCCTCGTCGTCCTCGCCGCCCTGCTCGCCTACCCCGTCTACCAGCTCGGGCTCATCTCCCTCTTCGAGTACACCCAGGCACAGGTCAGCGGCGGCGAACCGACCGTCTTCCGGGGCTTCGGCAACTATGCCGACGTCTTCGGCGACGACCGGTTCTGGCAGGTGCTGCTGTCCACGGTCGTCTTCGCCGCCCTGTGCGTGCTCTGCACGCTCGCCGTCGGCTGCGCCCTCGCCGTGCTCCTCACGCGCGTGCGTGCCCTGCCCCGGCTCGCGCTGATGCTGGCCGCGCTGGGCGCCTGGGCCACCCCGGCGGTCACCGGCTCGACGGTCTGGCTGTTCCTCTTCGACCCCGACTTCGGCCCCGTGAACCGGATCCTCGGCCTCGGCGACCACTCCTGGACGTACGGCCGCTACAGCGCCTTCTTCCTCGTCCTCCTCGAAGTCGTCTGGTGCTCCTTCCCGTTCGTGATGATCACCGTCTACGCCGGGATCCGCGCCGTGCCCGCGGAGGTGCTGGAGGCGGCCGCGCTGGACGGCGCCTCGCCGTGGCGGATCTGGCGGTCCGTGCTCGCCCCGCTGCTGCGGCCGATCCTGACCGTCGTCACCATCCAGTCCGTCATCTGGGACTTCAAGGTCTTCACCCAGATCTACGTCATGACGGGCGGCGGCGGGATCGCCGGCCAGAACCTCGTCCTGAACGTCTACGCCTACCAACAGGCGTTCGCGTCCTCGCAGTACGGCCTCGGCTCGGCCATCGGCGTCGTGATGCTGGTCCTGCTGCTCGCCGTCACGCTCGTGTATCTGCGGCTGCTGCGCCGCCAGGGGGAGGAGCTGTGAACGCCGTACGGAACCTGGTGGCCCGGCCCTGGCGGCTGGTGGCCGAGGCGGCCGCCCTGCTGACCGCGGCCGTCGTCGCCTTCCCGCTGTACTGGATGGTGCTCGGCGCCTTCCGGCCGGCCGGGGAGATCGAGTCCGGCGCGCCGCGGCCATGGACCCTCGCCCCTTCCCTGGATTCCTTCCGGAGGGTGTTCGGACAACAGGAATTCGGCCGCTACGCGCTCAACAGCCTTCTCGTCGCGGGTGCAGTGGTGATCGCCTCGGGACTCATCGCGTTTCTCGCCGCGACCGCCGTGACCCGATTCCGGTTCCGCTTCCGGACCACCCTGCTGATCATGTTCCTGGTGGCCCAGATGGTGCCCGTGGAGGCCCTGACGATCCCGCTGTTCTTCCTCATGCGGGACGCCGGTCAGCTCAACACCCTGGGCTCTCTGATCCTGCCCCACATCGCCTTCTCGCTGCCCTTCGCGATCTGGATGCTGAGGGGGTTCGTGAAAGCCGTCCCGGAAGCCCTGGAGGAGGCCGCGTACCTCGACGGGGCGAGCCGGACGCGCTTTCTCTGGCAGATTCTTTTCCCGCTCGTGCTGCCCGGTCTGGTGGCCACGAGCGTCTTTTCCTTCATCTCCGCCTGGAACGACTTCCTCTTCGCCAAGTCGTTCATCATCAGCGACACTTCGCAGTCCACCCTGCCCATGGCCCTGCTGGTGTTCTTCCGGCCGGACGACCCCGACTGGGGCGGCGTGATGGCGGGTTCCACGCTGATGACGATTCCGGTGCTGGTGTTCTTCGTACTCGTGCAGCGCCGTCTGGTCTCCGGACTCGGCGGCGCGGTCAAGGACTGAAAGGTCTGAAAGGTCTTGGGTCTGACATGACGGAACTGATTCCGGCGCCCCGCGCCGTCACCGCCGCACCCGGCGAGGTGCGGCTCACGGCGCGCTCCCGGCTCCACGCCGGTCCGGGGGCGGAGGGCGCGGAACGCTGGCTGCGCACCGCCCTGGGGCAGGCCACCGGCCTGCCGCTGCGCGAGGGACGGGAGCCCGACGGCACCGACGGCATCGCGCTCCGGGTGGACGGCCGGCTCGGCCCCGAGGCGTACCGCCTCGTCAGCGACGCGCGCGGGGTGCTCGTCGAGGGCGGGGACGCGGCCGGTGTCTTCTGGGGCGCCCAGACGCTCCGCCAGCTCCTCGGCCCCGACGCCCACCGCCGGGCGCCGGTGCGCCGCGACCGGACCTGGGCCGTGCCGCACCTCACGATCGAGGACGCGCCCCGCTTCCGCTGGCGCGGCCTGATGCTCGACGTGGCCCGGCACTTCATGCCGAAGGACGGTGTCCTGCGCTACCTGGATCTGATGGCCGCGCACAAACTGAACGTCTTCCACTTCCATCTGACGGACGACCAGGGCTGGCGCGTCGAGATCCGGCGCCATCCCCGGCTCACCGAGGTCGGCGCCTGGCGGGCCCGCACGAAATTCGGCCATCGCGCCTCACCCCTGTGGGACGAGAAGCCGCACGGTGGTCACTACACGCAGGACGACATCCGCGAGATCGTCGCCTACGCCGCCGAGCGGCATATCACCGTCGTCCCCGAAATCGACGTACCCGGGCACTCGCAGGCCGCGATCGCCGCGTATCCGGAACTCGGCAACACCGATGTCGTCGACACCACCGCCCTCTCCGTGTGGGACACCTGGGGGGTCAATCCCAACGTACTCGCCCCCACCGACAACACCCTGCGCTTCTACGAGGAGGTGTTCGAGGAAGTCCTCGACCTGTTCCCCTCGGAGTTCGTCCACATCGGCGGCGACGAATGCCCCAAGGAGCAGTGGCGGAGTTCTCCGGCCGTACAGGCCCGGATCGCGGAACTCGGCCTCGCCGACGAGGACGCGCTCCAGTCGTGGTTCGTCCGGCACTTCGACACCTGGCTGTCCGCGCGCGGGCGCCGGCTCATCGGCTGGGACGAGATCCTGGAGGGCGGTCTCGCGGACGGCGCGGCGGTGTCCTCCTGGCGCGGCTACGCGGGCGGTACGGCGGCCGCGCGCGCGGGGCACGACGTCGTCATGTGCCCCGAGCAGCACGTGTACCTGGACCACCGGCAGGACGGCGGCCCGGACGAGCCGGTGCCGATCGGCTGGGTCCGCACCCTGGAGGACGTGTACCGGTTCGAGCCCGTTCCACCGGAGTTGACGCCCGCACAGGCGGCGCACGTGATCGGGACCCAGGCCAACGTCTGGACCGAGGCGATGGAGGACGCCGCGCGCGTCGACTACCAGGTGTTCCCCCGGCTCGCGGCGTTCGCCGAGGTCGCCTGGAGCTCCCTGCCCGCGCCCGCGGAACGGGACTTCGCGGACTTCGAGCGGCGGACGGTGGCGCACTGCGCGCGGCTGGACGCCCTGGGCGTCGCCTACCGGCCGCCGGGAGGGCCGCGGCCGTGGCAGCGGCGGCCCGGTGTCCTGGGGCGCCCGATCGAGGGCCCGCCGCCGCACCGGTGACCGTCCCGTCCGCTGCGGGAGAGGCACGACAGAGACCCCGAAGAGTGGCAATGCGTACGCACCGGCGATGCCGTGTCAAAACGGACCATCTCCGCAGTGAGACGGGCGAATGCCTCCTAGCGGACCCCCGCGTTCGGGTGTTGCGAAGATGTGCCAGAGTTGCCACGTCCGCCCTGTCAGCACGTACCGTACGGCAACACAGGTGGGACCAGGTGGGGCAGCGGGAAGGGGCAGCCGGTTTTGACCACGCACGCACCGCAGGCGGCGCAGGCCGTCACGCTGCCTACGACGCTGGACGAGGCCGTGGCGGCCCTGGCGGCCATGCCCGCCGCCGTGCCGGTGGCCGGCGGCACCGACCTGATGTCCGCCGTGAACTCCGGGCTCCTCAGGCCCGCCGGACTGGTCGGCCTCGGCCGGATCAGCGAGATCCGCGGCTGGCAGTACCAGGACGGCCACGCCCTGCTCGGCGCCGGACTCACCCACGCGCGGATGGGCCGCCCCGACTTCGCCGCCCTGATCCCGGCGCTCGCCGCCGCGGCGCGCGCCGCGGGCCCGCCGCAGATCCGCAACGCCGGCACGCTCGGCGGCAACATCGCCTCCGCCGCGCCGACGGGCGACGCGCTGCCCGTCCTGGCCGCCCTGGAGGCCACCCTCGTCATCGCCGGCCCGAACGGCGCCCGCCGGGAGATCCCGGTCTCGCACCTGCTGGTCGGCATGGAGATGCTGCGCGGCGGCGAGCTGATCGGGTACGTGCGCGTGCCGCTGCTGCACGCCCCGCAGGTCTTCCTCAAGGCGACCGGGCGCACCGGCCCCGGACGCGCCGTCGCGTCCGTCGCCCTCGTCCTGGACCCGGCCCGGCGCGGCGTGCGGTGCGCCGTCGGCGCCATCGCGCCGATGCCGCTGCGCCCCCTGGACGCCGAGCAGTGGGTCGCCCGGCTCATCGACTGGGACAACAACCGCTCGATCGTCCCCGAGGCCCTGACCGCCTTCGGGGAGTACGTCGCCGCCGCCTGCATCCCCGACCCGGCGCCGGGCGTGGACGGCTCCGTGGCCGAGCTTCCGCCCGCCGTACTGCACCTGCGGCGCACCGTCGCCGCGCTGGCCCGACGAGCACTGGGGAGGGCGCTGTCGTGACCGACGACCAGCACGGAGAGGGCAGGCCCCCGAGCGGCGGCGGCCGCTGGGACCCGCTGCCCCAGGGCGACTACGACGACGGCGCCACCGCGTTCGTGAAGCTGCCCGAGGGCGGCATCGAGGCGCTCCTGGCCGGTGAGGCCCCTCCGCTCGCGGCGCCCGGTCACGGTTACGTGCCCCCGCCGATAGCGGCCGCGCCCCCGACGGACGACACCGGCACCTGGGCGACCCCGGCGGGCGGCAGCGAGTGGCCCGCGCAGACGGGCCCGCAGACCGTCGGCGACGACCGGTTCACGTACAACCCGGGCTCGACCGGGCAGTGGAACTTCGAGGAGGCGACGGGCGGCGCGGCGGCGCCGGGCGGTCAGGGCGCTCCGGGGGGTCCGGGCGGTCCGGGTGCTTCCGGTCACGAGGTGACCGGCCAGTGGTCGATCCCGGTCGTCGGCGGCGACCTTCCGGACGAGACCGGCGAGTTCACCCAGTCGTCCCTGGTCGAGCAGTGGGGCGGCGGCACGCCTCCGGCCACCCTGCCGGGCGGCGCGCAGGCCCCCTGGGCGACCGGCGCGACCGACGGCGCGGGCCAGAACTGGGCCCAGCAGGCGGAGGCCGCCGCGGGCCACACCGGGGTGCGGGAGCCCGTACGCCCGGACGCACCCGAGTACGGGCACGCGCCGGAGCACGGCGGGGCGCACGATCCGGCGCGCGAGCGCGAGTACGGCGGCGAGGCCAGGGAGCGCGTCGAGCGACCCGAGCGGTCCGAGCAGCAGCCTCCGGCCGGGTACGACACCGCCCCCGCGCCCTCCCGTGACACGCGGGACCAGACGCCCCAGGAAGGCGTCCGGACCGCCGCGGGGTCCGCCGGGTCCACCGGCACCTCCGAGGACGCGACAGGCCGTCAGGAGGCCGCCGAGGCCCCCCAGGGGCCCGCCGCGCCGTCCGCCGGCCCGGAGTCCGAGGCGCCCCCGAACGAGAACACCGCCGCGCCGGACCGGGCGCACGCCCCGGACGCCCCGGACGCCGACGAGCCGCCCCCGCCCCCGGCCGAGGAGCACCCGCTCGCCTCCTACGTCCTGCGCGTCAACGACGCCGACCGGCCCGTCACCGACGCCTGGATCGGCGAGTCGCTGCTCTACGTGCTGCGCGAGCGCCTCGGCCTCGCGGGCGCCAAGGACGGCTGCTCGCAGGGCGAGTGCGGCGCCTGCAACGTGCAGGTCGACGGACGGCTCGTCGCCTCCTGCCTGGTGCCCGCCGTGACCACCGCCGGCAGCGAGATCCGCACCGTCGAGGGCCTCGCCGTGGACGGCCAGCCCTCGGACGTGCAGCGGGCGCTCGCCCGGTGCGGCGCGGTGCAGTGCGGCTTCTGCGTGCCCGGCATGGCGATGACCGTGCACGACCTGCTGGAGGGCAACCCGGACCCCACCGAGCTGGAGACCCGGCAGGCCCTGTGCGGCAACCTGTGCCGCTGCTCGGGCTACAAGGGCGTCCTGCGGGCCGTGAAGGACGTCGTCGCCGAACGCGAGGCGCTCGCCGAGGAGGCCGAAGCGGACGCCGACGGCGACGAGGCCCGCATCCCGCACCAGGCGGGCCCCGGCGCGGGCGGCGTCCACGCGTCGGCGTTCGAGAACCCGGCGCAGCCGCACCCGCACGACCCGTCGTACGACCAGGCATACGACCAGGGCTACGACCAGGCGTACGGACCGGCCCAGGACGGAGGCCAGGCGTGAGCAACGAAGCCGCCACCGCGACCACCCCCGCCGACGCCGCCCCGGCCCCCGAGCCGATCCCGCACGGCCTCGGCGCGTCCCTCCAGCCCGCCGACGCGCGCGCGAAGACCGAGGGCACCTTCCCCTACGCCGCCGACCTGTGGGCCGAGGGCCTGCTCTGGGCGGCCGTGCTGCGCTCCCCGCACCCGCACGCGCGCATCGTCTCCATCGACACGTCCCACGCGCGCGAGATGCCCGGCGTACGGGCCGTCGTCACCCACGAGGACGTGCCGGGCCGGCCGGTGCACGGACGCGGCCGGGCCGACCGTCCGGTGTTCGCCTCCGAGGCCGTACGCCATCACGGCGAGCCCATCGCGGCCGTCGCCGCCGACCACCCGGACACCGCGCGGATGGCGGCCGCCGCCGTCATCGTCGAGTACGAGGTCCTCGACCCGGTGACCGACCCCGAGCTGGCCTTCGAGGCGGCGGCCCTGCACCCCGACGGCAACCTGATCCGGCACATCCCGCTGCACCACGGCGACCCGTCCGCGGCCGGCGACATCGTGGTGGAGGGCCAGTACCGCATCGGACGCGCCGACCCCGCCCCGATCGGCGCCGAGGCCGGACTCGCCGTGCCCCGCCCCGACGGCGGCGTGGAGCTGTACCTCGCCTCCACCGACCCGCACGCCGACCGGGACACGGCCGCCGCCGTCTACGGCCTCTCCACCGACCAGGTGAAGATCGTCGTCACCGGGGTGCCCGGCGCCACCGCCGACCGCGAGGACCAGGGCTTCCAGCTCCCGCTGGGCCTGCTCGCGCTGAAGACCGGCTGCCCGGTGAAACTCACCGCTACGCGCGAGGAGTCGTTCCTCGGGCACGCGCACCGGCACCCCACCCTGCTGCGCTACCGCCACCACGCCGACTCCGAGGGCCGGCTCGTCAAGGTCGAGGCGCAGATCCTGCTGGACGCGGGCGCGTACGCCGACACGTCCTCCGAGGCGCTCGCCGCCGCCGTCTCCTTCGCCTGCGGCCCCTACGTCGTCCCGAACGCCTTCATCGAGGGCTGGGCCGTCCGCACCAACAACCCGCCGTCGGGCCATGTGCGCGGCGAGGGCGCGATGCAGGTGTGCGCCGCCTACGAGGCGCAGATGGACAAGCTCGCCAAGAAGCTCGGCGTCGACCCGGCGGAGCTGCGGCTGCGCAACGTCATGGCGACCGGCGACGTCCTGCCCACCGGCCAGACGGTGACCTGCCCGGCGCCGGTCGCCGAACTCCTCCAGGCCGTCCAGGAGTACCCGCTCCCGCCGCTGCCCAAGGACACCCCCGAGGACGAGTGGCTGCTGCCCGGCGGCCCCGAGGGCGCGGGCGAGCCGGGCGCGGTGCGCCGGGGCGTGGGCTACGGCCTGGGCATGGTGCACATGCTGGGCGCTGAGGGCGCCGACGAGGTCTCCACGGCCACCGTGAAGGTCCAGGACGGCGTCGCCACGGTCCTGTGCGCGGCGGTGGAGACCGGCCAGGGCTTCACCACGCTGGCCCGCCAGATCGTCCAGGAGACGCTCGGCATCGACGAGGTGCACGTGGCGCCCGTGGACACCGACCAGCCGCCCGCGGGCGCGGGCTGCCGCGGCCGGCACACCTGGGTCTCCGGCGGCGCGGTGGAACGCGCGGCCAAGATGGTCCGCACCCAGCTCCTCCAGCCGCTGGCCCACAAGTTCGGCATGTCCCACGAACTCCTCCAGATCACCGACGGCAAGATCACCTCCTACGACGGCGTCCTGTCGACGACGGTCGCCGAGGAACTCCACGGCAAGGAGCTGTGGGCGACGGCACAGTGCCGCCCGCACCCGACGGAACCGCTGGACTCGGCCGGCCAGGGCGACGCCTTCGTCGGCATGGCGTTCTGCGCGGTCCGCGCGGTGGTCGACGTCGACATCGAGCTGGGCTCGGTCCGGGTCGTGGAACTGGCCGTGGCCCAGGACGTCGGACGCGTCCTCAACCCGGCGCAGCTCGCGGCGCGCATCGAGGCGGGCGTCACCCAGGGCGTCGGCATCGCCCTCACCGAGAACCTCCGCACCCCGCGCGGCCTGATCCGCCACCCCGACCTCACCGGCTACGCCCTGCCGACGGCCCTGGACGCCCCGGACATCCGGATCGTCAAGCTGATCGAGGAACGGGACGTGGTCGCCCCCTTCGGCGCCAAGGCCGCCAGCGCGGTCCCGGTGGTCACCTCCCCGGCCGCCATCGCCTCCGCGGTCCGCGCCGCGACGGGCCGCCCGATCAACCGCCTCCCGATCCGCCCCCAGGCAGCGGTGGTCACGAGCCAGTAACGATCCGGGGGGCGCGCTCAGGCGCCCGGGTCGTCCGTGGTGTCCGTGGTGTCTGGTTCGTTCGGTTCGTCGAGGAGGGCCAGGTCCTTCTCGGTCAGGCGCAGGGTTCCGGCGGTGATGTTCTCGGTGAGGTGGGACGGGTTCGTGGTGCCGGGGATGGCCAGGACGTGGGGGCCTCGGTGCAGGGTCCAGGCCAGTCGTATCTGGGCGGGTGTCGCGCCGTGGGCGCGGGCGACCGTGTGGACGCGCGCGTCCCGCTCCCGGGCCGCGGCGGCCTCGCGCCGCAGGCCGGAGACGGCGAAGAACGGGACGAAGGCGATGCCCTGTTCCCGGCACAGGTCCGCCAGCCCGTTCTCGTCGGCGCGGCGCCAGTCCAGGCCGTAGGCGTTCTGCACGCAGACCACGGGCGCGATCGTCTGAGCCTCGGCGACGTGCTGCGGCCGGACGTTGGAGAGGCCGAGGTGCCGGACGAGGCCCGCCTCGCGCAACTCGGCCAGGGCGCCGAAGTGTTCGGCGACCGAGTCCATGCCGTTGCTGCGCAGGTTCACCACGTCCAGGTGGTCCCGGCCGAGTTGGCGGAGGTTCTCCTCGACCTGGCCGCGCAGCCGGTCGGGGCGGGCCATGGGAAGCCACTCGCCGGAAGGATCGCGGCCCGGACCCACCTTGGTCGCCACGACCACGTCACCGCGCCAGGACGAGAGAGCCCGGTTGATCAGCTCGTTCGCGGAGCGCAGCGGCGAGAAGTAGAAGGCCGCGGTGTCGATGTGGTCGACGCCCTGCTCGAACGCGCCGTGCAGCAGCCGTACGGCGGCGTCGCGGTCGACCGGAGGGCCGTCGGAGTTGCCCAGCATGCCGTTGCCGGTCAGCCGCATCGCGCCGTAGCCGACGCGGTTCACCTCCAGATCGCCGAGCTTCCAGGTCCCTGCCGCCGTCGCCGCGCTCACCGTGCTCCTTCACCTGTTCGCCGTCGGGCTCTGGAGTATGGGGCGGCCGCGGGGTGCCGCGACAGGTCGCACGGCTGCGGGGAACGCCACATCCGGAACGGGAACAAACCGTCTCCGCACGGTTGTTGGACTTGTCGTCCGGGGAGAGCGGGCCGGGCGCGATCGCCGGTCGGACCGATTGTCAGTGGGGCCCCGTAGGCTGCGGAGCAGTGGGACGGCGCACTTCATGCACGGGGGACCCGATGAGCACGACCAGGACCACCACCAGGACGACGATCACCACCTTCACCGAGGACCGGCTCGGCCGGTGCGTCACGCTTCCGACGGCCTTCGGGGCGTCGCGCGGGGCCGTCTCGGCGGCGTATTTCCTGTCCGGCCGGCCCGGTCCGGCGGCCGCGCGGCCGGTGGTGCCCACCCTGGAGAGATGTGCCACGGTCGCCGATGAACTGGCGGCGCTGAGAGGCCAGTTCGCCTGTTACGCGGCCCGGCTGGAGCCGTCCGCGGTGGCGGAGGTGACGCGGCGGCTGCTGGCGGTGTTCGAGGAGGCCACCGGGGGCGGTCCCGACCCGCTGTGGAGGATCGCGACGGTGATCCGTCCGCCGGCGCCGGGTGGGGCGGGACGGGCGACCGGCTCGGGCTCGGGGCTCGCCCTGGACCTTCCGTTCCGGTTGCTGGACGAGGAGTTCGGCGCGGCGGGTGTCGTGCGCTTCGAGGAGGTCGACTTCCCGCGGGAACTCACCCACGCCCCGACCCGCCGGTTCCTGCGCGAGGTGGGGCTGCCGGAGCGGGCCGACCGGTTCGCCCTGGAGACCGACGTCCCGCTTCAGACGCTCGCCGGGTCCACCGGGGGCCGGCTGATCCGGCTCGGGCGGCTGCCGCGGGGCGCGAGCCTGATGGTCGACGGCGCGACGGGGGCCGTTCTGACGTGGAGCGAGTCCCTGAGCGACCCCGGCCCGCGCCCGCTCAGCGCCGATGTCTCCACCCTGGCGTTCGCCCTGTGGCTGACCCGGCGTGAGCGGGCTCTGCGTGTAGTGCGGGAACTGACCGGGATGTACGACGGGCTGGCCGAGGCGATGACCCGTACCCTCGCCACCCCGGCCCCGGCCCCGGCCTCGTCCCCGTCGTCGCCTTCGGTTACCGGCAGCCGTCCACGTCGATCCGCACGATCTGCGGGTCGTGGTCGCTGGCCTGGTCGGCGAACTCCGCGTTGATGTGCACCACGTCGTAGTCGAAGCGCGTCACGGCCGGGCTCGTCAGGATGTGGTCCAGGGTCTGCGCGTTGCCGTCGTACACGTAGGTGTAGCGCTGCGCGGCCGGCAGGGTGCTGATCAGCGGCTTGAGGACCTTGCCGGCGGTCAGCGCGGCGACGGTCGGGGAGAACTCGAAGTCGTTGAGGTCGCCGAGCACGACCGCCTTGGCCTTCTTGTCCGCCGCCAGCAGCGACTTGACGAAGGTGTTCACCGCGACGGCCTGCGCCTGCCGCTGTGTCTCGGAGCTGCGGGCCGGCGGCTGGTAGCGGCCGTGCAGGGGCTGGTCGCCGCCCTTGGAGGCGAAGTGGTTGGCGATCACGAACACGGTCTCGCCGTGGAAGACGAACTCGCCGACGAGCGGCTTACGGCTGCTGCCCCAGGCGCTGTTCGCCGGGTCGATCCGGCCGGGGGAGGCGGTCAGCCGGGCGCCCTTGCGGGTCTTGACCACCCCGGTGGCCGTGGTGGCGTCACCGCCGGGCCGGTCGGTGAAGGACACCCGCTTGGGGTTGAAGAGGAACACCTGACGGATGTTGCCGCCGGGCTCGCCGCCGTCCTGGTTGTTCGCGGGGGCGATGTACCGCCACTGGTAGCGGGGCCCGCCGGACGCGCGGATGGCGTCCGTGAACCGCTTCAGGGTGGCCTCGGAGGTGACCGTACCGTCGTTGGTGGCGCCGTTGTCGTCCTGGATCTCCTCCAGGGCCACGATGTCGGGCGAGCTGAGGTTGACCGCGACGCCCTCGGCGAGCCGGTCGAACTTCCCCTGGTCGTCCAGCGCGTCCAGGTTCTCCACGTTGTACGTGGCGACCGCCAGCTCGCCGCCCTTCGCCCGGCGGGTCACCTCCCGCTTCAGCTTCTTGTCGACCCGTGTACCGAGCTGCGTGGCCTGGACGTTGTAGCCGCCGTAGGTGGAGTAGTCGAGCGGCCCCGTGGTGGTGCCGGACAGCACGTCACCGACGTTCGCCACCGGGAAGGCGGCGGCGGTGTCGAGGGACATCACCTTCAGGCGGCCGGTGTTGGGCTGGTCGTAGGAGGAGTAGAGGGTGCCGCCGCGCGCGGAGGGGCTCTCGTCCGGCTTGACCGTCACCCACAGCTCGTCGTAGGCCGTGGTCGCGCCGACCACGCGCGCGTCGGCGAACGTCACCCGCATGCCCTCGGCGGACTCGTAGAAGTCCTGCGCGTACACGGCCGGTTCGAGGGCGAGCGCGTCGATGCTGCCGCCGTCGGCGGTGGGCGCGTAGCCGGCCGGCACGCTCGCCGGGTCCAGGGTGACGGGCGCGGGCAGCGGGTTGCCGCCGGACAGCACGGTCACGGTCGGCGTGGTGATCTCGGTGACGGACTGGCTGGTGCTGCTCGGGTAGTACTCGCTGACCTTGCCGCTGACCAGCACGGAGTCACCGACGGCCACGGCCGGGTCGGCGGAACCGGTGTAGACGAACACGCCTTCGCTGGTGCGGGGATCGGCGTCGGCCTCCGGGTCCTGGACCCAGTACCCCTTCGACCCCGAGGTCCGCACCCCGGTGACGACACCGGGGACACGGGTGACCGTCCGGCCGTCGAGAGGGGAGAGGCGGGTGGTGCCCTGGATGTCACGGACGCGGACGGTACCCGGGGTGGAGGGATCACCGCCGTCGCCATCGCCGTCCCCGTCCCCCGAACCGGGAGCCTCCCCGGCGGAGTTGACGGGCGACGGCGTCTGGGCGCCGAAGTCCCCGGCGTTGTCGTCGGTGTCGGTCAGGCCGGAACTCCGCGTCACGGACGCGGTGTTGGACGCCCCGGCGGCCGGTCCGCTCCCCTCCCGCACGACGGCGCTGCCGTAGCCCACCAGGTCGACGATCCGGCTGTCCGCCGCGCAGTCGGCGGCGGTCTTGCAGGTCAGCGCGGCGGTGCCGGAGACCAGGGCGATCGTGCCGCTGGTGGCGCTCATGGCGATGGAGCCGGTGGCGTCGGGGTTCGGAAGCGCGGTCGTGCCGCCGGTGCCCGCCCCCTCGGCCACCAGGTACCGTCCGCCGGGCGTGAGAGCCCCGCTCAGCGCGGTCACCTGCCACTGCGAGGACGCCGACGGCGACCCCGGCAGATACTGCACGCTGTATCCGGACAGGTCGTAGGCCGCGGAGCCCGCGTTGCCCAGCTCGACGAAGTCCCGGACCAGCGTCGCTCCCGAGTTGCCCCCGCCGCCGTACACCTCGGCTATGACGGCCGTACCGGACGGCGCCGCGTGGGCGGCGGCGGGCAGGGACACGATGGCGAACGCGCTCGCCAGCCCCATGGAGATGGACGCGTACCCGGCCCGGCGAGCGGGGCGCGGTCTGCTACCGGCGTTTCTGGACACGGTGACGGTCTCCTCGTACGTCGCGGTGAAGTCGGCTCAAGTTACGCGCGTAGAGAGGGGGTCGCCAAGGGGGCGGAGGTTAATTCCCGGGAACGGAAAGGGGGTTGCGGGGCTGGGGGCCCGACGCGGTGGGCGGGCGAGCGCCGTTGTCTCTCGGCTGCTCGCCCGCCCCGGAACCACTGGTCGCCCTCAACGATTCACGGCGCGATCTCGAACTGCGGGGGCTGGAGACCGGCCAGGCAGGACGTGTCCGCCGACGTCGGCGCGTCGAAGAACGACCGGGTGATCGACTGCGCGCAGGGCGATTCGGCGAAGGCCACGTGGGCGACGTACGGCACGGTCACGGTGGTGGCGCGGGGCAGGGTGCGGGCCACGTAGGGTCCGTTGCTCGGCGCGGTCTGCGCGTCGAAGCCCGCCGACATGACCAGGGTGGGGATGTCACTGCGGACGACGCTGCGGACGGCACGCGGTTGCGCGGGGACGTTCCAGGCGCGGCAGTCGTCGTGCAGGAAGGGGAGCTGCGGGGCGTTGGCGAGGACGGAGCGGGGGAACGTGGGGAACGCGCGCCGTCCCGCCCGGATCACCTCGTCCTGGGTCTCGTACGGTGTCCACTCGCCGCAGAAGACGCCGTAGGCGAGCCCGTGCGCGACCCGGCCGACGGCCTGCGGGCTGAGCTTGCCCCCGGCCCACTGCTCGGCGATGCGCTGCGGGTTGCCGTGCGCCAACTCGTCGATGGAGCGCGGCACTCCGGACGCCAGGTGGGTGGCGGAGGTCAGCCAGGTGACCAGCGTGCCGCCGTCGATGACGACCTTCACCGGTGCGGGCTGTCCGGGGACGGTGACATGGGTGGTGACCGGACGGGCCTCGAGCCTGCTCACCAGGTCCCGGAAGGTCCTCAACAGTCGGGGATAGCGCTGGTTGCAGGCCGGCTGCCGCGCGCAGGCCGCGAAGAGTCCGTCGAAGCCCTCGCGCGCCGCCCTCCAGGTCACCGCGCCGCCGGCCAGGGAGGGCGGCAGCACACCGTCGATGCCGACGGACCGGACGCCCTGCGGGTGCGTGCGCATATAGGTCAGGGCCAGGTCCGTACCGTACGAGATGCCGAACACGTTCCAGCGCTTGATGCCGAGGGCGACGCGCAGGTCGGCGTAGTCGGCGGCGCTCTCGGTGCTGTTGTAGGCGCCGAGGTCGGCGGTGCGCCGCGTCAGCCGGTCACGGCACTCCCGTGTCGCCCGGACGTGCAGGCGTCCGGTGGAGGGGGCGTTGTAGACCAGGCCGACGGCACGGGCGTTGAACTCGTCGATGTTCGGGCAGGTGAGCACCGGGTCGGCGGAGTAAGTACCCCGCTGGGACATGAAGATGACGTCCCGTTCGCGGTTCAGGCCGCCGTCGACCGCGAGTTGGGCCTCGGAGACGGCGTCGTCGCCGGGCCCGCCGGCGAACCACACGATCGGGTCGGGCGCGTGCCTGCGGGTGGCGGCCGGCACGACGGCGACGGAGAGGGTGATCTTCCGCCCCCGGGGGCGGGAGCGGTTCTCGGGCACGGTGAGCGTGCCGCAGTTCGCCCCCTCCAGAGCGGGGACGGGGTCCGCGGTCCGCGGACAGGGGCCCGGTACGAAGCGGGAGTGGCCGGCTGTCCGGGCGACGGTGCCCGGGGTCGTCGTGCTCGTCGTGGTCGTGGTGGTTGTCGTGGTCCGGGCGACCGTGCGCGGAGTCGTCGTGGTGCCGGGCTCGGCCTCGGCGGGGGAGGCGGCGAGACCGGCGATCAGGAGGCCGGCCGTGGCCCCCGCGAGCGCGGCGGGCAGCCGGCGCGGCGGACGGTGGGACGTCTTACGTTCTCCAGGGCTGGACGTCATGAGTGCTCCCGGGCGGGGACGATGGTGAACGGCTTCGGCGTCAGGCCCGCGACACAGCGGGTGTCGGGCGCGGTGGGACGCGTGAGGAACGAGGTCAGGACGCTCGCCGCGCACGGCGACTGGGGCACCACCCAGTGGCCGATGCCGGGAATCAGTACGGTGGTCGAGCGGGACAGGGTGCGGGCCGCGTACGCGCCCCAGCGGGCCCCCGTCTTGGCGTCGAAGGTTCCCGAGAGCACGAGCGACGGCACCTTGCTCACGGTCGTCACCCGCTGGACCGGGGTGCGGTCCGGGACGTTCCAGACGCGGCACGCCTCGTGCTGGAAGGGGAGCTGGGGTGCCTGGGCGAGCACCGAGTCGGGCCAGCCGGGGAAGGCCCGGCGGCCGGCCGCGAGCAGGTCGGCCCGTGAATAGCCCGGCACCCACTCGCCGCACGCCACGGACTGGGTGAGGCCGTGCGCGAACTCCCCGATGACGGGTGTGGCGCCGGCGGCGCGGGCCCGGGCGAAGCGCCCCGGATCGCCGTGGGCGAGTTCGTCGAGCGCCGCGGGCACGTCGACGGCCGGGACGGCGTTGGCGACGAGCAGATTGACGAGCGCGCCCCCGTCGAGGACGACCTTGACCGGCGCGCCTCCCCCGGGAGGCTGTGCCCGCACCGTCAGGGGGTGTGCCTCCAGCCGCCGGACCTGCTGGGTCAGCGTGCGCGAGAGGTTCGGGTAGCGGTTCCTGCACGCCGGCTGGGCCGCGCAGGCGGCGAACACGGTGTTGATGCCCTCGCGGGCGCTGTCCCAGGTCCACGGCAGACTGACGATCTGGGGAGGTACGACCGAGTCGATCGCCAGCGAACGGATGCCCTGGGGGTGGCGGCGGAGGTAGGTGAGCCCGAGGTCGGTGCCGTAGGAGTAGCCGTAGACGTTCCACCGGCGGATGCCGAGCGCCGTGCGCAGGTCGGCGAAGTCGGCGGCGTTCTCGGTGGTGTTGTAGGCGCTCAGGTCGACGCCCTGGCCCGCGAGACGGTCCCGGCACTGCTTGGTCGCGCGCACCAGGCGCCGTCCGGTCGACGCCGCGTCGTAGCGCAGCCCGACGGCCTCCGCGTAGAAGCGGTCGATCTCCGGGCAGGCGAGGTTCGGCCGCGCGTACAGCGTTCCGCGCTGGGTCATGACGATCAGATCGCGGTCCCGGTTCACGCCCGCGCCGATCACGAACGGCATGTCACCGAACGCGTCGCCCCCGGGACCACCGGCCATGAACACGACCGGATCCGCGCCCGGCTTAGGCGAGACGGCCGGAACGACCGCGACGGCCAGCCGGATCGTCCGCCCACCGGGCCGCGACCGCTTCTCCGGAACCTCCAGGAACCCGCACCGCCCGGGCACCGGCTCGGGCGTCGACGGACACGGCCCGGGCACGAACCGCGCGGACGCGACCGGCTGCGGCCCGCTCGCGGCGTGACCGGGCGTCGGGGCGAGGACGCCGAGGAAGGCGAGCCCGGCGGCTGCCACTGCGGCGCGAGTCCGCCGGGGGTGCCGCAGTGCGGACGGGCCGCTGTTCCCACTGCTGCCGCTGCCGCTCCTGCGAACGGTCGGCGGCCAGCCCGTTCTAATGCGCTGTTCCCTCATACGATCCCGTTTCTCTGACGCCCCCGGCCACGCAGGGCAGGGCTCCGCCCGCCACCGCCTGCTGCGGTCGGGCACCACGTGGGCCAGCCTGAGCGCACGGACAGAGGCCCACCACTCATGGGCGCCACTCGGAGCAGTCGTTGATCGGGGGAGGAGTCGCCGCTACGGCTGTTCGGCCCCCATCAGGTGCCGTGCGGCCGCGATGAACCGGGCCACGGTCAGGGGCGCGCCGAGCGCGGCGGCGGACTCCATGGGCACCGACCAGTACGTGTCCAAGGGGAGCGGCTCGGTCCGGGAGAGCTTCGGCACGCCTAGCAGTGTGCCGCGTCCCAGGGCGTCGACATCGACCACACGCCAGTCATCGACGGCCTCACGCCAGGACGTGGGCACGCTCGCCGGCATGAGGACGTAGTAGCGGTGGTGACGCAGGTCGCAGATCACGGGCGCGCCGCCGAGCGCCTCCTCCAGGACGGTGTCGATCTCGGCGGAAGGCAGGGAGTGCGCGCCGATCACGGCGAGGACGAGTCGGCCCGGCAGACGGATCGCGGAGAACAGCGTGCCCAGGGGCAGCATGGCGACTCCGGTCGTCCGCCACTGCCGAAGGCCCTGCTTCGGCTCGGGCAGCGTGGACAGCAACCAGTGCTCGGCGGCCAGCCGCCGGTCGGCACTGCTGTGCACGAGCACGCCGGAAACGGGTTCGACCCGGCTCGGTACCACAGGGCCCGGCCGGATTGTACGGTCGGTCACGTCGACTCCTTCGCAAGTCGGCCACGCCCCCGGGCCGTTCGCGCGGTCGCGGGGGTCTCGTTCTTCAGCCAGCCTGGTCCGCGCGGTGCGGTGAAGCGATCCCCCGCCGGTAATCTCACGGTGAGATAACTTCCCGTCCCGCATGGGGATCCCGGAGGCCGTCATGCCGATTGCGCTGGTACCGATTGAATTACCGGACTGGGCGTGGGAGCGTGCCGAAGTCAGACAGGCTCTGCGTGCCCGGGACATAGGTGCGGTGTTCCGTCATGCCCAGCAGTACGCCGGTGCCAGTCAGGCCCGTATCGCCACCGCCACAGGGATGACCCAGGCCCGTGTGAACGAGATCATCAATGGGCGCCGCGAAGTGTCCCGGCTCGACGTGTATGAGCGCATCGCCGACGGTCTGCGGATGCCCGACGACGCGCGCCACCTCCTGGGGCTCGCCGCCGGCCGTGAGAAGCGCCATGGTGGAGCCGCCTTCGACCTCGCCGCGTTCCCCGAGGTCGTGCGCGTCTACGCGGCGCAGAACTCCGCTGCCGAGGAGATTCAGCAACAGGCCCGCGCGGCGGAGGAGTTGGACGTCCTTGCCGTGCGCGGCCTCGGTCTGATCGGACTGAACGACAGCCTGCTCCGCGCCTGCCTGCCGCGGGAACAGGGCGGGAAGGGCCTTCGTATCCGCGTCGCGCTCCTCGATCCTGACAGCGACGCCCTGGCCTTGCGTGCGGCTGAGATCGGCGAATCTCCCGAGTCCCTTTCCGGTGGTGTGCGCCTCGCCGAGGCACGGCTGCGGGAGTTGGCCGACACTTGCGATGTCGGCGTCTGGCGATACCGCATGCTGCCCACTTGGCGAGTCATCCGTACGGACTCCACGATGTTCGTCGGCGCGTTCGACGCGGGCTGGGAAGGCCATGAGTCGGCGACGTACAAAGTCATGGCGACGCCGCACGGGCCCCTGTTCAGAGGGTTCCGCAGGATGTTCGAGGCAGTCATCGCCGGTGCCGAGCGCACGGTGTGACCAGGAAGGGGAGCGGGTCGTGATCGAGGCGGAGTTGAAGGCGCGCGTCCACGCGCCGGAAGCGGTCGTGCGACAACTGGAGGAGCGCGCGCAGGCTCGGGTGGAGGTGTATCACGACACCTACTTCGACCGGCCGGATGGTTCCTTGGAGAAAGCCGGCCAGGAACTCCGCCTCCGGACCGTGCACGGCCCCGACAGCACCCGGACAGTGCTCACGTGGAAGGCGGCCGCGGTCGATGAGGCGTCCGGGTCCAAGCCGGAACACGAGACTCTCGTCGAGGACGCCGAGGCGGCGCACGCCATCCTGCGGGGTCTCGGACACGTTGTTCTCATCGAGTTCGAGAAGCGTTGCAGAAACTACGAGTTCACCGCCCACGGCCGGCGAATGCTCGCCACCCTCGTCCGCGTGCCCGAGCTCGACGGGACGTTCCTCGAGGTCGAGACCCTTGTCGAGGAAAGCGACTTGGCGGCGGCCCTGGAGGACGTACACGCGATACTCACCGACCTGGGCATCGGACCGGAAGACCTGACACAGGAGACGTACACCGATGCCGTCGCCGCACAGCGCGGCTGACGCGCAAGCGTGAGTCCGAGGCTCTCGGCGGCCCCGAGGTGCTGTCGTGGGCTGGGTTGCAGGGGGAACGCAGTAATGAGGTCTGAACCGGTCTCGCGGGTCCCGGCGCCCGAGATCTGCCCTCCGACGACCAGTACTCCAGTGGGACTTTGTAATTCCATGTCACGTCAGGCGGGCGTGGTGGCTACCGGGTGGCTTCCTGCCCGATCGCACGGAGGACATCGGCAAGCCAGACCAGGTGGTGGCCCACGACCCGGTCCGGGTCGGCGAGTAGGTCCTCAAGGTGCTGCCATGACTCGGAGAGCTGGCCGATCGTGATCGTTCGCGGTTCGTTGGAGACGTCGTAGAGCTCGTCGCCCGGGACAGACCAGAAGTAGTCGCGTTCGAGTGCCACTGTGCCGTCGGCCGACGCTTCGATGTGTCGCAGTGCCAGCTCGAAGACGTGCCGGAGCCGGTCAAGCGGGATCTGTAGAGGTTCGCTGTCCATGCGCTCATCTTGCCGATCAGCGCCGTCGAGCCGAAGCGAGGAGTCCGGCACTGCCCTGGACCCGGCCGGGGATGGGAACGGCCACCGCGTGATTTTCGGGGGCTGTTTGGACTCCTGAAGATCCTGCGGTGGCCGCAGGCCATGGCGCAGACCCTGCCTGCTGGCGGGCGATGCTCGACCAGGTCATGGCCCGGATCGCGGGGCGATTCGGACGAGTGGAACCCCGGATGCCGACTGAGACGGACGCCCAAGAGGGCGGCACCCCCGTCAGGGTGTCGCCCTCTTGTTCTGCCTGGTCAGGCCAGGTAGAGGCCGTGGCGGGAATTGAACCCACGTACCTCGCTTTGCAGGTTTGTCTGTGCTGGTCAGCGCATGATCCGGACGGGTTCAGCGGCGTTCATTCTCGTACGTGAGTTGCGCTGGTCGGGGCCGAGTGAACGGTCCCGACCACTCCCGAACGGTGGTGAACGAGACGGAAACTGAGACGGAGCGGGACCTTCCAGGGCTGCCCTCGGGAGCCGTCAACCTCCCGCTGTAAGGGAGCCCTTCGACGCCGGTGAGAGCGGGTCTATCGGAATCGCATCCCGGTGCCGCTGACCTAGTGCCTGCCCGGGACACCCATGGCGACCCACTCCGTAGCGGTCACCGTTGGTCTTCTCGGCAACCCGGTACCGGCGCAGCGCCGTGTAACAAGCCGTCTCGCCAACCTCAGCGACACGACAGTCCGTCAGGATGCGTACGTGCGAGTCATATTGGGTTGCGCCGTTGTCGCCATGGGGTTCAAACTCCCTCTCAGTGACGCGGGACACGCGTGACTGCGTACTCCTTGGGAAGCGCCGACTTCTTTGGGGAGACACAGCGAGGCCCATGCAGCGCCAGCAATCTGAGCGCCGAGGCTGAACTAACGCAGTCTGGATGTGTCCCATGCCGCTCCCACCAAAGCGGGCCGGATCCGTGGAGTGTGGGTGCGAGGGCTGGTTCGGCGTCTCCGGCTCCCGCGTGATCACCACCGCGGGAGTGGCTTCTGCGGTGCACGGAGCCTTGAGGAGGCCTTGCCGTGGCATCTGGAGACAACAACCCTGGCGAGCCGAGGGTCAATGGCGAGCGGACCGAGCTGTCCAAGCCGATCCGCCGCGTGCCGTCTATCCCTGACCCTGCACTGCACAAGGAACTGCGTGCCGCTCTGAAGAAGCGGGGCATCGCAGACAGGGTGGCCGGCGCGATCTCCACTATCTGGACCGATCCCGCAGCCGTACTGCCGCAGATCACCAATCCGCAGCGTCGCCGCATCCCCGGCGCCTACCTGCTGGTCGTCTCGGGTTCGGTGTACACCGCGCGTCTCGTTCCTGACCCGCTCAACCCGCGTAACGCCGACCACGTCCCGTTCGCCCTGGCGCAGGCCGTCGGTGCGCCGCCGGCCGCTCTCGCGTCCGCCGCACAGGATGGCGAGGGCGAACTGGCCATCCACGTAGAAAGCCGGGACGCACTGATTGAGCAGGTCGACTGGGCGATCGAGACGACCCGCAACCGCAACCGCCCGGTGCCGGACATTGCCGAGCAGGGCATCATGGACCCGCCGATCGGCGTCGCCACCACCGTCCACTACGACGGCACCGATGAAAGCCCGACCACGCACATCATCGTCCGCGAGGGGTCCAGCCGGACCAGCCACGGACTGGCCAACATGAGCGTCGATGCGGAGGAGATCCTCTTTTCCCTGCCACGCAACGCGAGTTCGATGCAGGCGCACATCGACAAGATCAACGGGTACGTCGGCAAGCACTCCGACGACATCCTCGACAACGAAAAGGCCGCGGTGCGGTGCGCCGTCACTGACTTCGAACTCATCATCGGAGTCGTGTCGGACGTTGCGGGTGCGGTTGACCTGCCGCAGGCCATCAAGGCACGCGTTGCACAGGACCACCTCAACACGAAGACCCCGTGGACCGACGAGGCTAAGAACACTGCGCTTGCCGAGGAGTGCCTCATCTCGGCCCGCGCTGCCGGGGCCGTACCCAGCGATGCCGAGGCCGACTGGCTGGGCGGCCGCATCACCCCTGCGGAAGCCCGCTCTCGGAAGCTCCCCCCCTACGGGGATGACAGGGCGGCCCGCGCGGTGTACCTGTTCACTACCGAAGAGCCCCGGATCCACCAGGCTGTCCGTAAGCCGATCGCCCTCGTTCTGACCAACGAGCCGGCCGGTGCGCGCAAGCGCGCCAAGGTCACGACCAGGACTAAGCTTCCGCTCGCCGTGGAGCTGATCATCAGGGAACTGCGCGGCAAGGCCTCGGACACCGAGATCACCCGCTTCCGCAAGTCGCTCACGGAGGCTCTGCCCGACAACCTTCAGAAGCTCTCCTGGCTTCCGACCAAGCGCTCTCCCGAGGACCTCTACAAGGCGGCGGTCAAGGAGATCGAGGACGAGGCCGACATGCGGCCGGCGGTCACCGAGCTGTGGGTCCGCGCTGCGTACGTCCTGGCAAAGCACAACGCCATCAGCGGACCCCGCCACGACCTCGGTGAGGGCGGTGACCGCCGCAGCGCCCGCGCCGTACTGGAGGCCCTCGCTGGAAACGAGCGCGGACTGCGCCACTTCCGCCAGGTGATCGAGGATGACCGCGCCGGGATCAAGCCCCGTCAGGTGGACGACCACGGCCAGCCGCGCCAGGACGGCGAAGGCAACGACCTGCCCGTCTCCAACGAGTTCCTGCGCACGAAGCTCGCGCCGAAGGGCGGGGAGATCCCGCCGCCCCTGACGCCCGGGAGCACCGTACAGGAGCACTACAAGCGCGGCGTGAAGGCCGTGAGGGAGACGCTCCGCATTCTGGAGACTGAGATGCGCAACCTGGTCGGCGTGGTGGATGACAATGGCACTCCGCTGATCGAGCGCGAAGGCCGCGCCCACGCGCGTCTCCTCATGGACAAGCTCCAGGAACTGGCGGGAGACGCCCAGGAGTGGTGGGAGAAGGCCGTGGAGGCTCAGTCTCCCGGCACCACCGCCGACACCATCACGGTCGATGAAGGTGAGGATGAGGACGAGACCGGAGAAGAGGCCGCCTGATGAAAAAGGCCACCTACGCGGCGCTGACGGAACTCTGCGGACCCTACCTGACCCGTGCCATGCCCGAGGAACTCCCGCCGGATTCTGACCTCATGCCGGACAGCTCCTGCGCCGTTTACATCGCGGTTGATGCCCTGGGGCGCGTCTGCTACGTAGGATCCGTCTGTCGGCCCGGCGACGGCCGGGGTCTGGCGAGCCACGTCAGTGAATACCTCCACGACCTCCCCAAGACGGAGAAGTGGAGGGGGATCCACGTCCTGCCGCTGCGCTCGGACACGCCGGAGCCGGAGGTGAGGTGCATCGCCGGCGAGGTCGCCGGCTGGCTTCTTCCCTACGACCGGGAGCGCTGGCCGCTTGCGAGCTGACGCTCACGATGCGGTGCCCGGCATGGCTTCATGCCGGGCACCAGCATTCTTTCCCGCTCCCTACGGGTGAACGCTGCGGCGAGCACGGCGATGCATTGACCAACTGTCCTCGGCCGGAGCTTGCGGTGACCTTCTCCAAGGCCGGTGTCGTAGCCCGTGCTTAAACTGCCGCACATGGAAAAGGGAGCGATCTCGCGGGACGACGTCCTGAAGACCATGCAGGAGTACGACGAGCTGGGGGGACCGGCGTTTCTCAGCCTTTACGGCTTCAAAGCGGCCCGGAAGTTCCTCATCCTCCACGACGGCAAGGAGTACGACTCCAAGGCCATCGCGGCCGTAGCTCACAAGCACCAGCACGGCAGGCCCCTCACCTGGCAAGAGCTGAGCGGAGGTGTAGGCCATGCCGTTGACTGGCTCAAGCGCGAAGGGTTCAAGATCGGTGTATCGCGTAGCCCGAAGTGGACGCGCGACGAACTGATCCTGGCTTGTGACGTCGTAGCGGGGAACGGCTGGCAGGGCTTGCCTGCCTCCGACCCGCGTATCGAAGAGCTGTCCGAACTCCTCCAACTCCTGGGTGCCTACCCTCCGGAGGAGCGTGCGGCTGAGTACCGTAACCACAATGGTGCCGCCTACAAGACGCTCAACATCGCCAGCTTCCATCCGGGCTACCAGGGCACCCCGACGAACGGCGGGCAGCTGGACCGCGAGGTGTTGCAGGACTTTCTTGAACGCCCGGCAGAGATGGCGCGGGCCGCGGCACTGCTGCGCGACGGGTTGCGCTCTGGGACTCTTCAGCCCGCGCTCCCCGAGGGGGACGACACCGATGACGATGAGGTCAGCGCGCCTGAGGGGCGCGTGCTCTACCGACGCCACCGCACACGCGAACGGAACAAGGCGCTCCGCGCGAAGAAGATCGCCGCTGTCCTTAAAAAGGGCGGCACTCTGGCCTGCGAAGTGTGTGACTTCGACTTCAGCGCGGTCTACGGCGAGCGTGGACAGGGCTACATCGAGTGCCACCATGTGGTGCCGCTCCATGAGGCAGGGGAAGGCACGACGAGGCTCGCAGACCTCGCCCTGATCTGCTCGAACTGCCACCGCATGATTCACCGCTGCGCACCGTGGCCCACGCCGGCAGAACTGCGTGCGTTGGTGCAGGAGCAGGCCCGGGTAGCGGCAGCGACGGTGCCTAGGCCGCGGCCGGAGGTGGCCGACACGTACCCCCTTGCCACCTGAGCGATGTCCGGCATGCGTTCCTGTCCACCCGTCGTACCTGGCGGACGGAATCCGGCACGGACAGACGGATCTAACACCAGAGTGCCGGACCACTTTCGTGATCCGGCACTCTGGGCTGGCGGAACTCGCCAGAGGTTGCCCGCAACATGCTTTCCGACTGTCCGCATGACCGCTCCGGGGCGTTCGTAGAGGTCCACACGGCAGGTCAGAGGGGGTGCGCGCACGGCGGTGAACGGTGGCGGCTGTCAGTGCGCTGAACAGAGAGCAGGACAACCGAGACTTGTGTCCGCGCGCGGCATGGGGCAGCCGTAGGCTGATGTCTAGCTGCTGCCGCGTAGTCAGGGAGGGGAAATGGTTGAATGATATGGGACTTTGTGATTCCCGGAATTCCGCTCTCGGTTAATTCCAAAGATGCAAAGAAAAAGCAGCGATGGATTGAGCATGTGCGCTCTTGTGCTACAGGGAAGCTGCCGGAAGATGGATTCCCGCTTTCAGGTGATGTGTCGGTATCAGTTACATACTTCCATTCAGGTGGGACGGACGTAGATATTGACAACATCTTGAAGCGCATCATTGACGGTATGTATCC
Organism: Streptomyces sp. CAI-85; assembly: GCF_013363615.1. Taxonomy (NCBI): domain Bacteria; kingdom Bacillati; phylum Actinomycetota; class Actinomycetes; order Kitasatosporales; family Streptomycetaceae; genus Streptomyces; species Streptomyces sp. CAI-85. Next base: position 295,815 of record NZ_JAANNX010000005.1, on the reverse strand, counting down.
GGAAGTTATGGATGATGACGCACAAATTCAAGATGTGTCGGCGTCAAGGAGGGAAATGGTAGGTGCTTCCTTCAGGAACCCGCCGCCGATAATTCTCCCCTATCTGGTAAGCGCGGACCCCTTTGTCTACGTCACCGTATATGCAGCGATGCCGCAAGAGGAGTTGCCGTGGATTGGCAAGATGAAACGATGAGGGCTCTACGTGAGCGGGCGGAAAGCCTTCCTGCTGGCTGGGTTATGTACACTAACGTAGTCGACGCCGAGCATCTCCCTGATGGATTTGCAAGGGGTGAGCGCGAGGAATTCGATGCAGTCGCTGTTGGTCCTGGCGGCGGTATCGTGTTTGAAGTACTTCGGCAAAGGTCTGCCGCCTCCCGTGTCAAGATTGCCCACGTCGAGAGCATTCGCAAGCGGCTAAATAGGTTTAGCGGCTGGGATGTCGAGGTCATCATTCTCCCTCAGTCCCCTCGTTTGGCGCAGGGGGATGAGATTGATAAAAGACTTCAAACTGTAGCCGAACTTGTGACCGCGGGTGAGTCTACTGAAAATCAGGAAGTGTTGCGTGCTGCATTTGTTCTAGCGTTTTCAGTTCTGGAATGGACTATGGCGCGATATTTTGAAGGGGGGGTGGAAAGGCGTCCTTTGAGTGTTAGTCAAATGGCCGAGAAGATGGTTTCCGAGGGGCTTCTTCCCGGGGATCTCTACCGGGATATCCGAGAGTTGCAAGCCGCTAGGAGTCAAATCGTTCATGGCCTGTCGGTGACTGCGCAGATCGATGGTGATGCAATTCGGCATGTTAGTGAGGTGGCGGAGGTGGTCAACGCCGAGCTTGCCAAGGTGCAGACCTGATGCGCAGTGGACACGCACACTAGAATTCAGGACTACCGCTGTGAGGCCTAGAAAGGGGGCGGCAGGTGTCGCAGGCTAGCCCGAGAGGGACCTTCCAAGAGATCGCGGAGGCGTTGAGAGCCCAGATCGGCGCGGAGCCAACCATGACAAGGTTGCCAGCTATTACGGACCTCATGGATGAGCACGGAGTCTCGCGCGGGGTTGTGCTTCGCGCTTTCAGCGTGCTGCGCAAGGACGGTGCCGCTGAGCCTGTGCCGGGCGGACGCTGGCGAGTGGTCAGGGAGGGACAGCGGACCGACCGCCGGCCCCTCGCCGAGCGGCTCACTGACGTCTTCGCGGATGACGGCCTTGAAGTCGGGGCAGCGTTCCCGAGTGCTTCCGCGCTGTGCGAGAGGTTCGGTGTCTCGCGCCCGACGGTCACCAAGGCGTTGGGGAAGCTGGAAGCCGCAGGATGGCTGTCCGAAGGGGGACAGGGCAAGCTACGTACCGTGCGGGCCCTGCCGAATCGAGAGGAGAGTTCCTCACTGTGACGGGACTGACAGAGTGGGCATACCCGCTCGCTGAATCGCTGCTTTCCGACCCACTGCCGCGCCGCTGGAAGCACTCGGTCGGAGTCGCCGAGCGCGCACGCACCATCGCGCCGATCCTCGGTGCGGACGCGGAGCTGTTGGAGGCGGCGGCGGTCCTGCACGACATCGGCTACGCGCCGGACCTCGCCAAGACGGGATTTCACCCGCTCGACGGGGCCCGCTACCTTCGCGACATCGCGCACGCCGACGAGCGGGTGGTGAACCTCGTGGCTCACCATTCCTGCTCATGGATGGAGGCAGATGCCCGGGGGCTGCGCGAGGAACTTGAGGGCGAATTTCCACGCGAGCACGCGCACCTCAATGACGCGCTGTGCTACTGCGACATGAACACGACCCCGGACGGGGTGCCCACCAATCCAGTGGACCGGATCAACGAGATTGCCGGCCGGTACGGGCCGGACAGCCTGATCGGGATGTTCATCCGCCGGGCTGAACCGGAGATCCTCGCGAGCACTTCACGCGTGCTCGAACGCGTCGCCGCCGGGAAGCGTCAGCCGACGTAAGGGGCTGTGCGGGTCCGGTCCATCGCGTGCTCGATCCGGAGCCGCATGGTCGGGTGGACGTCTAGCGTTGGCAGGTCCGATGGGGCGACCCATCGGACCTGCGTCGTCTCATTGCTCGTTCGCACCTCGCCCCCGACCGGACGCGCGCGGAAACAGATGCTGAACTGCTGCCGGACCTCGCCGTCGTCGTACTGCATCACGTGGCCAGGGTCGGTATAGATCCCGGACATGTCGACGACTTCCGCCTTGATTCCGGTCTCCTCCCAGACCTCGCGGACCACGGTGTCACTGATGGACTCGCCGACGTCGTGGCCACCGCCGGGCAGTGCCCACCGGCCGTTGTCGGACCGCTGGATCATCAGCACCTGTCCCGCGTCGTTCTGCACGAACGCAACGACGGACGGCACCACCGAGTTGGCTGGCGGGGCATCGGGGTCATGCAGGTAGTCAATGCGTCCCATGGTCAGGCTCCTGTGATGCTTGCGATGTCTTGATCTGTGATCGGCCGGGCGTTGTCCCAGGTGTGTTCGATGCTATTCGCGTACGTGTCGAACAGCCCGCCGCCGGGCAGACGGCGCAGATGCAGGACTGGGGCCATGTACGCGCCGATGCCGTAGACGTGGGGATTCACGAGCATCTCGTCATCGGACCGGTAGATGGAGTTGTAGAGCGTCGAATCGTGCAGCCGGACCCCGATGTCGGGATGACTCTTCATGAGCGGGCGGTAGTGCAGTAGGGCGTTCCGAATCTTGCCGCCCATGATCCGATGTCCCTCGTCTATGCCGCGCTGCTCGACCGCCGCACAGTCGGGGTCCCCGAGCAGGATGCGCACCTGGGTGCCTGCCTCAACCTTCGCCTTGGCGAGGTCATGAAAGACGGGGTCCTCGGACAGGAAGAGCCCGGAGTAGACGAGCACATCTACGTTCCGTTGGGCCCGCCCATAGATCTCTCGCCAGAGGCCGGACGGCACCGTGTGCCGATGCGGGTAGACCGTGACGATCTCAGCTTTCGTCAGGTCCGCCGCGCTCTCAACGGCCCGGTCGTCGTCCCACAGCGTTGTGACATCGACTTTGAGCGCTGCGGCAGTCGCGTACTGGTGTCGCCGATACGGAACCTTCCCCTTCGTGATCCAGCGTTCGACGGTCTTCGGGTTGACATCGATCTCTTCGGCCAGTGCCTGAACCGTCATGCCGCTGGCCAACAAGGCAGACCGCAAGCGTTCGTTGGACATCTGTACCCCCGGTGGGACGTCTAGGGACCTCTTGAAGGTACTCAGATGCCCTTGAGGTGTCCACGTATGGGGTGACCAAGTCCCCTGACCTGGGGCGATTCTGATGGTGCGCCAAGAAGTCCCGGCGCGAAGCCAAGAGGTTCCGTCGCTGTACTTGACGGGACCCCATGCAGTACCTGTAAAACAGGTACTGCAACGACGTCCGGAGGAAAGCCCGAGGGGGTGAGTACGAAGGCAGCGTGTGTTCCTTGAGAACTCAACAGAGTGCTTTGAGCGATCGGCCCCGGCATCCAGCCGTGAGGGCGCGAGATCGAATCTCGCCCGGGGCACTGGCCTGCCGCTTCCTGCGGTGACGGCCCTCAAAGGCCGGTGCGGCGTTCTCCCGGACAAGGACAACGCGCCGCCCGGTCTTCCTCCCGACGTAGCAATGAGGAGAGATCCATCATGCGTATGCGCACGTTCGTCGCCGGCCAGGAAGCGCACGGCGACTTCGAGTTCGCGGAACTGGCGCTCGGTGTCGACGTCGACCTGTTCCGGGGCCCGCTGGAGTCCGAGACGGACGACGAGCGGGCCGCCCGTGAGGACGCGGCCCGTGACGTCCTCGCCGACCTGCGGGCGGAGGCGGAGGCCGGTGACGAGATCGCCGGTTGGGACGCCCTGTACGCCGACGCGCTGACCCGCACGGTGCCGTTCCTGCGGTCCGTTCGCGGCCTGCGGGCGGGGACGGGGGAAGCGGCATGAACGAGACCCGCAAGCCTCTGACCAAGGTTCAGATCGGTGTGTTGTCGGCCGCGTTCGTGCCGATGCTCGCCACGGGCGTGGTCGGCGGTATCGGCACCTACAGCAACATCGGCCACGCCTACGGCTCCGGCACCGCGCTCGGTGCGCTCGGTGCCGGCGAGGGCGCGACGGCCGTGCTCGCCCTGGTTCTTCTGGGGCTGACCATGCTGGGCCAGTCCTCGCCCCCCGTCGTACGGGCCGGGCTGTGGCTGCTGCCGGCCGCCGCGTCCGTCATGGCCGCGATGGCCGCCCCCGACCCGGGCCGCACGGTCGTCTACGCGCTGACCCCGCTGGGCATGTCCGTCTCGGCGGAGGGCATGGCGTTCCTCGCCCGCCGGATCGTCGTCCACACCGACGGCCGCGACGCCGAGAACGAGCGGCGCACCGCCGACATCGTCCAGGCCCTCGCCTACCACCGGGCCCGCGCCGCCCACCACCCGAGCGATCGGGTCAAGAAGTGGTCGGAGCGCAAGTCGTGGCGCCTCGCCCGCAAGGTCGGGGTCGGGGATGTCGCGCTCGGATCGAGGCTGCTGGACGTGCAGCGCACCCGGATCACCGACGGTGCGGACGCGGCCCTCGCCTCGATGTTCGGCACGGCCGCCCTCGATCCCTCCCCGATCTCAAATGCGGAGGAATCGACTGAAAGCAGTCGAGAACGGTCTACCTCTGACCTGCCCGTATCGACCCCGGCCACGGTCGTCCTGACGCGGCTCACGGTCCCCGACCCGGCGCCGGTGACCCTCGGCAAGTCGGGCGGCGGCATGAAGCCGATGCCCGCCGTCGCCCCGATCGTGCAGCCGGTCCCGATCGCCCCCGCGCCCGCCCGCTCGGTCCCGGCGGCGTCGACCGCGCCGCGTCGGGCGACGGGCCGTGTCCCGGTCGCCGCCAAGTCGACCCGCACCCGCCGCACCCCCGACCAACTCATGGCGGAAGCACGCAAGGCCATGGCCGGTCTCCCGGACGCTCAGGTGACCGGGGAGGGCATCCGCCGGGCCCTGCGCACCTCGCCGGCGAACGCCCGCATGCTGCGTGACGCCCTGCTCGCCGAGCGCGCCGCCGGGGCGGTGACGCCGTGAGCATCCTCGCCGCGCTGTTACCGGCCGTGCCGCCGGTCATCGGGTGGGCGGTGCACGTCCGGTGGCTGCACGGACGGCGCGGGGTGGCATGAGCACGCTGCCGGTCTTCCGGTGGCACCTCGCCCCGGACGGCTACGCCACCCGCCGTCAGCTTCGGGCCCGCGACCTGCGGCCCGGTGGGCAGGGGGTGGCTGCTCAGCTCGAACGGCCCCGGCGGCGGGGCCGCCCGCCGCTGGTCGCCTACCTGTACCGCATCGACCTCGCCCGCCCGGTGCGTCCGATGACCCCGGCAAAGTGGGCGGCCCTCGCCAAGGCAAATGCCGCCCGCCGCCGGTGCCCCGAGTGCGGCCGGGACGCCGGGTACGTCATCCCGCCCACGCTCGGATCCTGTGTGACCTGCGCATACCCCGAAGAACAGCGCACTGCCTGAATCGCACATCTGCACGGGGACCGGAATCCGGTCACCGGCTTTCCTCTGCCGCATCGACGATCGCAACCCGGGTCCGGCCGCCCGACCTTCCACAGCAAGCCGGCCGGACCCTTCGACTCCACAAGGGAGTAGGTACATCGTGACCGAGACCACCACCTTCACGCCCGCCGGGGACCCGGAGGGCACCGAGCGGCCGGCGGCCGACGTGCTGCCGTTCCCGCTGAAGAAGACCACCACCCCCGCCCCGGCCGCCCCGCGTGAGGGCGAGGCCAAGCCGGGGGAGTGGGACGCCGAACTCCCCGACACCGACGACCCGGAGGCCGACGGCCTGAGCGAGGGCGCCCCGGTCGACCCGCTGCGCGAGGTCTACCCGCCGTCGGTGGCGGAGTGGATGGAGGCCAAGGACAAGGCCCGTCTGCCGGTGCTGCCGGACTGGGTGAAGCTGCCTGACCAGCGCGCGGCCGTGCGCAAGTGGGCCGTCCGGCACTACTCGGCCGTGGCGGGCTATCACGCGCTCCGTCTGCCGCTGGTCTACACGCCGAAGATCTGCATGTACTCCCCGCGCGGCGCGTGGCGGTGGTCGACCGCGATCGGCCGGTGGGTGTCCGACGCGGAGGGCAAGCCCCTGCGCCTGGCCGCCGTGGCGGAGGAGAACGCGGCCGACTACCTGAAGCTGTCCCGGCAGCGCAACGACCGCGTCCGGCTGCGGGGGATCGTCGCCACCGTGGGCGGGTTCGTCGGCCTCGCAGCCGCGCTCACCCTCTACGTCATGGCGCCGTCGTGGCTGCTCATGCTCGCCGTGGCCACCCTGACGACCACCCTCGGTGTGGCGGGTGCGCCGGCGGACCGGCCGCTGATCGACCTGGCCAAGGTGACGTTCCGCAAGCGCAAGCTGTCTTCCGACATCGTCATCCGCGCGCACGAGGTGGCCGGGCTGACCAGCAAGGACCAGACGATCGCGTTCCCGCGCCCGATCGGGCGGGACGGCGACGGGTGGCGGGTGGTCGTGGACCTGCCGTACGGCAAGACGTTCGAGGACGCGATGAAGGCTCACGCCCGTCTCGCGTCCGGCATGGACATCGCTCCTACTCAGCTCTTCCTGGACAAGGACGAGACGAGCGGGCGGCGGGTGTCGTACTGGATCGCCGACCGTGACCCGCTCGCCGTGCCGTCGGGCAGGTCGCCGCTGCTGGGGGCGACGCGGGTGGACTTCTGGAAGCCGTTCCCGTGGGGTGTCGACGAGCGCGGCAACCCGGTCATGGCCACGATGTTGTGGCTGTCGCTGCTGGTCGGTGCCGTGCCGCGTCAGGGCAAGACGTTCTCCGCCCGCACGATCGCGCTGGCCGCCGCGCTGGACCCGTACGTGCGCCTGTACGTGTTCGACGGGAAGGCGTCGCCGGACTGGCGCACGTTTGCCAAGGTCGCCCACCGCATCGGGTTCGGCATCGTGCCGAAGAACGGGGTCGACCCGGTTCAGCATCTGCTGACCTCGCTGCGGGAGTTGAAGGCGGACGTCGAGGACCGCTATCACCGGCTGTCCGAACTGCCGCTGCACGTCTGCCCGGAGGGCAAGCTGACCCCGGAGATCAGCCGGGACAAGAAGCTGAACATGCCGCTCACGCTGTTCGTGGTCGATGAGGTGCAGGAGTACCTGACCCACCCCGAGCACGGCAAGGAGATCCTGTCGCTGATGGTCTACCTCGCCCGCGTCGCGCCGGCGGTCGGTGTCTCGGTGATGACGGCGACGCAGAAGCCGGACGACAAGGCGTGCCCGTCGGAGTTGCGTGACCAGCATCAGGCCCGGTTCGCGCTGCGGGTCGGTGCCTACCAGGTGTCGGACACCATCCTCGGCGCCGGCTCGTACTCGGAGGGTCTGGACGCGTCCAAGCTGCTGAAGTCCCACAAGGGCGTCGGTCTGCTCAAGGGCATGTCCGACGACTCCGGGATCGTGCGGACCTACCTCGCCGACGGCCGCGACGCCGACCGCATCCTGACCCGCGCCGCCGCCCTGCGCGAGGCCGAAGGGACCCTGTCCGGCGACGCGGTGGGCGAGGCCCCGGCCCCGGAGACGTCCACGACGATCCTGGACGACGTCGCGGCCGTGCTCGGCAAGGGCGAGGCCAAGGTGTGGTCCGAGACGATCGTGGACCGGCTTGCCGACCTGCGTCCGGACGTCTACGGCCCGTGGGCCGCGCTGGACGCCAAGCCCAAGGCCGAAGCGCTCACCGCCGCGCTCAAGCCGTACGGCATCGGCACCGTGCAGATCAGCCGGCGCATCGACGGCGAGGGACAGGTCAACAAGCGCGGCATCAAGCGCGACGACCTCGCCACCGCGATTACGCAGCGCAACAACAAGCGGGACGCCGAATAGGCCTCGCAGCCCGCTACCGGTAGCGCTGGACGTCGCTACCGGTAGCGACCCCGCTAGCGACCAAAACGGCACCTGATCAGGTCGCTAGCGTCTAGCGGCCGACCTGCGGAAACCCCTCGAAACCCCTCTGAGAGGCCCCTGATGAGCCTTGCTCTGCTCGCTTCCGCCTGCCTGTTCATCATCACGCTCGGTTACATCGTCAAGTGCTGGCTGAGCCCGTTCGGGGACTGCCGCAAGTGCGACGGCATGGGCCACGGCTTCAAGACCGACCGCAAGGGCAAGACCCGGCGCGGCAAGGACTGCCGCCGCTGCGACGCGACCGGCAAGCGCATACGCGTCGGCCGCTGGATCTACAACCGCGCCGCGCGCACCTACCGCGCCGGCACCCGCTGACCATCCGGCCGAAGGAGTGCCGCCATGTGCAAGTCCCTTGCGGCTGCCGCCGCGACCGTCGGTGCCGTGGTGGCCCTGACCGCGTGCAGCCCGGACTACACCCCCGGCCCTGCCGGGACCGTGAGCGACCGCAACGCCGCCTACTTCAAGTCCGGCGGCTGGCACTACCGGCTGACCGTCACCACGAACGACGGCCGACGCCACGACTTCCGCGTCACCCGCGACGACTACAAGCACTGCTTCCACGGCTCCGCCTACCCCGCCTGCACACACCGCTGACCCCCCGGAGGTCCCGTGACGCTCACCATCCCGCTCGTGCTGCTGCTCGCCGTCGTCGTCGCGCTGCTGCTGCGCTCCAGGGCCGTCGGCGCGGGGGCGGCCGTCGCCGTCGCGCTCTTCGGCTTCTACCTCGCCGACACCGGCGCGGCCGACACCGTCACCCAGATCGTCACCGCCCTCACCGACGCCCTCAACGACGCCGGCCGCTGAACCGAAGGGAGACACCCGCCATGAACGAACCCACCCCGTACGACCGCACGACGGGTAACGAGACGACGGCCGTGCACGTCCACACCCCCACCCCCCTCACCCCCACGCACACCGCCCCGCTCGTGCCCGTGCAGCCGGGCACCGTCCCGGCCGTGGCGAGCGTCGTCCTCCCGGATGGCCGGGTCGTCACCGGTTACGCGGTCACCCCCGCGCAGCCCGAACCGGTCGTCGCCAAGCCGGTCGTCTCGCGGGCGGCGGTGAACGTCGCCCTCGGAGGCATCGGGTTCCTCGCCGTCTGCGGCGGACTGCTGCTGCTCACCACCTTCATCACCGCCCTGACCGCGCTCATCACCCAGCTCATCACCCTGGCCGCCGTCGTCTTCGGCGGATGGATCGCCGTGCAGATCTTCAGCAGCAACCGGCACGGCACCGGGACCACGGTCAACATCCGCAAGGCCGTCATCAAGCGGAACAAGTTCTACGGCTGACAGGAGACAGACACCCATGCTCAGGCTGCGTATCCGGCTCACCGCGCTGCCCCGCACCGCGCTGATCCTCACCGACACGCCCCGCCCGGACTGCCGTACCTGTGAGGGCTTCGGTGGGATCGAGCACGACTACGGCGACTACGAGACCGGCGAGTGGGCCGGTATCGAGTGGGAGTTCTGCGGCTGCTGGACGCCGTGGGCCGTGACCCTGCTGCCGCTCCCGCGCCGGCCCCGGTGGCTGCGCCGCCGTGACAGCGGCCGTGACCCGTGGGCGCCCGGCGGCTACAGCAACGAACCGCCCTTCTGACCCCGACGGGAGGCCCCGTGCCCTACCGCGACAACGACCCCATCTCTGACGGACCGCTCGGCAACGCCCCGTTCGGCTACTCGCCCGAGTCCTTGCAGCGCGAGGCCCTCTACGCCGAACTCGCCGACGCGGGCGTCGAACTCGGCACGTACGACCGGCTCATCGTCGACTGGATCGCCCACTGGGACTACCCCACCGTGGCCACCATCGCGAGCCTGATCCGCCGCGCCGGCCGCACCCCGAACTAGCTACGCCCGAGGGCGGCGGCTCCCGGACAAGGACAACCCGCCGCCCTCGGTCTCCGTATCCCGACGTTGCAGAACAGGAGACCTACAGCATGACCGAACTGCGCGTTTTCGGCGAGGGCCCCTCGGTCCCGGCCACCCGATCGGGGCGAGCGTCCCGGCCGCGTCTGCTGGACGCGTTCTGCTGCCAGGGCGGGGCCGCGATGGGCTACCACCTCGCCGGGTTCGACGTCACCGGCGTCGACCTCGCCCCGCAGCCCCGCTACCCCTTCACCTTCGTGCAGGCGGACGCGGTCGCCTTCATCCGCGAGCACGGCGCAGAGTTCGACTTCATCCACACCTCGCCGCCGTGCCAGCACGACAGCGACTGCCAGCGCATCCAGGGCAACACCCACCCCGACCTGATCGCCCCCACCCGCGCCGCGCTGGAGTCCACCGGCCGCCCGTGGGTCATCGAGAACGTACGCGGCGCGCTGCCCAAGCTGCGCCGTCCTGTGCTGCTGTGCGGGCCCATGTTCGCTCTGGAGACCTACCGCCACCGCTACTTCGAAGCCGGCGGACGCCTCCAGCTCCCGCAGCTCCCGCACCCCGCCCACGCCACACCTCAGGCCAAGATGGGCCGCCCCGTCCCGCCCGGCCACTTCGGGCAGTTCATCGGCAACTTCTCTGGGGTCGCCCTCGCCCGCCGGGTGATGGGCGTGGACTGGATGAACCGCGACGGCATCCGCGAGTGCATCCCGCCCGCCTACACCGAGTGGATCGGCCGGGGTTTCCTCGCGGCCCTCGCCCTGAGGCAGGCGGCATGACCGTGACGCCTGAACCCCTGCGGGCCGCCCTCGCCCTCGCGGCGGCCGGTGTCCCGGTCCTGCCCCTGCGGGCGGGCAAGGTCCCGTTCGGCAACTGCCCCTCCTGCACGGGCCGCCCGCCCCGGTGCGGCGGGCGGCCCAACATGAAGGCGGCGGGCCCCTGCGGGTGCCCCGCGCCGTGCCACGCATGGGCCGCCGCGACCACCGACCCGCACGTGATCGCCTCGCCCGTGTGGTCGCCGGTGTGGCGTGAGGCCGTGTCGGTTGCCTACCACCCCGGCGGGGCCGGGCTGACGGTCGTCGACCTGGACAACGCGGCGGCCGTCGCATGGGCCCGCGAGACTCTGCCCGCCACCCGCACGGTGCCGACGACGCGGGGCGAGCACTGGATCTACCGGGGCGCCATGCCGTCGTCGAATGCGGTCCGCCCCGGCGTCGACATCAAGTCAGCCATGCAGTACGCCCGTTGGCTCGGTCCCGGGACCGGCCGCATGGCTGTTCTCCCGGCGGCCGTGCGCGCCCTGCTGGTGAAGGAAGACACCACCCCCGCCCCGGGGGAGGTGGCATCTTCCCTCCCCGCCCCGTGGGGCCGGTCGGTGGCCACCGGGTGCCGCCACACCGAGCGCTACGTCCGCACCGGCTTGGAACGCGGCCTCGCCCTCGTGCGTGCCCGCATCGAATCCGGCGCCGGATCACAGGCGTTCGGCGTCGCCCGGTTCCTCGCCGCCCAGCACACCGCGTGCCCCGGACCGTGCGGCCTCGCCGCGCTCGGCGAGGAGATCGTGACGGCCGCCGTCTCGGTGGGCGTCCCGGAGGCCTACGCCCGCCGCGCGGTCGCCAACGGCCTTGAGACGGCTGTGGAGCGTGCGGCATGAACAAAGCATCCCGAACCCCTGCGAACGGCCCTCAGGGCGCCGTACAGAGCCCGCCACGGCCGACCGTGGGCGAACCGAAGGCCGCCGCCCGCAAGGGCGTCCTTTCTGCCGTGGGCTCTGACCCGCACACGGTCACCGTCACCGGCATCACCCCGGGGCTTCAGCTCCAGTGCGAGGGCGTACCCGTCGCGGACTGGCTGTGCGCGTGCGGGCATCACGAACGCGCCCGGGGCCGTGCCGCCGTCATCGCGCTGCAAGCCCGCGTCGTCGTCGGCATCTGCCCGCACACCACCACCGCCGAAGGGAGGGCGGCATCATGACTCCACAGCCTGTGGACAACGACCTGTGGGCCGGACTGCCCACCCTGGACGAACCGCCGGGCGAGGACGACGCGGCACCGGACGTGTGGGAGGACCCCATTCCCCTCACCGGCCGCCGCGAGCGCCCCACGTTCCCCGCCCACGTCCTGCCCACCTGGCTGGGGGAGTTCGTGGCGGCCGTCGCGGAGGAGACACAGACCCCGGTGGACCTTGCAGGGTCGGTCGCCCTCGCCGTGCTCGCCACGGCGGCCGGCGGCCGGTCCGTGGTCCACGTACGCGGCAACTGGCGCGAGCCCACCAACCTCTACACCGTGGTCGCGCTCCCGCCCGCCAACCGCAAGTCGGCCGTCTTCGCGCTGCTGACCGACCCCCTGTATGAGGCTGAGAAACAGCTCAAGACCGCCATGCAGCCCGTGATCGTGGAGGCGGAGCTGACGGCGAGGCTGGCCAAGGAAGCGGCGGACAAGGCCGCCGCCAAGGCCGCGTCCGCCGACACGGACAAGCGGCAAGAGATGGTGGCGACCGCCGTCGGCCTCGCACAGACCGCCGACACGCTCACCGTCCCCGCCGAACCGGTGCTGCTGGCGGACGACTCGACACCCGAGACGGTCACCTCGCTCATGGCGGAGCAGGGCGGCCGGCTGTCGGTGATGAGCGCGGAGGGCGGCATCTTCGACATCATCGCCGGCCGCTACTCCGGGGCCCCCAACATGGAAGTCTTCCTCAAGGGGCATGCCGGGGACCGGCTGAGGGTCAACCGGCAGACCCGCCGCGAGTACATCGACGCCCCCGCGCTGACCATCGGCCTCGCCGTACAGCCCGACGTCCTGCGCGACATCGGCAAGGTGAAGGGGTTCGAGGGACGCGGACTGCTCGCCCGCTTCCTGTACTCCCTCCCGGTCTCCACGGTCGGCGAACGCGCGATCATCACCGACCCGGTCCCCGAGCAGACGGCCGCCACCTACACCGCCCGGGTCATCGACCTCACCCTGTCTCTTGCGGAGTGGACCGACCCGGCCGTCATCCAGCTCACCCCGGAAGCGGACGCGGCCCTGATCGCCTATCAGAAGCGCATCGAACCGCAGCTCAAGGCGCGTGGCGGCAAGCTGGGCCACATCTCCAACTGGGCCGGAAAGCTTGCCGGGGCGACCGCCCGCATGGCCGCGCTGCTGCACCTCGCCGAGCACGGCGGCAACGGCTACGCCCACCCCGTCACCGAAGACACCATGCGCGCGGCGATCGAGTTGGGGGAGTACTACACCGCTCACGCCCTCGCGGTGTTCGACGTCATGGGCGCCGACCCGGTCCTTTCCCGGGCCCGCAGCGTGCTGGAGGCCGTGAGGGGCAACCGGTGGGAGGACGTCAGCCGGCGGGACGTGTTCACGGTCCTGTCCCGCAGCGAGGTGCCCACCGTCGCCGACCTGGAACCCGCCCTCGCGCTGCTGGAAGACCACGGATACCTGCGGTCCTACCAGCCCGAGCGCACCGGCAAGCGAGGACGCCCACCCGCGCCCCGCCTCCTCGTCCACCCCGCACTGCGGTAGGGGACACCCCGGCCGCGCCCTGAACCCCTCCCGCACAAACCGCAAAATCGCAAAAACCCCCGGACACCCCCGCTGACCTGCGGCGGGACCCTGAGCCCCCGGCGGCGAGGGGCCCGCCGCACAATCCCGCGATATTCCGCAAAAAACCGAGCACCACCCCGGCCGCCGGGACCGCCCACCGGCCGCCCCTGATTTTTGCGGAATATCGCGGATTTCTGCGGAGCACCACCCACAGCCACCCGCACACCACATCACCGCAGGTCAGCGACCATCCCCGGCTTTTCTGCGGATTTTGCGGTTTGTGCGGCGGCACCCCCCTTGAACTCAGCCCCACGGAGTGAGCCTTGGACGAACACGCCACCCCCACCGACGACGACCCGACCCTCGTTTTCCTCAAGGTCGAAGAGGCCGCCCGCCGACTCCGCATCGGCCGGACCACATGCTTCGCGCTCATCCGCACCGGCGAACTGGAGTCCGTCATGGTCGGCGGTCTCCGCAGGGTCCCGGTCGACGCGCCGGCCGCGTACGCGGCCCGTCTCCGCACCGCCCACCGCGCCGCTTGACGACGTCCGGGGCGGCGGCGCTCCCGGACAGGACAACCCGCCGCCCCGGTTCCCATCCCGGCATCGAGAATCAGGAGTCTGCCTGTGGCAGAGGAACAGAAGCGCACCCGCCAGCCCAACGGCCGTAGCTCTATCTACCTGGGCAAAGACGGCAAGTGGCACGGTCGCGTCACGGTCGGCATCCGAGACGACGGCACGCCAGACCGGCGCCATGTCGAGCGGAAGACTCGCGCCGAAGTGACGGCCGCCGTACGTGAGTTGGAGAAGCAGCGCGACGCCAAGACGGTGCGGAAACCGGGCAAGGCGTGGACGGTCAAGACATGGCTGACGCACTGGATCGAGAACGTTGCGCCCCTCGCGGTCAACGACAACACGATGGTGGGGTACAGCGTCGCTGTGCGGAGGCACCTGATTCCCGGCTTGGGGGCTCACCGTCTCGACAGGCTGAAGCCCGAGCACATTGAGGTGTTCTACGCGAACATGCAGGCCAAGGGCAGCAAGCCCGGCACCGCCCACCAGGTTCATCGCACCTTCCGTACCGCCCTCAACGAAGCCGTACGGCGAGGGCATCTCGGCAAGAACCCGGTTCAGTTGGCCAAGGCTCCAAAGACCGGTGAGTACGAGGTGGAGCCTTACAGCGTCCAAGAGGTACAGCGGTTGCTCAAGGCCGCTGACCAGCATCGCAACTCCGCGCGGTGGGCCGTCGCTCTCGCCCTCGGACTGCGCCAGGGCGAGGTGTTGGGGCTGAAGTGGGAGGACGTGGACCTTGAGGGTGGGTTCCTCGTTGTCCGCCGTAGTCGCCACCGGCCGCAGTACGCCCACGGGTGCGCGAAGCCCTGCGGACGCAAGGCGGCCGGGTACTGCCCGGAGCGTCGGCGAACCAACCCGGAGTTGTCCGCCACCAAGTCCCGCGCCGGCCGTCGTGCGGTCGGTCTCCCCGAACAGCTTGTTGACCTACTCGGTGCGCACCTCAAGGCGCAGGAAGCGGAGCGGGAACGGGCCGGGAAGCGATGGGAGGACAACGGCCTTGTCTTCCCGGACGAGCACGGCCGTAGTCCATCCCACCGCCGGGACTGGGCCGAGTGGAAGGCTCTTCTGACAGAGGCAAAGGTCCGGGACGGGCGTTTGCACGATGCGCGCCACACGGCCGCGACGGTGCTGCTCATCCTCGGTGTCCCCGAGCGTGCCGTCATGGGGCTCATGGGGTGGTCGACGACCGCCATGGCCGCCCGGTATCAGCACATGGTCGACGCGGTACGGACGGACATCGCGAGGCAGGTCGACGGTCTGATCTGGAAGCCCGAGACGGACCGGCCGGACGGCGACGACGGCGCGGCCGGCGCCCTCGTACCGGCCAACTGAGACGGGAACTGAGACGGACGACCAAAAGGGCGGCACCCTCGGAGGGTGCCGCCCTTCTGTTTTCCCTGGTCATACACCAGAGGCCGTGGCGGGAATTGAACCCACGTACCTCGCTTTGCAGGCGAGTCCCTAAGCCACTCGGGCACACGGCCAAGTCCGTCCGGAGGCGGGGATGATCCCGCTCCGGACTTGGTGACTTGACCGTACGGGTGGGGTGGCGTGGGGCTCAAGGGCATCCGTGGGGGTGCAACGGGACTGCCATACGGCGTTCATGAAAGGGGGCCGGGTGTACGACCAAGGGCTGAGGGGCGGGACCTACTTTTGACAGGGGTCATTGTCAGTGGCGGACCTTACGCTGGCCGGCATGGCAGTCCAGGAACCGCGTCCGCGTGACATCGGCGTCACGGCAGCAGCCCCCGAGCACGGTGAGTCCGTGCTCGGGAAGTCGTTCAGGGCGCTCAGTGTCGGGATCGTGTCCGTCGTGCTACTGATTGCCTTCGAGGCCACGGCAGTAGGAACGGCAATGCCGGTCGCGGCCCGGGAGTTGGACGGGGTTTCTCTCTACGCCTTCGCCTTCTCCGGGTACTTCACCGGGTTCCTCCGAGGATGCCCCGGCGTTCATGCCGGGGAGGAATCGGACTCCTGCGGAGCAGGGCGGGGAAAGCCGAATCGCCGTCAGGGTGATTCGGCGTCTGCCACGGCGGCGTCGCGCTCGACCTCCAGCCGGTAGACGATCTCGGAGTTGAGGGACCTGCGGGCGGACCTGGCCTGAGCGGCCAGCCATTCGTGCAGGTCGGCGGGCAGACGGAGCGTGATGCGCTTCTCTTCATCCATGACTCCAGAGTAGTGGGTTTCAAGTGGCCATCCAGTGTTAGAGTGGTGTCATGGCGACACGAGAGAAGGTTTCGGGGGATGCCGGGCATGCCCGGTACACCTACCGGCTCCGTGTGTCGTCGACCGCCCGCGCGGGCCTGATGGCCGAGTGGGCGCGCTGCCGGTGGGTGTGGAACGAATGCGTGGCCATGTCCCGCAAGGTCCACACCGCGAACCGGGACGCGGCTGAGAAGGCGACGTGCGGTCCGGCGCAGCTCGACAAGATGCTGACCGAGGCCCGCACCGCGATGTCGTGGCTGCGCCAGGGCGCATCGGTGCCGCAGCAGCAGGCCATCCGCGACTTCGCGAAGTCCCGCGCCAAAGCACTGAAGGACATCAAGGCGAAGGTTCCGGTCGGGCAGCGCGCCGGGATGCCCCGCATCAGACGCAAGCGCGACGCGCTGCCCACCATGAACTACACCCGGCGCGGGTTCCGGCTGAAGGACGGCCGCCTCCACATCGCGGGCGGCGTCGCCCTGACCGTGGTGTGGTCCCGTGACCTCCCGGCCCCGCCCACCTCGGTGCGGGTCTACCAGGACAGCCTCGGGCACTGGTACGCGTCGTTCGTCGTCGCGACCGAGGTACAGCCCCTCCCGGAGACAGGCCGTGTGCTCGGTGTGGACTGGGGCGTCAAGGAGACCGCCACCACCACCTCGGACGCCCACGACCTCCCGCACGCCGAGCACGGGAAGAAGGCCGCGCAGCGCCTCGCCCGCTACCAGCGGATGATGGCCCGACGTCGCCCCGCGCGCGGACAAGCCGCGTCCAAGGGCTACCGCGAAGCGCAGGCACTGACCGCGAAGGTGCACAAGAAGGTCGCCCGGCAACGCCAGGACACCGCCCGCAAATGGGCCAAGTCCGTCGTCCGCGGCCACGACGCCATCGCCGTCGAGGACTTCCGGCCGAAGTTCCTCGCCAAGACCACCATGGCCCGTAAAGCCGCCGACGCGGCGATCAGCGCCACCAGGACGGCCCTTGTCGAGATGGGCCGCAAACACACACGGGACATCCGTCTCGTGCATCCCGCGCACACCACCATGGACTGCGCGCAGTGCGGAGCGAGAACCAAGCACGCACTTCCTCTTTCCGAACGTACCTACACCTGCACCGCGTGCGGAGCCGTCTCCCCCAGGGACAAGAACTCCGCCCGCGTGATGCTCGTCCGGGCTGGTCTCAACCCGGCTGGTGCTGATCGTGTAAGAGCCGGTGGACCGCTGGTCCCCAGCCGACGTGAGCCAGGAATCCCCGTCCTTTAGGGCGGGGAGGATGTCAACACCAGTCTCTTCGGCATGGTGCTCGCCGGGCAGTGGTCCGACCGGCGGGGGCCGCTCGGGCCGTTGGGCAGTGGGATCGCGGCCTTCGGGGCCGGGCTCGTGGTGGCGGGGACCGCCGGGGGCATGTGGGTGTTCATCCTCGGGCGGGCCGTGCAGGGGCTCGGCGGCGGGCTGGTCATCGTCGCGCTGTACGTCGTCGTCGGGCGGGCCTACCCCGAGCGGCTGCGGCCCGCGATCATGGCCGCGTTCGCCGCCTGCTGGGTGCTGCCGTCGGTCGTCGGACCCCTGGCCGCCGGGGCCGTCACCGAGCATCTCGGGTGGCGGTGGGTGTTCCTCGGGATACCGGTGCTGGTGGTGCTGCCGCTCGCCCTCGCGTTGCCTCAGATACGGGTGCGGGCCGGAGGCCCCGTCCCCGGCACCGTCGACTCCCGACCCCGGACCGACGGGCGGCGGCGGATCCGGCTCGCCCTCGGGATCTCCTGCGGGGCCGGGCTCCTCCAGTACGCCGCCCAGGACCTGCGGCCCCTCTCCGTGCTGCCCGGTGTCCTCGGGCTCGCCCTGCTCGTGCCCGCCGTGCTCGGGCTGCTGCCGCGCGGCACCTGGCGGGCCGCCCGCGGGCTGCCGTCCGTCGTGCTGCTGCGCGGTGTCGCCGCCGGGGCGTTCATCTCGGCCGAGTCCTTCGTGCCGTTGATGCTTGTCACCCAGCGCGGGCTGAGCCCCACGCTCGCCGGGTTCTCGCTCGCCGCGAGCGGAGCCACCTGGGCGCTGGGGTCCTGGGTGCAGTCCCGGCCGCGCGTGGAACCGTACCGGGAGCGGCTGATGACGTCCGGGATGGTGCTCGTCGCCCTCTCCATCGCCGCCGCGCCGGCCGTGCTCCTGCACTCCGTGCCGGTGTGGACCCTGGCCGTGGCCTGGGGGTTCGGCTGCTTCGGGATGGGGCTCGTGATCGCCTCCACCAGCGTGCTGCTGCTCCGGCTCTCCGCGCCGGAGGAGGCCGGCACGAACTCGGCCGCCCTCCAGATGTCCGACGGACTCGCGAACGTCCTGCTGCTGGCCGCCGGCGGTGCCGCCTTCGCCGCGCTGGGCGGCGGGGCCGTCGCCCACGCGGGCACCGCGGTCGAGGGAGCGTCGTCGTCCCATCCGGCCGCCTTCGCCGTCGTTTTCCTCCCGATGGCCGCCGTCGCCCTCTTCGGGGCCTGGGTGACCACCCGCGTCCACGAGCGACGGCAGTAGAAAATACCTGGCCAGGAGCCTTGTCCGTCTCCTAGCCTCGCCGCATGCGACAGCCCGCGCCGGTCACGGCCCCGCTCACCGTCCCCCTCGACCCGGCCCTGCGGCACGCCCTCGACGATCTCGCCGACGCCACCGGTCGCCGCCCCGAGGACATCGCGCGGGACGCCGTCGAGGCATGGGTGCGGGGCGAGGAGGCGCGGGTGCGGGCGGCCGCCGAGCGGCTCGCGCTGGCGCACGCCGGGCTGCTGCGGAAGCTGGGGGAGTGACCATGGCCGCCCCGACCAGGTTCCTCACGGTCTCCGAGGTGACGGACATCGCCCGCATCGCCTTCTCCGGGCCGGGCGACCCTGAAAACCCCGTCCCCGAGACCCGCGCCCCCTCCCTCCTCTCCTCCGCCGTCCACCGCCCCCGCGCCCGTATGTTCGGCACCGCCGCCTACACCGACCCCTACGAGCAGGCCGCCGCCCTGCTCCACGGGATCGCCGCGAACCACCCCCTCGTGGACGGCAACAAGCGTGCCGCCTGGCTCGCCGCCGCCACGTTTCTGGCGCTGCACGGTACGGATCTCGCCGCCTGTGACCAGGACGCGGCGTACGGCCTGGTCATTGACGTGGCCTCCGGGGCGGAGTCCGAGATCGCGGTGATCGCGGCGCGGCTGCGGGCGTTGTGACGTCAGTCCCACCCGGCGGCGACCCGGCCCCGTTCGCGCGATGACGGTGCCGGGCCGCCGGTAGGGTGGCCCGGTTGTCATACGTAGCCGAGTGATCAGCAGCGAGAACCGAGCCGCCCGACCCCCGAACCCGGAGACCGTGACTACCACCGCCGCAACCTCCACCTCCCACTCCCACCACCTCTCGCCCGCCTTCCCCGGCCGCGCCCCCTGGGGCACCGCCAGCAAACTGCGGGCCTGGCAGCAGGGGGCGATGGAGAAGTACATCCAGGAGCAGCCGCGCGACTTCCTCGCCGTCGCCACCCCCGGCGCCGGCAAGACGACCTTCGCGCTCACCCTCGCCTCCTGGCTGCTGCACCACCACGTCGTGCAGCAGGTGACCGTGGTCGCGCCGACCGAGCACCTGAAGAAGCAGTGGGCGGACGCGGCGGCGCGGATAGGGATCAAGCTCGACCCGGAGTACAGCGCGGGACCGCTCGGCAAGGACTACCACGGCGTCGCCGTGACCTACGCCGGCGTCGGCGTCCGCCCGATGCTGCACCGCAACCGCAGCGAGCAGCGCAAGACGCTCGTCATCCTCGACGAGATCCACCACGCCGGTGACTCCAAGTCATGGGGCGAGGCGTGCCTGGAGGCGTTCGAGCCGGCCACCCGGCGGCTCGCGCTCACCGGTACGCCGTTCAGGTCCGACACCAACCCGATCCCCTTCGTGGCGTACGAGGAGGGCGCGGACGGCATCCGGCGCTCCTCCGCCGACTACACCTACGGCTACGGCTCGGCGCTCGCCGACCATGTCGTGCGGCCGGTCATCTTCCTCTCCTACAGCGGCAACATGCGCTGGCGCACCAAGGCCGGCGACGAGATCGCCGCGCGGCTCGGCGAGCCGATGACGAAGGACGCCGTCAGCCAGGCGTGGCGTACGGCGCTGGATCCGCGCGGCGAGTGGATGCCGAGCGTGCTGCGCGCCGCCGACCAGCGGCTCACGGAGGTCCGCAAGGCCGTCCCGGACGCCGGGGCCCTCGTCATCGCCTCCGACCAGGAGTCGGCCCGCGCCTACGCCAAGCTGATCCGTGAGATCACCGGGTCGAAGGCCACGCTCGTGCTGTCCGACGACGCCGGCGCGTCCGGCCGGATCGACGAGTTCAGCGCCGGCAACGACCGGTGGATGGTCGCCGTACGGATGGTGTCCGAGGGCGTCGACGTGCCGCGCCTCGCGGTCGGCGTGTACGCCACCACCATCTCGACGCCGCTGTTCTTCGCGCAGGCCGTCGGGCGTTTCGTGCGGTCGCGGCGGCGCGGCGAGACCGCGTCCGTGTTCCTGCCGACCATCCCCGACCTGCTGACCTTCGCCAACGAGATGGAGGTCGAGCGCGACCACGCCCTCGACAAGCCGAAGAAGGACGGCGAGGAGGACCCCTACGCCGAGGAGGACAAGCTCCTCGCGGAGGCGGAGAAGGAGCAGGACGAGGACACCGGCGAACAGGAGCAGTTCGCCTTCGAGGCGCTGGAGTCCGAGGCCGTCTTCGACCGGGTCATGTACAACGGCGCCGAGTTCGGCATGCAGGCCCACCCGGGCAGCGAGGAGGAGCAGGACTACCTCGGCATCCCCGGGCTGCTCGAACCGGAGCAGGTGCAGTTGCTGCTCCAGAAGCGGCAGGCCAAGCAGATCGCGCACAGCCGCAAGAAGCCGGACGCGGAGGCCGACCTGCTGGAGCTGCCGGCCGAGCGACGGCCGGTCGTCTCGCACAAGGAGATGATGGAGCTGCGCAAGCAGCTCAACACGATGGTCGGCGCGTACGTCCACCAGAGCGGCAAGCCGCACGGGGTGATCCACACCGAGCTGCGCCGGGTGTGCGGCGGGCCGCCGAGCGCGGAGGCGACGGCCGGGCAGTTGCGACAGCGCATCGCCAAGGTGCAGGAGTGGGCGACCCGGATGAAGTGACGTCCGCGCGCACGCCGTACGCGGACGCCCTCCGCGCACGCCGTACGCGGACGTCGGTGGGGGCCAGGAAGGGGGCGCGCAGCCGCATGCTGCGCCCCGTACGTATCGGGACAAACACAGGAACTCCCTACCGGCCATTGACCGGATTCTGGACGGAGCCTTCCGCTCAGCGAACCAGCCCGGCTACTGTCCCGCTACGCACACGCCCCGTGGCAGCGCCGCCGCGGAGCGCAGCCGTGAAGCGACTGGGCCCGGACACGCCGTGCCCATCTGCCGATCGGCGGCCTCTGAAGCGCGTCACTGACGGGACTCGGTGTCGCATCCGCCGCGAGGGGGCCGCCGACCTCACCACTTAAGGAGTGGGCGTCGTGACCGCGGAGACCTCCCAGACGCTCGACCGGGGCCTGAAGGTCCTGAAACTGCTGGCCGATACGGACCACGGGCTGACCGTCACCGAACTTTCCCAGAAGCTGGGCGTGAACCGGACCGTCGTGTACCGGTTGCTCGCCACGCTGGAACAGCACGCACTCGTACGACGTGACCTGGGCGGACGTGCCCGGGTCGGGCTCGGGGTGCTCAGGCTGGGCCGGCAGGTCCATCCGCTGGTGCGTGAGGCGGCGCTCCCCGCGCTGCGCTCGCTCGCCGAGGACATAGGGGCGACCGCGCATCTCACGCTGGTCGACGGCGCGGAGGCCCTCGCGGTCGCCGTCGTCGAACCGACCTGGACCGACTACCACGTCGCCTACCGGGCCGGGTTCCGGCATCCGCTGGACCGGGGGGCCGCCGGACGCGCGATCCTCGCCGCCCGCCGCCGTCTGCCCGACGAACCCGGCTACACCCTGACCCACGGCGAACTGGAAGCGGGCGCGAGCGGAGCCGCCGCCCCGCTGCTCGGCGTCACCGGCGTCGAGGGCAGCGTCGGCGTGGTGATGCTCGCCGACGCGGTCCCGGAACGCGTCGGCCCACGGGTCGTGGACGCGGCAAGAGAAGTGGCCGAGGCCCTGCGCTGACGCCGGGCGCGCCCGCTGCTGCACGGCCTCGCCCATGCGGGCGGGGCGGTGCACGCCGCGTACGCCGGGGCTGCCGTCGCCCTGTTCGGTCCCCCGGCCGAGCGGGAGAGGCGCTGCCTGGTGGCCGCCACTGGGCCGGGCCCGGCCACGCCGCGAAGCGGGCACCCGGCGGACCCAGGCGCCCGCCCGCACCCGAACCCGAGCCCTCACTCGCACCCTCACCCGAGCCCGCCCCCAAGGCCCCGCGGCCCGAGCCGGCGCACCTGCCGGGGGAGCGTTTCGCGTCCGCCGGTTACATTGGCCCCGTGCTCTCTCGTCTCACGCGCCCCAGGGCCGTCGCCGTCTGTGCCGTGCCCCTGGTGGCCCTGCTGGTCACGGCGGCCGTCGCGCCGTTGCCGTTCTCGGTGGCGCAGCCCGGGATGACGGCGAACGTGCTCGGCGAGGACCGGGGCACGCCCGTCATCACGATCTCCGGCGCCCCCGTCCGCCCGACCACGGGCCAGCTCCGGATGACGACCATCGAGGCGACCGGCCCGGACGCCAGTGTCCGGCTCGGTGATCTGATCGACGGCTGGTTCCGCACCGACCAGGCGATCATGCCGCGTGACTCGGTGTATCCCGGCGGGGGCGACACCGAGGAGATCGAGAAGCACAACACCGAGCAGATGGAGCAGTCCCAGGACGCGGCGACCGAGGCCGCCCTGCGCTACCTCGGCCGTACCGACGACGGCATCGAGGTGGACCTGGAGCTGGCCGACGTCGGCGGCCCCAGCGCCGGGCTGCTGTTCTCCCTCGGGATCGTCGACAAGCTCGACGGCGACGGCAGCGACGGCGAGCTGACGGGCGGCCGCACCATCGCCGGTACGGGGACCATCGACGCGGACGGCAAGGTCGGCGCCGTCGGCGGGGTCGCCCTGAAGACACAGGCCGCCCGGCGCGACGGCGCGACGGTCTTCCTGGTGCCGAAGGCGGAGTGCTCCGACGCCCGCTCCGAGCTGCCGAAGGGCCTGCGGCTGATCCCGGTGACCACGCTGAAGGGCGCGGTCGACGCGCTGGTGGCCCTGGAGTCGGGCAAGGGCGCGGTCCCGGCCTGCTGACGGCGCCCCACCCCCAACCTCCTACCGCACCAGCCCCTGCTCCTTCATCCACTCCAGCGCCACCTGGTGCGGATCCTCCCCGTCCACGTCCACCCGCGCGTTCAGCGTCCGCGCCACCTCGTTGTCCAGCTTGGCCGTCAGCGGCGCCAGCACGTCGGCGATGGCCGGCCACTTCTCCAGCGTCTTGGAGTTGACCTCGGGGGCCGCGTTGTAGTGGGGGAAGAACGTCCGGTCGTCCGCCATCACCACCAGGTCCATGGACGCGATCCGGCCGTCGGTCGTGTACACCTCCCCGTACGTGCACCGGCCCTTCGCCGCCTCGGTGTAGATGATCCCGGTGTCCATCTGGGTGATCCGGGACGCCGGCACCTTCAGCCCGTACGCCTTCAGCATCCCCGGCAGCCCGTCCGCGCGGTTGGCGAACTCGCCCTCCACGCACAGCGTCACCGCGCTCGGCATGGCCGTGCCGAGGGCCGCCACCTGGGAGAGGTTGTGGGTGTCGTACCGCTTGTGCAGATCCCGGTTCATGGCAAGGGCGTAGGTGTTGTCCAGCCGGGACGGCGGCAGCCAGGTCACACCGTTCTTCAGATCGGCGTCGCGCACGGCCTTCCACTGCGCCTGCGCGTCGGGGAGCGGCTCGCTGTTGCCCTGGTACGAGATCCAGGCGGTGCCCGTGTACTCGTACATGGCGTCGGCCTCGCCCTTGCGGACCGCCTCGCGGGGGCCGATGGACCCCTGGATGCCGGTCCGGTCGACGACCTCCGCTCCGGCCGCCTGGAAGGCGATGCCCGTCATCGCGCCGAGGACGAGGTTCTCGGTGAACGACTTGGACGTCACGGTGAGCCGTGCGCCGGTCAGCGGCCTGCCCTGGCCGATGGTGCCGGGGGAGACGTCGTCGGCCATCGGCGAGCCGCTGCTCAGCCCGCAGCCGGACACGCCGGAGAGCAGGGCCAGCGCGGACAGGACGGCCAGCGCGGACCGTACGGCCGGCCCGGACCGTACGGACAGCGCGCGCCCCGGCGCGGGCCCCCTCACCGCTCCGTCTCCAGCCCCCGGGGCCGCAGCAGCAGTTCGGCCAGCGAGGCCAGCCAGTCCACCAGCAGGGCCAGGGCGACGGTGAGGAGAGAGCCGAGGACCAGGACCGGCATCCGGTGGTTGGTGATCCCGGCGGTGATCAGCACGCCCAGGCCGCCGCCCCCGCCGAAGGCGGCCAGGGTCGCCGTGCCGACGTTGAGGACGAGGGCCGTGCGGACCCCGGCCAGGATCAGCGGGACGGCCAGCGGCAGCTCCACCCGGCGCAGCACGTCCAGCGGGGACATCCCGATGCCGCGGGCGGCCTCCAGCAGCGTCGGGTCGTTGGCCCGCAGCCCGGTGACGGTGTTGGCGAGGACCGGCAGCACGGCGTAGGCGACCATGCCGATCAGGGCGGCCGTCATCCCGGTGCCGAGCCAGATCACCAGCAGCGCGAGCAGACCGATCGCGGGCGTGGCCTGGCCGGCGTTGGCGAAGGCCATGACGAACGGGGTGGCCCGGCCGTACCGGGGGCGGGTCAGCAGGACGCCCAGCGGGATCGCGAGGATCAGCACGAAGAAGGTGGAGAGCAGGGTCAGTTCGACGTGCTGCCACAGCGCCTTGGAGACCTGGCCGTGGGAGAGGGCGTTCTCCGAGACGACGTCCAGCTCGGCCTGGCGGAACCACAGCCAGGTCGCCAGCATCAGGGCCACCAGACAGGCGGGCAGGACGGTCAGCTTCCGCAGGCCGATCCGCGGTGCCCGGCCTCTCGTGGGCGCCTGCGCGGTCCCGGTCTCCTCGACGTCGAGCGCGGTCATCCCTCCCACCCCTGACCGTCCGTGTCCCGTCCCGCCCGCAGCCGGTCCGCCTCCAGCAGTTCGTGTACGGCGTCCATCAGCGTCCCCACGTCCACCACCCCGGTGTACTCGCCCCGCGGTCCGGTGACCGCGATCCGGCCGGAGCCGTTCGTCAGCACCGCCTCCAGCGCGTCCCGCAGGGTCGCGTCCTCGCTCACCGTGGTGCCGTCCACCGGTGTCCCGGCGCCGTCCAGCGGGCCGGGGGAGTCCGGCAGGTCGGTGCGGCGCAGCCATCTGCGGGGCCGGCCGCTCAGGTCGAGGACGAGAACCTCGTCGCGGCCGTCGGCGTCCAGCCGCCGGACGACGTCCGGGAGCGTGTCGTCGACGGACACCGTCGGGTGGGCGACGAGCCGTACGTCCCGCACCCGGGTCAGGTTGAGCCGCTTCAGCGCGGCCCCGGCGCCCACGAACCCGGACACGAAGTCGTCCGCCGGATGGGTGAGGATCGCCTCCGGGGTGTCGAATTGGGCGATGTGCGAGCGCTCGCGCAGCACCGCGATCCGGTCGGCCAGCTTGATCGCCTCGTCGAAGTCGTGGGTGACGAACACGATCGTCTTGCGCAGTTCGCGCTGGAGCCGGATCAGCTCGTCCTGGAGGTGGTCGCGGGTGATCGGGTCGACGGCGCCGAACGGTTCGTCCATCAGCAGGACCGGCGGATCGGCGGCCAGCGCCCTCGCCACGCCGACCCGCTGCTGCTGGCCGCCGGAGAGGCGGCGCGGATAGCGGTCGTGGAACTCGCCCGGGTCGAGCCCGACCAGGTCGAGCATCTCCTCCACCCGGTCCCGGATCCGGGCGGCGGACCAGCCGATCATGCGGGGGACCAGGGCGATGTTCTGGGCGACGGTCATATGGGGGAACAGCCCGGAGGACTGGATCGCGTACCCGACCTTGCGGCGCAGCCGTACCGGGTCGATGGCGGTGACGTCCTCGCCGTCGATGCGGATCCGGCCGCCGGTCGGCTCGATCAGCCGGTTGATCATCTTCAGGGTGGTGGACTTCCCGCAGCCGGACGGTCCGACCAGGACGACGGTCTCGCCCGCCCCGATCTCCATGCTCACGTCCTCCACGGAGGGCCCGGAGGCGCCCGGGTACCGCTTGCTGAGGTTCTCCAGGCCGATCCGCGCGCCGTGCGACCGGGCCCCGGGCCGCGGCCCGGGCCGTGGCCCCGTCCCAACCCGCCGCACGCCTGCCACCACCGGCGACTCAGCCACGGATCCCCCTCGGAATCGTCAGCCGCCCGAGCAGCACGTACCCGGCGTCGAACAGCAGCGCCAGCGCGACGATGCCGAGCGTGCCGGCGAGGACCTGGTTGAGGGCGTTCGCGCTGCCCAGGGAGGCCAGGCCGCGGAAGATCTCGTTGCCGAGGCCGGGCCCCGAGGCGTAGGCGGCGATCGCCGCGATGCCCATGAGCATCTGGGTGGAGACCCGGATCCCGGTGAGGATCGGCGGCCAGGCCAGCGGGAGTTCGACCCGCAGCAGCCGGGCCGTCCGGGACATCCCGATGCCCTCGGCCGCGTCCACCAGCGCGGGATCCACCCCGCGCAGGCCCACGATCGCGTTGCGTACGACCGGCAGCAGCCCGTACAGGGTCAGCGCGATCACCGTCGGCGGCACGCCGAGCCCCACCACCGGGATCAGCAGACCGATCAGGGCCAGCGAGGGCACGGTCAGGACGGTCGCGGTGGCGGTGGTGGCCAGCGCCCCGGCCCGCTCGCTGCGGTAGGCGGCGAGCGCGATCAGCACCCCGAGGACGGTGGCCAGGACCGTGCACTGGAAGACGGCGCTGGCGTGTTGCCAGGCGTCCGTGAGCAACTGCTGATGCCGGCCCGCCAGGTACTCCCAGAAGCTCACACGCGCTCACCGCCCCAGGTTCTAGGTCTCCCGGTCGCGGGCCGCCTGCTCCACCAGCGGGATGATCCGCAGCGGTACGGCGTTCTCCATCACGATCGCGGTGGAGGCCCGGACGATCCCATCAAAACCGACAACCAGGTCGATGACCCGCTGGAGATCGGCGTTGGAGCGGGCCACCAGCCGGCACAGCATGTCCCCGCTGCCGGTCGTGGTGTGCAGTTCGAGGACCTCCGGCACGGTCGCCAAGTGGGCCCGTACGTCGGCCCCTTGGCCCTGCCGGATCTGGAGCGTGGCGAACGCGGTGACCGGGTAGCCGAGGGCCGCCGGATCCACGTCCGGGCCGAAACCGCGGATGACGCCATTCGACTGAAGCCGGTCCAGCCGCGCCTGCGCCGTGCCCCGGGCGACCCCCAGCCGCCGGGACATCTCCAGCACCCCGATCCGCGGCTCCCGGGCCAGCAGCACGATGATGCGTCCGTCCAGATGATCGATCGCCACGACCGCCTCCGAGATGGTCACCCTGTACAGAAAGTCCGCCGACACCGCCGTAGCGCTGAACAGATTGTCCGGCGGCGGAGCGAACTATTGCGCACCTTGCGGGCCGGGGCGAGGCTTCCGCCTATGACGCAGACCACACACCACACTCCCGACACCGCCCGGCAGGCCGACCCCTTCCCGGTCAAGGGAATGGACGCGGTCGTCTTCGCCGTGGGCAACGCCAAGCAGGCGGCGCACTACTACTCCACCGCGTTCGGCATGAAGCTGGTCGCGTACAGCGGTCCGGAGACCGGCAGCCGCGAGACCGCCTCGTACGTGCTCACCAACGGCTCGGCGCGCTTCGTCCTCACCTCCGTCATCAAGCCCGCCACCACCTGGGGCCACTTCCTCGCCCAGCACGTGGCCGAGCACGGCGACGGCGTGATCGACCTCGCGATCGAGGTCCCGGACGCCCGCGCCGCGTACGCCTACGCGATCGAGCACGGCGCCCGCTCGGTCGCCGAGCCGTACGAGCTGAAGGACGAGCACGGCACGGTCGTCCTCGCCGCGATCGCCACCTACGGCGAGACCCGCCACACCCTGGTCGAGCGGTCCGGCTACGACGGCCCCTACCTCCCGGGCTTCGCCGCCGCCGACCCGCTGGTCGAGCCGCCCGCCCACCGCACCTTCCAGGCGGTCGACCACTGCGTCGGCAACGTCGAGCTGGGCCGGATGGACGAGTGGGTCGGCTTCTACAACAAGGTCATGGGCTTCACGAACATGAAGGAGTTCGTGGGCGACGACATCGCCACCGAGTACTCCGCCCTGATGTCGAAGGTCGTCGCCGACGGCACGCTCAAGGTCAAGTTCCCGATCAACGAGCCCGCGATCGCCAAGAAGAAGTCGCAGATCGACGAGTACCTGGAGTTCTACGGCGGCGCCGGCGTCCAGCACATCGCGCTGAACACCAACGACATCGTCGAGACGGTCCGCACCATGCGCGCGGCCGGCGTCCGCTTCCTGGACACCCCCGACTCGTACTACGACACCCTCGGCGAGTGGGTCGGCGACACCCGGGTGCCGGTGGAGACCCTGCGCGAGCTGAAGATCCTCGCCGACCGCGACGAGGACGGCTATCTGCTCCAGATCTTCACCAAGCCGGTCCAGGACCGTCCGACCGTGTTCTTCGAGATCATCGAGCGGCACGGCTCGATGGGCTTCGGCAAGGGCAACTTCAAGGCCCTCTTCGAGGCGATCGAGCGGGAGCAGGAGAAGCGCGGCAACCTGTAGCCCGCCGCTGCCCGTCGCCGGTCACTCGGGCGGCTCGACGTCCGGCAGCTCTCCCAGTCCCGCCAGCGCGGCCCGCGCCACCGGGGCGTGCAGCGGGGAGAAGTACGGGTTGAGCCGCAGGGCCTCCGCCAGATGACGTCGGGCGGGCGCGGACTTCCCCAGCGCCCGCTCGATCATCCCCCGGTGGTAGACGTACGGGGCGCTGCGCACCGCCCCGCCGTGCACCCGGTCGGTGGCGATCGCGGCGAACCGCAGCGCCTCCTCGTGCGCGCCCGTCCGGTGCAGCGCCCAGCCCAGCGCGTCCGCGACGGCGGTCCCCGGCTGCCGCCGCCACTCCGCCCGCAGCCGCCGTACCGCGGCCGCCGGATCGCCGTGGTCGGCCTCGAAGCGGCCCAGCACCAGCGCCCCGTCGACACCGCCCGCCGCGTCCTCGCGGACCCGCTCGCGCAGCAGGCCGTACTGCTCGGCGGCGGGCCCCGCCAGCCCCCGCGCCTCGTACAGCTCGCCCAGCTCCAGCGCGTACTGCGGCAGCGGCTGCCCGTCGAGCGCCGCCCGGTACGCGCTCAGCGCCTCCTCCGTGCGGCCCAGCGCCGCCAGCGCCCGCCCCTGCCCGGCGAGCGCGGCCCGCTGGTCCGGGTCCAGCCGCACCGCCTCCTCGAAGGAGCGCAGCGCCTCCTCACGCTCCCCGCGCTCGAACGCCAGCCGCCCGGCCCGCTCCCGCCACGCCGCCTCCTCGGCGGGGGAACCGGCGCCCGCCGCCGCGTCCGACAGCGCGGCCTGCGCGTCCTCCGGCCGCCCCCGCTCCCAGTACACGTCCGCCGCCCGCGCCAGCACCGCAGGACCGGACCCCAGCCGCAGCATCCGCTCCAGCGCCGCCTGCGCCCCCTTGTAGTCGCCGAGCCCGGTGCAGGCGTCGATGAGCTGCGGATACGACGTCCAGCGCCCCGGTGCCGCCGCCCGCGCCTTCTCCGCCCAGGTCTTCGCCGCCCGGAAGTCCTGGCGCGCGTTGGCCAGCGCCGCCAGCCCGCCCAGCGCCTCGGCGTTGCCGCGCGGCGCCACCGACAGCGAGGTGCGCAGCGCCCGCTCCGCCTTCGGGAACCGGGTCGCGTCGGCGGTGCGCCGGCCCTGCTCGACGTAGGCCGTGCCGAGCACCGCCCAGGAGCGGGCGTCCCGCGGACGCTCCCGCACCCGGCCCTCGCGCTCCTCGATCAGCGCCGCCAGATCGGGCAGCGCCGCCGTCGCCCCGGCCCGCACCGCCGTCTGCGCCCGCGCCCCCGGCGCCGGGGCGGCCGCCCCGCCCCCGCCGCCCCCGCCGGACGGCCACAGCAGCAGCACGCCGCCCAGCACCACGCACCCCGCCAGCGGGCCGACGACACGCGGCCGGCGGTACCAGGAGGGCTGTCGGGATGCCACGTCCGGGGCGGTGCCCGCTTCGTTCTCCATGGCGCTCACTCTGCGTCGCCGCGGCGGCCGCACCCGGGCAGGTGACGGCTCCCGCGGCCGGGGTTCACACCGATGGCCCCGGGTGTCAGGCTGTGATCATGAGCCGTATCGAAGCGCCGCACGACCACGTCACGGGCAGCCTCGTCGACCGTCTGCTCGCCGGCCTGCCCGCCGAGGCCGTCCTCACCGACCCCGACGTCACGGTCTCGTACGCCCACGACATGGCCGGCTTCTGTCCGGCCGGCACCCCGGCCGTCGTGGTGCTGCCCCGCACGGTCGACCAGGTCCGGCACGTCATGCGCACCGCGACCGAGCTGCGCGTCCCCGTCGTCCCCCAGGGGGCGCGCACCGGCCTGTCCGGCGGAGCCAACGCCTCCGACGGCTGCGTCGTCCTCTCCCTGACCCGGATGGACCGCATCCTGGAGATCGACCCGGTGGAGCGGATCGCCGTCGTCGAACCGGGCGTCGTCAACGCCACGCTGTCCCGCGCGGTCGGCGAACACGGCCTCTATTACCCGCCGGATCCCTCCAGTTGGGAGACCTGCACCATCGGCGGCAACATCGGCACCGCCTCGGGCGGGCTGTGCTGTGTGAAGTACGGGGTGACGGCCGAGTACGTCCTCGGCCTCGACGTGGTGCTGGCCGACGGCCGGCTGATGACCACCGGCCGCCGCACCGCGAAGGGCGTCGCCGGGTACGACCTGACCCGGCTGTTCGTCGGCTCCGAGGGCTCGCTCGGTATCGTCGTACGGGCCGTCCTGGCGCTCCGGCCCCGGCCGCCCCAACAGCTCGTGCTGGCCGCGGAGTTCGCCTCGGCGGCCGCCGCCTGCGACGCCGTCTGCCGGATCATGGCCGGCGGGCATGTGCCCTCGCTCCTCGAACTGATGGACCGTACGACCGTCAAGGCCGTCAACGACCTCACCCGCATGGGCCTGCCGGAGTCCACCGAGGCGCTGCTGCTCGCCGCCTTCGACACCCCGGACCCGGCCGCCGACCTCGCCGCGGTCGGCGCGCTGTGCGAGGCGGCCGGCGCCACCCAGGTGGTCCCCGCCGAGGACGCCGCCGAGTCCGAACTGCTGCTCCAGGCACGGCGGTCGTCGCTCGTCGCCCTGGAGGCCGTCACGGGCACGACGATGATCGACGACGTGTGCGTGCCGCGCTCGCGGCTCGGCGACATGATCGAGGGCGTGGAGCGGATCGCCGAGCGGCACCGGCTGACCATCGGGGTCGTCGCCCACGCGGGTGACGGCAACACCCACCCCACCGTCTGCTTCGACGCCCAGGACCCCGACGAGTCGCGGCGCGCCCGGGCGTCCTTCGACGAGATCATGGCGCTCGGTCTGGAACTCGGCGGCACGATCACCGGTGAGCACGGGGTCGGGGTGCTGAAGAAGGAGTGGCTGGCGCGTGAGATCGGACCGGTGGGGGTGGAGATGCAGCGGGGCATCAAGCAGGTCTTCGACCCGCTGGGCATCCTCAATCCGGGCAAGCTGTTCTGACCGGAACCGGGTGGGCTGCTCTTTTCGGGCCGGCGGAGACTCATGTCATTCCCCCTCCGCCGAGTCGTCCGTGGGCCAGGGATCGCGCAGCCAGGCGTCGTCCGCGGGGGTGGGGGTGAGCAGTTCGGCCAGACCGTCGTCGATGCCGAGCTGCTCACCCTCGGTCCCCGGGGGCACCACCCGCAGCGTGCGCTCCAGCCAGGCCGAGACCTGGGCGGCGGGCGCCTCCAGGAGGGCGTCCCCGTCGGGCGAGCTGAGCGCGATCAGCACCACGCTGCGGCCGTCCACCTTCGTCGGCCACACCCGTACGTCCCCGTGCCCGCACGGCCGGAACACCCCCTCGACCAGCAGCTCGCGGGCGAACGTCCAGTGCACGGGGTGCTCGGAGTCGATGTGGAAGACGATGTGGACGGCGAACGGGTCGTCGCTGCGGTAGCTCAGCCGGGCCGGGACGGGGATGCTGCGCTCCGGCGACAGGACCAGCCTGAGTTCCAGTTCGCGCTCCACCACGGTGTGGTGCATGGTCGTTCTCCTCTCGGCACGGATGTGTACGGACGGAGAGAGCGAGAAGGAGGCGGAGCATTACGCGGGTTCGGAGAAGTTTTTTCCGCGGGGCGCGGCGGACGGTTCCGAACGTGTGAAGGGCGTGCACGGGGTTGCCCGGAAAGGGGCCGGTACGGCGGGAGTGGGGGTGGGGGTTGCGCCGGTCTGATAGATGTGGAGCCCCCTGGCCACCTCCGACAGATACGGGACGACGGACATGAGCGCCCCAACCCCGGCCCCCGGCGACGACCGGCCCCGCGAAGGGTTCTACCCGGACCCGTCCATCCCCGGATACGTCCGGTACTGGAACGGCTCCGCCTGGGTGCCCGGCACCAGCCGGCCGGCCCCCTCGGCCGGCGAACCGCTCACGCCTCCGGCGGCCTCCGTCGAGGAGACCGGCCCGCACTTCTTCGACGAGGACCCGAGTCCGGTACAGCAGAACGACGGCCGGTCCGAGCCCGCGTCCGCGTGGGGCGCCGACCGGGCCCGCCAGTCGGGCTTCGGCGGCGACCAGGACCGCCGGGTGTCATGGGGCGCGGACCCGAGACTCGGGACGACGGAGCCGGCCGAGCCCGCCGCCGACCCCGCTCCCGCTCCCGCCAAGCCCGGTTTCGGGGCCGGGAAGGCGGCCGCGGACCAGGCAGCGGCGGTGCAGGCCGGCGGTGCCGAGGGCTTCCCGCCCGCGGCGGGTCAGGCGACGGCGCTCTCCGGCACGCCAGCCGCCACCCCGGCGGTCCCCCCGCAGTCCTCCGGTCCCGGTCCCGCGCCGATGAGTCAGGGGCTGGGCGGCGGGCAGTCGTCCTGGGCCCAGCAGGTGCACCGGCTCGCGGGCGGCGACGAACCGGTCGCGCCGTGGAAGCCGCCGGTCGACGACGTCTTCCAGGCCGCCGCCCGCCGCCAGGCCGCGGCCCGTCCCGCGTCCCTCGGCAAGCGGCTCGGCGCCCGGCTGGTGGACACGCTGGTCCTCGCGGCGGTCACCGGGGCCGCCGCCGTACCGCTCGGCGTGAAGGCCCTCGACCACGTCAACGACAAGATCGACGCGGCCAAGCTGAGCGGACGGACCGTCACGGTCTGGCTGCTCGACGGCACGACGTCCGTGTACCTGGGCATCGTCGTCGGCGTGCTCCTGGTCTTCGGCATCCTCTACGAGGCCCTGCCCACGGCCCGCTGGGGCCGCACCCTGGGCAAGAAGCTGTTCGGCCTCGACGTCCGCGACATCGAGGCCCACGAACCCCCGACCTTCGGCGCGGCCCTCCGCCGCTGGCTCGTCTACACCCTCCCCACCCTCCTCGGCATCGGCCTCCTGGGCATCCTCTGGTGCCTCTTCGACAAACCCTGGCGCCAGTGCTGGCACGACAAGGCGGCCCACACCTTCGTCGCGGGCTGACCTGAGACGGGCCCGGTCCCTGGGTGCGCGCACCCGCGCGGTTCCCAGGGGCCCGCGTGCGCCCCGCGCGGTTTCCAGCGGCCCGCATGGTTGCCCCTGGGGGCACTGAAGTGCCCGTCTCGCGCACGGACGCGGGGGCGTTCGCCCCACGCCGGTCCCCGGGGGCGTTTGCCCCACGCCGGTCCCCGGGGGCATTCCGCCCCGCGCCGGTCCCAGGGGCGTTTCGCCCCGCGCCGGTCCCAGGGCCTGCCTCGCGCCGCCCCCGGGGCGGGAGTTCGCCCGCGTCGGAACCGGGGCTGCCTGCCGCGTGCACGGTCCGGGGCGGAGGCCCGCGCTCGGTCTGCTCGGCGATGGCGGCCGGGGGCGCCGGGCGTTCGCAGCAGCCACGGGTTCGGGAGAGGCCGCGCACTCCACCCGGGGCCGGAAGGCACCCACGCCCGTGCCGGGCCCGATGGGGCCGCGCCCGTGTTCTCCCGGGGACCAACGCCCGCCCGGGCACCTCGCACCGTGCCGGGGGCTGCCGGCGCCTTTGTCGCACTGAACAGGCCACGCACATCCCCCCTCCCGGAGGGGTCCGACGCTCCCCCTTCCTTGAGGGCGCCCCGTACCCGTACCGAGCTGCCGGCCCGTCCCGACGGCTGTCCACGCCCTCGCCCCGGAGGGGCGCCCGCGGCCGTCCCCGCCCGAGCCTCCGGGGCTGTGTTCCTGTACTTCCCGGTCGACTCCGACTCCCGCTCCTCGGGGCGCCTCGCACCCGTGTCGAGGGATGTCGGTGCCCTTGCCGCGCCGGCCGGACCGCGTACCTGCCCCAGGGGGCCCAACGCTCGTCCCTGGGCGGCGAACCGTACCCGCGCCCGGGCCGAGGGCTGCGCCGGCGACCGTCCCCGCCCGGGGCCACCAGTGCCGTGTCCCCGTCCTTCCCGGAGGACTCCGACTCCCGCTCCTCGGGGCGCCTCGCACCCGTGTCGAGGGATGTCGGTGCCCTTGCCGCGCCGGCCGGACCGCGTACCTGCCCCAGGGGGCCCAACGCTCGTCCCTGGGCGGCGAACCGTACCCGCGCCCGTGCCGAGGGCTGCGCCGGCGACCGTCCCCGCCCGGGGCCACCAGTGCCGTGTGCCCGTCCTTCCCGGAGGACTCCGACTCCCGCCCCTCGGGGGCGGCCCGTGCCCGTGCCGAGGGTTGTCGGCGGCACGGCCCTCGGGAGACACCCGCACCTGCCGCCCACCCGGAGGGACCCTGTACCCCGTACGGACCCTCGCCGGATGCGGACAAGAAGGGATCGGGGTCGACTCGGGGCATGAGCAGTGAACCGCCCTCCGGAGCCGGGGGGCCGCCGGAGGACGACCCGTTCCGGAAGCAGCCGCCCCCGTCGGAGCAGCCGCCCCCGCAGCAGCCGCCGCCCTCGCAGGGTGGCTCGCCCTATGACAGGCCGTACGACGGGGAGCCGCCTCCGCCGTACTCGGGGGGCGGGGGGCCCGAGTACCACGGGGGGTATCCCGCCGATCCGCTGGCCGGGATGCCGCCGCTCGCCGACAGCGGGAAGCGCACGCTGGCGCGGATCGTCGACATGATCCTCGTGTACATCGTCGTCGCCCTGCTCGCCTGGGCCTTCCGGGTCGATCAGTACACCGTCGACGCCGACGAGCTGGAGTTCGGCAAGACCTTCGGGCGGGAGCTGATCACCGCGATCCTCTATGTCGCGTACGACACGGTCCTGACGGCCCGGCACGGGCAGACGCTCGGCAAGAAGTGGTTCGGCATGCGCGTGGCCAACCTCGACAACGGCTCGACGCCCTCCGTGCAGACCTCACTGATCCGCGCCCTCGTGCTCTGGGTGCCGTTCGCCTTCTGCTGCGCCTGTGTGTGGACGGCGATCGCCGGCGGCTGGAGCTTCTTCGACAAGCCGTACAAGCAGGGGCTGCACGACAAGGCCGCCAAGACCGTCGTCGTGGGGGTCGGTTGACGCCGAAAGGGGCCCGTGCGCTGCGGCACGAGCCCCCCACAGGTGTCAGGAAGCCGTCGGCTCCCGGACGGAGGCGACGGGCACCGGGACCGGCTCGGGCTGCGCCTGCTGCCGGACCGGTGGCGCGGACGCGGACGCAGAGGCAGACGCGGACGCCGGCGACGGGCGAGGTACCGGCACCGTCATCGCGACGAGCAGGCCCAGTCCGAGCGCGGCGATGGCGATGACCGCGACCCCGGGGCCGGAACTCGTCTGCGACAGCAGCAGCATGGCCAGCGTCGAGAAGATGACGGTGCAGGAACCGTACGTGAGCTGTGCGACAGTCGGACGAGGCATGGCAATCGTGTCCTCGGATACGGGGGAGATCTCGACTCTATTGGCGTGCATGCCCGAGCGGAACGAACGGTAAGCGTGACCTAACACACGGTGCCGGTGCACAGGGGGCGCACGGAGTCATGGAGTCCACCGACCGGACCGATCCGCGCGCCCTTCACCGAACCGTCACACGTCCGCAATCCGAACAGCGGCTCTCAATAATGCAGTTGACCTGTCCAAGTCAAGGTCTGTTTTTTCTTTCCAACCAGTAGTCAAATGGCGTCACTTGACTACACGCGTATAACAGCGCGCGGACCATCCTTGACAGGGATCCCTCCATTCCGCGCGGACGAGCGCGTGGGGGAGGCTTCAAGTGACCCAGAGAACCTGGACGTTCAGAACCGCCGCGACGGTCGTAGCCCTCGCGGCGGCCTCGGCGACGTTCTCCACGTTCGCCGTGGCGCAGGCCGAAGAGAACGGCTCGCGCCAGCCGGCAGCGGTGGACCGGCAGGACCCGCAGCCGGCCAAGGCCAAGGAGCACGACTTCGACGGCCCGCTCAGCAAGAGGCAGGAGGCCCAGCGCGAAGAGGCCCTCCGCCAGGTGATATCCGGCAACGCGTCGGTGAAGAACCGCAACGGCTCCAAGGTCGTCCAGCTCAAGAGCCGCAAGGGCGACAGCAAGTACGTCGAGCTGGGCCGGGAGAAGACCGACAAGATCTTCACGATCCTCGTCGAGTTCGGCGACCAGGTCGACCCCCGCTACGGCGGCACGCCCGGCCCGCTGCACAACCAGATAGCCAAGCCGGACCGCAAGAAGGACAACTCCACGGCCTGGCAGGCGGACTACGACCAGAAGCACTTCCAGGACCTCTACTTCGGCACCGGCAAGAAGACCGAGTCGCTGAAGAAGTACTACGAGAAGCAGTCCTCGGGCCGCTACTCGGTCGAGGGCGAAGTGACCGACTGGGTCAAGGTCCCCTACAACGAGGCCCGTTACGGCTCCAACGACGCCCCGACCGGCGCCTGGTACGCGGTCCAGGACGGCGTCACCGCCTGGGTCGCCCAGCGCGAGGCCGCGGGCGCCACGCCCGCCGAGATCAAGGCGGAGCTGGCCGAGTTCGACCAGTGGGACCGCTACGACTTCGACGGCGACGGCGACTTCAACGAGCCCGACGGCTACATCGACCACTTCCAGATCGTGCACGCCGGTGAGGACGAGTCCGCGGGCGGCGGCGCACAGGGCGAGGACGCCATCTGGGCGCACCGCTGGTACGCCTTCGGCACCGACGCCGGCGCCACCGGCCCGGACGCCAACAAGCTCGGCGGCACCCAGATCGGCGACTCCGGCATCTGGGTCGGCGACTACACCATCCAGCCGGAGAACGGCGGACTCGGCGTCTACGCCCACGAGTACGGCCACGACCTCGGTCTGCCGGACGAGTACGACACCTCCGGCGGCGGCGAGAACTCCACCGGCTTCTGGACCCTGATGTCCTCCGGTTCCTGGCTGGGCACCGGCAAGCAGTCCATCGGCGACCTGCCCGGCGACATGAACGCCTGGGACAAGCTCCAGCTCGGCTGGCTGGACTACGACGTCGCCCGCGCGGGCCGCAAGTCCACCCACAAGCTGGGCGTCGCGGAGTACAACACCAAGAACGCCCAGGCCCTCGTGGTCGAGCTGCCGGAGAAGGAGGTCACCACCGAGGTGGTCACCCCGGCGCAGGGTGCCACGCAGTGGTGGAGCGGCAGCGGTGACGATCTGCGCAACACCCTGACCCGCTCGGTCGATCTGACCGGCAAGTCGTCGGCGTCCCTGTCCCTCGACGGCTGGTGGGACATCGAGACCGACTACGACTACCTCTACACCGAGGTGTCCACGGACGGCGGCGCCAGCTACACGCCGATCGACGGCACGCTCGCCGACGGCACCGCGATCCCGCGCGACGGCAGCGGCAAGCCGGCCCTCACCGGCACGGTGGACGCCTACCAGAAGCTGACGTTCCCGCTGGACGCCTACGCGGGTCAGCAGATCAGCCTGCGCTTCCGTTACGCCACCGACGGCGGCGTGGCCCAGAAGGGCTTCGCGGCCGACCAGATCACCGTGACGGCGGACGGCGCCACGCTGTTCTCCGACAACGCGGAGAGCGCGGACGCCGCGTGGACGGCGAAGGGCTTCTCGCGCATCGGCGCGTCCATCACGGACGACTACGCGCAGTACTACATCGCCGAGAACCGCCAGTACGTGTCGTACGACAAGACCCTCAAGGTCGGCCCGTACAACTTCGGCTTCTCGACGACCCGTCCGGACTGGGTGGAGCACTACCCGTACCAGAACGGTCTGCTGATCTGGAAGTGGGACACCTCCCAGGCGGACGACAACACCAGCCAGCACCCGGGTGAGGGCCTGATCCTCCCGGTGGACTCGCACCCGACGCCGCTGAAGTGGGCCGACGGCACGGTGATGAACGCCCGGATCCAGAGCTTCGACTCGCCGTTCAGCACCTACCGCACGGACGCGATCACGCTGCACCGGGCGGACGTCGCGGTGAAGATCAAGTCCCGTCCGGGTGTCTCGGTCTTCGACGACGGCAAGTCGAGCTACTACGACCCGGCCACCCCGCTCGCGGGTGTCAAGGTCACTGACACCAACACCTCGATCAAGATCGTCAAGGAGCCGCGTGACGGCTCGACGATCACGGTGAAGGTCGGCCCCTCGAAGAAGTAGTCAGCGTCTTCGCAGGTCAGAAGCGTATCGGCGGCAACCCCTTGGCGGGTTGCCGCCGGTCGTGTTTAGGTGCGTCCTGTGGCTCTCTTATTGACATCGGCCTGGGCACCGGCCCCGGCACCGACGAACACGGGGGTGTGACCGCATGGCCACAGGAGGCTTCTGCAAGCTGCCGGACGGACGGGTGGTGGTGGCCCTGAACCTGCCCCGCCCGACCGCCGCCGACCCCGCCCACGGGGTCCGGGTGCTGGTGCACGCGCACAACCGGGCACGGGCCCTGACCAGGCTCCGCAACCTCGGCCTGCGCGCCGTCTACCTCCGCGGCAACGCGGCCCCGCCGACCCCGGACGAGATCACCGCCGTCCTGCACCATCCGGACGGCCTGATATGGCGCACGACCCCCGACCTCCGGGTCGCCCCCACGGCCCCGGAGCTGTGGCGCCCGATCCGCGCCCTCCTGCGCCCGGCGGCGGCGTAGGCCCCACGGTCGTCCGACCGGCGGGCCCGGCGGTCAGACGACCGGCTTGCCCGACAGGGCGACACCCGCCTCGCGCAGCTCCTCCAGGGCCCGCTCGGTGGTCTCCTCGGCCACCCCGGCCGTGAGGTCCAGCAGGACCTGGGTGCGGAAGCCCTCGCGGGCCGCGTCCAGGGCGGTGGCGCGCACACAGTGGTCGGTGGCGATGCCGACCACGTCCACCTCGTCGATCCCGCGCTCCCGCAGCCAGTCGCCCAGCGCCACGCCGTTCTCGTCGGTGCCCTCGAAACCGCTGTACGCGGCCGAGTAGGCGCCCTTGTCGAAGACGGCGTCGACGGCGCCGGAGGCGACCGCGGGCGCGAAGTTCGGGTGGAACCCGACGCCCTCGGTGCCGGCGACGCAGTGCGCGGGCCAGGAGTGGACGAAGTCCGGGTTGTCGGCGAAGTGTCCGCCGGGGGCGATGTGGTGGTCCCGGGTGGCCACCACGTGCCGGTATCCGGCGGGGGCCTGCCCGATCAGCTCGGTGATCGCGGCGGCCACGTCGGCACCCCCGGACACCGCGAGACTGCCTCCCTCGCAGAAGTCGTTCTGCACGTCTACGACGATCAAGGCGCGGCGCATGGGCGGTGTCCTTCGACGATGGTTGAAGTGAACAAGCCTAGAGAGTTCCCGGCCTGTACGGGAGGGGGCGTCCCGGTCCGGGCCGAGAGACGGACACGTCCCGGAGCCCGCAGGGGACGCCGTCGGGCCGGTCCGGGGACGCCGGGCACGCTCTCCCGCCGCCGGGAGGGACCCGTGGGCGGTTGCGGGCGCAGGCCCGGGTGTGCCCCGTACGAGAGCCGGCTCCCGGTCCGTGGCGCCCCGCCGGGCGGACGGCGGGACCTTCGCACCGGGCTCGGCCTTCGCAGGCGGGCGCGTCCCGGGGCCCGTCGCGGACGCCGTCGGGCCTGTCCGGGGACGCCTGGCACGCTCTCCCGCCGCCGCCCAGCGGGGTTCGTCGGCGGTTCCGGGCGCGGGCCGGGGTGTGCCCCGTACGAGAGCCGGCTCCCGGTCCGTGGCGCCCCGCCGGGCGGACGGCGGGACCTTCGCACCGGGCTCGGCCTTCGCAGGCGGGCGCGTCCCGGGGCCCGTCGCGGACGCCGTCGGGCCTGTCCGGGGACGCCTGGCACGCTCTCCCGCCGCCGCCCAGCGGGGTTCGTCGGCGGTTCCGGGCGCGGGCCGGGGTGTGCCCCGTACGAGAGCCGGCTCCCGGTCCGTGGCGCCCCGCCGGGCGGACGGCGCGACCTCCGCACCGGGCTCGGCCTTCGCAGGCGGGCCCGTCCGGGGATGCTCGGCGCGCTCTCCCGCTGCCGGGAGGGGCCCGTCGGCGGTACCGGGCGCGGGCCCGGGTGCGCCCCGCACGGAAGTCTGTCCCCGGCCCGCCGTGCCCCGCCGGGCGGACGGCGGGACGTTCGCATCGGGCCGGACGTCATGGCCGTACGTGGACGTACTCGGTCGGGAGGACCGGTTCGCCTCGGGAGAGCTGGGTCGCGGACAGCGGGAGGTTCGCGCGAGCGGCCCGGTGGCGGTCGCGGACCGTGTCCAGGGGCTCGCGGGCGACGACCTCGCCGCCCTTGACCAGCTCCACCAGGAGCTGATCGTCGGCCAGCGCGGCGGGCACCGCCCCGGTGCCGACGACCTCGGCCTCGGCGACCCCGTCCGCGTCCCGCCGCCGCGCGGCCCACTTGCGGCCGCCGACGGAGGTCTTCCCGCCGGTCGACTTCTTCGCCACCGGCACCAGCGGTGCCTTCGGGTCGGCGGACTCGGCGCGCGCGACCAGCTTGTAGACCATCGAGCAGGTCGGGTGCCCGGACCCGGTCACGAGCTGGGTGCCGACGCCGTACGCGTCCACCGGCGCCGCGGCCAGCGAGGCGATGGCGTACTCGTCGAGGTCGGAGGTGACGATGATCCGGGTCCCCGTCGCGCCCAGCGCGTCGAGCTGCTGGCGCACCCGGTGCGCGACGAGCAGCAGGTCCCCGGAGTCGATGCGGACCGCGCCCAGCCCGGGCCCGGCCACCTCCACCGCCGTACGGACCGCCTCGGCGACGTCGTAGGTGTCCACCAGCAGGGTGGTGCCCTCGCCCAGCGAGTCCACCTGGGCGCGGAAGGCGTCCCGCTCGGTGTCGTGCAGCAGGGTGAAGGCGTGGGCGCTGGTGCCCACGGTGGGGATGCCGTAGCGGAAGCCGGCCGCCAGGTCGGAGGTGGTGGTGAAGCCGCCGATGTAGGCGGCGCGGGCGGCGGCGACCGCGGCCAGCTCATGGGTGCGGCGGGCGCCCATCTCGATCAGCGGCCGGTCACCGGCGGCCGAGGACATCCGGGACGCGGCGGCCGCGATCGCGGAGTCGTGGTTGAGGATCGACAGGATCACGGTCTCCAGCAGCACGCACTCGGCGAAGGAGCCCTCGACCCGCAGGACGGGGGAGCCGGGGAAGTAGACCTCGCCCTCGGGGTAGCCCCAGATGTCACCCGAGAAGCGGTATCCGGCGAGCCAGTCGAGGGTCTCCTCGTCGACGATCCCCCGCTCGCGCAGGAAGCCGAGGACGTCCGCGTCGAAGCGGAAGTTCTCGACGGCGTCCAGGACCCGCCCGGTGCCCGCGAGCACGCCGTAGCGCCGTCCCTCCGGCAGCCGCCGGGTGAAGACCTCGAACACGCTGCGCCGCTCGGCCGTGCCGGCCTTCAGCGCGGCTTGCAGCATGGTCAGCTCGTACTGGTCAGTGAAGAGCGCCGTAGAGGGAACATCCACCGGCAGCCCAAGGTCCGCTGTGTTCATGGCAAGCATCGTAGCCTATTTTCGTCAGTGTGACGATTTCCCTGTGGCGTGGCAGCATGGGCCGTGTGACGTCACCCGCGCCCCTGGAGATCGAACGGACCGAATCGGCGGAGGAGGTCTTCGCCGTCCCCGAGCCGGACGTCCCCTGGGTCACGATCGTCCACAACGACCCGGTCAACCTGATGAGCTACGTGACGTACGTCTTCCAGACGTACTTCGGCTACTCCAAGGACAAGGCCACCAAGCTCATGCTCGACGTCCACCACAAGGGCCGCGCGGTCGTCTCCAGCGGAAGCCGCGAGGAGATGGAACGCGACGTGCAGGCCATGCACGGCTACGGACTGTGGGCCACCCTCCAGCAGGACCGGAAGTAGCCTCCTCACTGATGCCTGGACACTTCGAACCGCTCCCCGGCGGCGGCGCGGCCGTCGCGCTCGACGACGTCGAGATCTCCATCATCCGCTCGCTGGCCGTGCAGCTCCTGGAGCTGATCGGACCCGGCCCCGCCGAGGACGCCCCGGACGACCCGCTCGCGGAGCTGTTCGCCGACGGTCCGACCGAGCCGCCGGCCGACCCGGTGCTGCGCCGGCTCTTCCCGGACGCGTACACCGACCCCGAGGGCACGCCGGGGCCGAAGGAGGCGGACGAGCAGAAGGAGCACTCGGCCGAGTTCCGCCGCTACACCGAGAACGACCTGCGGGCCGGCAAGCGGGAGAGCGCCCTCGCGGTGGTCCGCTCGCTGGACGCCCTCGCCCTGGACGCGAGCGGTGACGGCGGCGCCGTGCTGGAGCTGACCCCGCAGGACTCCCGGCAGTGGCTCGGCGCGCTCAACGACCTGCGGCTCGCGATCGGCGCCCGGCTGGACATCGGCGACGAGGACGACACCGACGTGCTCTACCGGCTGCCGGACGACGATCCGCGCAAGCCGATGGTGATGGCGTACCTGTGGCTCGGAGGGCTCCAGGAGACCCTGGTGACGACCCTTATGCCGTAGTACGTACGGCGTCCGCCCTAGCACTTCGTTCGCTCAGAGGACACTCAAATCCGGATAACGATCACGTCACCGTGATCGCCGGGAG
The DNA here is from genome assembly GCF_013363615.1 of Streptomyces sp. CAI-85. Taxonomy (NCBI): domain Bacteria; kingdom Bacillati; phylum Actinomycetota; class Actinomycetes; order Kitasatosporales; family Streptomycetaceae; genus Streptomyces; species Streptomyces sp. CAI-85. Next base: position 252,770 of record NZ_JAANNX010000005.1, on the reverse strand, counting down.
TGTCCTCTTTGTTCTTCGTTCATCCCCTTTTTCTTGTGGTCCGGGCCACATGTCGTGCCCTCGGGCCTTGTTGCGGCCGTGATAAATCTTCACGACCGCCCGGCGAACACCACCCACTGTTCCGCCGGGTGCGCCACCGAGCCGGTGACCGCCGGCCAGGCATCGCTCCATCAATCCGGGGGGATCGAAACCCGATCCGAGGCCGACGAGAGGCCCGGGTCGGCATGGAGAAAGGCGCACCACCACATGACCTCCGCTCAGGTCGACACGGAGAAGACGTCCGGAGGGACGTCCGGTCAGACGTCCGAAGAGGGATACGAGCGCGGCCTCGGCAGCCGTCAGGTCCAGATGATCGCGATCGGCGGCGCCATCGGCGTCGGCCTCTTCCTGGGAGCCGGGGCGAACATCGCCAAGGCCGGTCCCAGCCTCATCCTGATGTACGCCCTCGCGGGCGCGATCGTCTTCTTCATCATGCGGGCGCTCGGCGAGCTGCTGCTGTACCGCCCGGTCTCGGGTTCCTTCGCGGAGTACTCGCGCGAGTTCCTCGGCCCGTTCTTCGGCTACTTCACCGGCTGGACGTACTGGCTGATGTGGGTGGTCACCGGCATGGCCGAGCTGACCGCCGCCGCCATCTACGTCCACTACTGGTTCCCGGACATCCCCCAGTGGGTGACCGCCCTGGTCTTCCTGGTGATCCTCTTCGGGGTCAACCTGATCTCGGTGAAGGTCTTCGGGGAGCTGGAGTTCTGGTTCTCGATGGTCAAGGTCACCGCGCTCATCGGCATGATCGTGATCGGCCTCGGCGTCCTGACCTTCGGCTTCAGCTCGGCCGGCGACACCGCCGCCGTCTCCAACCTGTGGGCCTTCGACGGCTTCTTCCCCAAGGGCGTCGGCTCGTCCCTGATGACGCTCCAGGGCGTGATGTTCGCCTACCTCGCCGTCGAGCTGGTCGGTGTGACCGCCGGTGAGTCCGAGGACCCCGAGAAGACCCTCCCCAAGGCCATCAACACGCTTCCGTGGCGGATCGCGCTGTTCTACGTCGGCGCGCTCACCGTCATCCTCTGCGTGGTCAAGTGGACCGAGTTCGCGCCCGGCGTGAGCCCGTTCGTCGCCGCCTTCGCCAAGATCGGCATCCCGGCCGGCGCGGCCATCGTCAACTTCGTGGTCCTCACCGCCGCCCTGTCCTCCTGCAACTCCGGCATGTACTCGACGGGCCGGATGCTGCGCAACCTGGCCGACAGCGGCGAGGCCCCGGCGGCCTTCAAGAAGCTCTCCGCCACGAAGACGCCCGCCTTCGGCATCACGGTCTCGGTCCTCTTCATGGGCATCGGCGTCGTCCTCAACTACATCGTCCCGGACAAGGCGTTCGGCTACGTCACCTCCGTCGCCACCGCGGCCGGCATCTGGACCTGGCTGATGATCCTGATCAGCCACGTCCTCTACCGCCGCGCGGTCGTCGCGGGCCGCCTCCCCGCCTCCTCCTTCCCGGCCCCCGGCGGCGCGGTGTGCAGTTGGATCGCCATCGCCTTCCTCCTCTTCGTCACCTGCCTGATCGCCTACGACCGCGACTCCCGCGTCTGTCTGTACGTCATGGCGGGCTGGGCGGCGGCCCTCGCCGTCGGCTGGACGATCCTGAAGAACCGGACCCCGGCCGCCCCGACGGGCCCGGACCCGGAGCTGGAGAAGGTCGGCTGACCCTCCTGACTGTCTGCGATGTGGACCGCCCCGTACCGCGCCTCGGTACGGGGCGGTCCCTCTGCTTATCCTGGCCGGCATGCTGACCATCACCCAGGAGCTCGTCGACCAGATCGTCGCCCACGCTCGCAAGGACCATCCCGACGAGGCGTGCGGCGTCGTCGCGGGGCCGGCGGGGTCGGACCGGCCCGTGCGGTTCATCCCGATGCTGAACGCCGCCATGTCGCCGACGTTCTACGAGTTCGACTCCGGTGACCTGCTGCGGCTCTACCGGGACATGGACGACCGGGACGAGGAGCCGGTGATCGTCTACCACTCCCACACCGCCACCGAGGCGTACCCCTCCCGCACCGACATCTCCTACGCCAACGAGCCCGGCGCCCACTACGTCCTCGTCTCGACCGCCGACACCGACGGCGGCGGCGACTTCCAGTTCCGCTCGTTCCGGATCGTGGAAGGGGAGGTCACCGAGGAGGAGGTCAAGGTCGTGGACTCCTACTGATCTCGGGTGCCGATGTCGCGCCGATCTCGCTCCCCGGGCGGTATTCATCCAGCATGCGAGATCACATCTCGGGACCCGGGCCGGGAATCGATACGATGAGCCCATGGTTCTGAACGACGTGAGCGAGAAGGCGCCGGGCACCGTGCTCGTGGCGCGGCTGCACGTCGACCTGTGCAGGCTGAACAGCGCCATCTGTTGACGTTCCCTGCCGCCGTACGGCCGTGAGCCGCGGCGCGTGTGCCGCCGCCGCGCATCCACAGACCCGACCCACCCGACAGGAGTCCGCAACCATGGCCATCGAGGTCCGCATCCCCACCATCCTCCGCCAGTACACCGACGGTCAGAAGGCGGTGGAGGGCAGCGGCGAGACCCTCGCCGATCTGTTCACCGACCTCGAGACCCGGCATGCGGGCATCCACGCCCGGATCGTGGACGACGGCAAGCTGCGCCGCTTCGTCAACGTCTACCTCAACGACGAGGACGTCCGCTTCGTCGACGGCATCGACACCAAGCTGACCGACGGCGACACCGTGACGATCCTGCCGGCCGTGGCCGGCGGCATGGCCTAGGCCCGCTGACCGACGATGCGTTACGACTCCCCGCTGGCCGCGGTGGGCAACACCCCTCTGGTGCGCCTGCCGCGGATCTCGCCGTCCCCCGACGTCCGTATCTGGGCGAAGCTGGAGGACCGCAACCCCACCGGCTCGGTCAAGGACCGCCCCGCCCTGCACATGGTCGAGCAGGCGGAGAAGGACGGCCGGCTCACCCCCGGCTGCACCATCCTCGAACCGACGAGCGGCAACACCGGCATCTCCCTCGCCATGGCCGCCAAGCTCAAGGGCTACCGCATCGTCTGCGTGATGCCCGAGAACACCTCGCAGGAGCGCCGGGACCTGCTCGCCATGTGGGGCGCCGAGATCATCTCCTCCCCGGCCGCCGGCGGCTCCAACACCGCCGTGCGCGTCGCCAAGGAACTCGCCGCCGAGCACCCCGACTGGGTGATGCTCTACCAGTACGGCAACCTCGACAACGCCGGCGCGCACTACGCCACCACCGGCCCGGAGATCCTCGCCGACCTGCCGTCCGTCACCCACTTCGTGGCCGGCCTCGGCACCACCGGCACCCTCATGGGCGTCGGCCGCTACCTGCGCGAACACAAGCCGGACGTCAAGATCGTCGCCGCCGAGCCGCGCTACGACGACCTGGTCTACGGTCTGCGCAACCTCGACGAGGGCTTCGTCCCCGAGCTGTACGACGCCTCCGTCCTCACCACCCGCTTCTCGGTCGGCTCGGCGGACGCGGTCACACGCACCCGTGAGCTGCTCCAGCAGGAGGGCATCTTCGCCGGCGTCTCCACCGGCGCCGCCCTGCACGCCGCGATCGGCGTCGGCCGCAAGGCCGTCCAGGCCGGCGAGAGCGCCGACATCGTGTTCGTGGTCGCCGACGGCGGCTGGAAGTACCTGTCGACCGGCGTCTACACGGCCCCCACCACGGAGGACGCCATCGCGACCCTCCAGGGCCAGCTCTGGGCCTGAGCCCGGCCGGAACTACGTCGCGAGGTGACGGACCTGGTCCCACAGGACCGGGTCCACCACCCCCACCCGGCGCCGGAATCCGCCCAGCGGAACCTGCCGCAGCTCGTCGGTCTCCAGGAAACTCGGCCGCCCCTGCGCGTCACCGACGGCACCCGGCGGCAGCGGGATCACCCCGGCCCGCTCGTCGCGGTACTTACTGGTGATCTTCGCGACCGTCGCCCGGTCGCCCCGCACCCCCAGCACCAGACACGGCCGGTCCTTGGCCCCCGGCCCGTCCTCGAACGGCACGTCGGCCCACCAGATCTCCGCCGGCTGCGGCCGCCCCACCGCACCCCGAGCCCTGCCCCTCGGCCGGGAGGGCGCCCTGCCCCTGGGCCGGCCCGGTGCCCGTCCCGGCGGCCGGGACCTGCGCCCCGCCGGACGACGGCCGCGCCCCCAGCCGTCCACGAGCGCGGCGACGAGCGCCAGCAGTACCACCGCCGCGAGCGCCAGCCACCAGGACGTGTCCATGAGGACGACGTTACCGGCGCGCGCACGGCGACGCGCGCCTACTTCTGACCACGCGCGCCCTCATGTTCCACGCCGCGCCCCGGTTCCAGCCGAACCGGTGACAGCACAGGTGAGTTCGCCCACAACAGCCCTTGGCGGAGGAGCGACCCGGCGTTTCGCGCCTTACGCTCGACGAACCGCACGACCCCCGTCGCCCCCCATCTCTCGATTTCCCGCCAGCGGAGGTTTCTGCTTTATGAAGCTCACCGTCGTCGGCTGCTCGGGGTCGTTCCCGTCCGCGGAATCGGCCTGCTCGAGCTACCTCGTCGAGGCCGACGGCTTCAGGTTGCTTCTCGACATGGGCAACGGCGCCCTGGGCGAGTTGCAGCGCCACTGCGGTCTCTACGACCTCGACGCGATCTTCCTGAGTCATCTGCACGCCGACCACTGCATCGACATGTGCGCGTACTTCGTGGCGCGCTACTACCGGCACGACGGCGGCCGCTGCGCCCCGATCCCGGTCTACGGACCCGAGGGCACGGAGCACCGGCTGACCACCGCCTACGCCGACACCCCCTCGGCCTCCTCCATGAGCGAGGTCTTCGACTTCCACACGGTCAAACCCTCCACCTTCGACGTCGGCCCGTTCACGGTCCACACCGAACGCGTCGCGCACCCGGTGGAGGCGTACGGCATCCGCGTCGAACACGGCGGCCGCTCGCTCACCTACTCCGGTGACACCGGTCCGAGCCCCGCGCTGGAGGAACTCGCCCGCGACACCGACCTGTTCCTGTGCGAGGCCGCCTTCACGCACGGCAAGGAGAACATCCCCGACCTGCACCTCAACGGCCGCGAGGCGGGCGAGACGGCGACCCGGGCCGGCGCCCGGCGCCTGGTCCTCACCCACATCCCCCCGTGGACCGACCCCGAGATCAACCTCACCGACGCGCGAGCGGTCTACGCGGGCCCGGTGGAACTGGCGAGGCCGAGGGTGACGTACGAGATCTGACCGCCGTACGGCATACGGCATGAGAAAGGCCCCCGGATCGCTCCGGGGGCCTTCGTCGTGCGTGCGGGGAGGCACGCGAGGACTCACGCCTTGGTGAGGTCCTCGACCTCCTCCTCGGGCTCACGGCCCGGGGTGGGGATGTTCCACTTGGTGATCGCGAAGCGGAAGACCGAGTAGTAGATCGCCGCGAAGACCAGACCGATCGGGATGATCAGCCAGGGCTTGGTGGCGAGGTTCCAGTTGAGGAAGTAGTCGATCGCACCGGCCGAGAAGCTGAAGCCGTGGTGCACGCCCAGCGCCCAGGTGACGGCCATCGAGAGCGCCGTGAGCAGGGCGTGGATCACGTACAGCGCCGGGGCGATGAACATGAACGCGAACTCGATCGGCTCGGTGATGCCGGTGACGAACGAGGTCAGCGCGAGGGAGATCATCATGCCGCCGACGGCCTTGCGGCGCTCGGGACGGGCCGCGTGCGTGATCGCCAGGGCGGCGGCCGGCAGCGCGAACATCATGATCGGGAAGAAGCCGGTCATGAACTGGCCGGCGGTCGGGTCGCCGTGGAAGAAGCGCGGCAGGTCGCCGTGCCACACCGCACCGGAGGCGTCCTTGAAGGAGCCGATCTCCTGCCAGGCCACCGTGTTGACGAACTGGTGCATGCCGACCGGGAGCAGCGCGCGGTTGATGGCGCCGAAGATGCCCGCGCCGACGGCGCCGAGGCCGGTCATCCACTCGCCGAAGTTGGTGATCACGTCACCGATCGGCTCCCACACCAGACCGAAGAAGACGCCGACGGCGGTGCCGATGAAGGCCATCAGGATCGGCACCAGACGGCGGCCGTTGAAGAAGCCCAGCCAGTCGGGGAGCTTGGTGCGGTGGAAGCGCTGCCAGGTGACGGCGGCTATCAGACCCATGACGATGCCGCCGAGCACCTTGGGGTCGTTGTAGGTGGCGGCGACGTCCGCGCCCTCGGTGACCTTCGCCTCGCTGATCGGGAACGCGGTCAGCACGTTCTTGTAGACCAGGAACCCGACCAGGGCGGCCAGCGCCGTCGAGCCGTCGGCCTTCTTGGCGAAGCCGATCGCGATGCCGACACAGAACAGCAGCGGCAGGTTGGCGAAGACCGCGTCGCCGGCGGTGGCGAACACGTCCGCGACCTTGCCCCAGCCCAGACCGTCCTTGCCGAACACATCGGGCTGGCCGAGACGCAGCAGCAGGCCCGCCGCCGGCAGTACGGCGATCGGGAGCTGGAGGCTGCGGCCGACCTTCTGGAGGCCCTGGAAAAGGCCGGATCCCCACTTCTTCGCAGGGGCCGCCGGTGGCGCTGTGGCGGTGCTCATAGACTTCCTCCATCGGTGCTGGTCTACACCAATCCCTGAGTGGTGTAGACCATGTTCTAGCACGGTGAAGGCGATATAAGGAACCCGTCAGATCTGCAACCGGAGCACTACACTCCGTGCCCGATCTTGGACCGGATCTTGGACGTTCGCCCGGAATGCCCGGGGCACGCCGAAGGCCCCCGGAATCACGCTCCGGGGGCCTTCGAAGCCGTACGGCGTCAGGCCTTGGTGACGTCCTCGTGCTCCTCCTCCGGCTCCCGCCCCGGTGTCTTCAGATCGAACCGGGTGATCGCGAAACGGAAGATGACGTAGTACACCGCCGCGAAGCACAGCCCGATCGGAATGATCGCCCACGGCTTCGTCGCCAGGTTCCAGTTGATGACGTAGTCGATCAGACCGGCCGAGAAGCTGAACCCGTCGTGCACCCCGAGCCCCCAGGTCACCGCCATGGACACACCCGTCAGCACCGCGTGCACCACGTACAGCAGCGGCGCCACGAACAGGAACGAGTACTCGATCGGCTCGGTGATCCCGGTGACGAACGACGTCAGCGCCACCGACAGCATCAGCCCGCCGACCTCCTTGCGCCGGTTCGCACGCGCGCAGTGGGTGATCGCCAGCGCCGCCGCCGGGAGCGCGAACATCATGATCGGGAAGAAGCCCGAGGTGAACTGTCCCGCGTCCGGGTCGCCCGCCAGGAACATGTTGATGTCACCGTGCACCACCGTGCCGTCCGGCTTGGTGTAGCTGCCGAACTGGAACCAGATGGGCACGTTCAGGAACTGGTGCAGACCGATCACCAGCAGCGCCCGGTTCGCCAGACCGAAGATGCCCGCACCCCAGGCGCCCAGATCGCTCAGCCAGTCGCTGAAGCTCTCCAGACCGTCACCGATCGGCGGCCACACCCACAGACACAGCGCCGCGAAGCCGATCGCCACGAACGACATGATGATCGGCACCAGCCGCCGCCCGTTGAAGAAGCCCAGCCAGTCCACCAGCTTGGTGCGGTGGTAGCGCTGCCAGAAGAACGCCGACAGCAGACCCATCACGATGCCGCCGAAGACCCCGGGGTTCTGATAGGTGAACGCCACCACGGTCTGGTCGACCGTCGCCATGCAGCCGATGTTCGGGATCGCCTCCGACCCCGAGGGGCAGTCCTCCGGGAACTGCCGCAACACCGTGTAGTAGACGAGGAATCCGGCCACCGCCGCCAGCGCGGTCGAGCCGTCCGCCTTCTTCGCCATGCCGATGGCCACGCCCACGCAGAACAGCATCGGCAGGCCCAGCTCCGAGTTGAGCAGCGCGCCGCCCGCGCCGGCCATCACCTTCGAGATGTCCGTCCAGCCCAGACCGTCGTCCCCGAACACGTCCGGCTGCCCCAGTCGGTTGAGGATGCCGGCCGCGGGCAGCACGGCGATCGGGAGCTGAAGACTGCGGCCCATCTTCTGCAACCCCTGGAACAGGGAGTTCCATCGGGCCCGGGCGGGACTCACCGCACTGTCGGCACTCATCCGCATCCTTCCGCGGGGGAAGCTGGCTTGGCGACCGTCCGCCCGGTGGTGTAGACCAGTCGCGGGGACGGTTCCGCCGTCGTGTCGCCATCCTTCGGTACACACGACAGGACCGCTCGCGAAGTTGGGCCAACTGTGGGTTACTGCGACAAAGCGGTTCGCACCAGGGAATTCAGGGAGACCGAACATGGCCAGCAAGGCTGAGAAGATCGTCGCCGGGCTCGGCGGACTCGACAACATCGAAGAGATCGAGGGCTGCATCACGCGCCTGCGCACCGAGGTCTCCAACCCCGACCTGGTCGACGAAGCCGCCCTCAAGGCCGCGGGCGCCCACGGCGTCGTCCGGATGGGCACCGCCGTCCAGGTCGTCATCGGCACCGACGCGGACCCCATCGCCGCGGAGATCGAAGACATGATGTGAACCGGCGCGAGTCGGTGTGAGCCGGTGTGAGCCGGGTGTGAGTCCAGGGGGCTCACTCGAAGGGGCTCCTTCCCGACCGGGGAGGAGCCCCTTCCGTTCCTGCGGCTAGGCTCGACGCCATGTCACGCATCGACGGCCGCACCCCCGAACAGCTCCGCCCCGTCACCATCGAACGCGGCTGGAGCAAGCACGCCGAAGGCTCCGTCCTCGTCTCCTTCGGCGACACCAAGGTCTTCTGCACCGCCTCCGTCACCGAGGGCGTCCCGCGCTGGCGCAAGGGCAGCGGCGAAGGCTGGGTCACCGCCGAGTACTCCATGCTGCCCCGCGCCACCAACACCCGCGGCGACCGCGAGTCCGTCCGCGGCAAGATCGGCGGCCGCACCCACGAGATCTCCCGGCTGATCGGCCGCTCCCTGCGCGCCGTCATCGACTACAAGGCGCTCGGCGAGAACACCATCGTCCTCGACTGCGACGTCCTCCAGGCCGACGGCGGCACCCGCACCGCCGCCATCACCGGCGCCTACGTCGCCCTCGCCGACGCCGTCACCTGGGCCCAGGGCCGCAAGCTGATCCGGGCGGGCCGCCAGCCGCTCACCGGGACCGTCTCCGCCGTCTCCGTCGGCATCGTCGGCGGGGTCCCCCTCCTCGACCTCTGCTACGAGGAGGACGTCAAGGCGGACACCGACATGAACGTCGTCTGCACCGGCGACGGCCGCTTCGTCGAGGTCCAGGGCACCGCCGAGGCCGAGCCCTTCGCCCGCGACGAACTCGACTCCCTGCTCGACCTCGCCGTCTCCGGATGCACCGAACTGGCCTCCCTCCAGCGGGCCGCGCTTGATACCGTCCTCGGAAAGTAAAGAGCGCACAAAGAAGGGTGCCGCGCGGGGGCAACCCCGGCGCGCGCCCCGGCGTCTTGGCCAGTACGCAGGGCAGCACGCCGACGGGGGGCCTCCCTGGGGGCCTGACAGAGGGAGGAACACAGCCATGGCCAAGTTCGGGAGCCGGGTCCGACGCCGGGGCGGCCGTACCGCCGCGGTCGCCGCCACGGCCGTCGCGCTCACGCTGGGGCTCACGGTGACCGGCTGCGACGCCGTCAGCAAGGCGCTGGACTGCGTCCAGACCGCGGACGCGATCGCCGACAGCGTCACCGACCTCCAACAGGCCGTCGAGAACGCCTCGAACGACCCGACCCAGCTCGAGGAGTCCCTCAACTCCATCGACCAGAACCTCGACGAGATAGGCGACAAGACCGACAACGCCGACGTCAACAAGGCGGTCGAGAACCTCGGGGACGCCGTCGCGAACGTCCGCACGGCCGTGCAGAACGGCGACAACACCCCCGACCTCAGCCCGATCACGGACGCGGCGGGCGAACTGACGAAGGTCTGCACGCCGTAACGGACACGGGCCGCCGGGGCGCGGGGGCCGGGGTGCGGGGGCCGGGGCACGGGACCGGGCGGGATACTGAACCCCATGACCCGCCTGATCCTCGCCACCCGCAACGCCGGAAAGATCACCGAACTCAGGTCGATCCTCGCCGACGCAGGTCTGCCCCACGACCTCGTCGGCGCGGACGCCTACCCCGAGATCCCCGACGTCAAGGAAACCGGCGTCACCTTCGCCGAGAACGCGCTCCTCAAGGCCCACGCCCTCGCCCGCGCCACCGGCCTGCCGGCCGTCGCCGACGACTCCGGCCTGTGCGTGGACGTCCTGGGCGGCGCCCCCGGCATCTTCTCCGCCCGCTGGTCCGGCACCCACGGCGACGACCGGGCCAACCTCGACCTGCTCCTCGCCCAACTCTCCGACATCGCCGAGGAACACCGCGCCGCCCACTTCGCCTGCGCGGCCGCCCTCGCCCTCCCGGACGGCACGGAACGCGTCGTGGAGGGCCGCCTCCGCGGCACCCTCCGCCACACCCCCACGGGCACCAACGGCTTCGGCTACGACCCGATCCTCCAGCCCGACGGCGAAACCCGCACCTGCGCCGAACTGACCCCCACAGAAAAAAACACCATCAGCCACCGAGGCAAGGCCTTCCGCGGCCTGGTCCCGGTGATCCGGGAGCTGTTGAGCTGAGCCGACACGGGGAAGGGCCGCCCCGAGGGGCGGCCCTTCTGTGTCGTGCGTGCGGCCGGTGGGACTCGAACCCACACGGGTGTTAACCCACTGGGACCTAAACCCAGCATGACTGCCAAATTCCATCACGGCCGCTCAAAAACGGTCATCGCGCTCGACCGGCGGCCCTCAGTGTACGGGCCCGTCGCCTCACCGGGCGAGTGGAACTCTTCACTTCATGTGACACCACGTCTGCGCCGGCGCCTGCCAGTTGGGGCACTCCGGGAACGGGAGCGGCCCGCGTCGGTGTGTGCCGGGCGCGGGCCGTTCTCTGGGGGGAAAGGGGGCGGTCAGATGGAGAGGTCCTTGATGAGCTTGGCCACGTGGCCGGTTGCTCGGACGTTGTAGAGGGCGTGTTCGACCTTGCCCTCCTCGTCGACGACGATCGTGGAGCGGATGACGCCCTGGTAGGTCTTGCCGTAGTTCTTCTTCTCGCCGAACGCGGCGTACGCGTCGAGGACGGTCTTGTCGGGGTCGGCGAGGAGGGTGACGCGCAGGGACTCCTTCTCGCGGAACTTGGCCAGCTTCTCGGGGGCGTCGGGCGAGATGCCGATGACGTCGTACCCGGCGCCGGCCAGGAGGTCGAGGTTGTCGGTGAAGTCGCAGGCCTGCTTGGTGCAGCCCGGGGTGAGGGCCGCGGGGTAGAAGTAGACGATGACCTTGCGGCCCTTGTGGTCCGACAGGGACACCTCGTTGCCGTCGGCGTCGGGGAGGGTGAAGGCGGGGGCCACGTCCCCGGGCTGGAGTCGCTCGCTCATCGCTCCAGCGTAACCGGGGGTCCTGACAGTGCGATCGCGGGCAGAGCTGACAGACTGTCCGGGACAGACAACCGACAGCAGACAAGCACCGGCTCACTTCGGAGGCCCCACCGTGGCGGACACGTCGGACACCAGAACCCCGGCGCAGATCGAGGCGGACATCAGGGCCCGCCGGACGGCCCTGGCCGAGACGCTGGACGAGATCGGGGTGCGGGTGCACCCGAAGACCATCGTCGGGGACGCCAAGGCCAAGGTCGTCGCCAACGTCGACCACACCCTCGGCCGCGCCTATGTGCAGGTCAACCGTGCCGTCACCGACGTACGGTCGAAGTTCGTGGACGAGGACGGCGCGCCCCGGCTGGAGCGGATCGTGCCGGTCGCGCTCGCCGTCGTCGGCGTCGTGGGGCTGCTCGCGCTGAGCGGCCGGCGCCGCAGGTCCTGAGCGTCGGCCCGGCGCGTCCGTGGACGGCGAAGGCAGGTAGGTTCGAGGCGTGAGCGGTAAGAGAAGCGAGCAGAGCGGTCCCCAGCACGACAAGCTGCCCATCCGGATGCTGCACGACCGGGTGCTGGTGCGGCAGGACGCCAGTGAGGGCGAGCGGCGTTCCGGCGGCGGCATCCTGATCCCGGCGACGGCGGCCGTGGGCCGTCGGCTGGCCTGGGCGGAGGTCGTCGCGGTCGGGCAGAACGTGCGGACCGTCGAGCCGGGCGACCGGGTGCTGTACGACCCGGAGGACCGGGCCGAGGTGGAGGTGCGGGGCGTGGCCTACGTGCTGATGCGGGAGCGCGATCTGCACGCGGTGGCCGCGGACCGCTTCGAGGGCTCGGAGGACACCACCGGGCTGTATCTGTAGGACCTGCGAGAACCTGTGGATCGACGGTTCTGATCGTCCGTAGAGGCTGGTGACCATGGTCACCAGCCTCTACGGCTTTTCTTTGCTAGGTTGAAAGCGGAGCCAGCCCGACGAGACGCGCCGTACCGGGTAGCCGAGCGACACGACAGACGCAAAGACGACGCACCCCGTTCCGAACCGTCCCGGAGGTGCCCCATGGCCTGGGTTCTGCTCGTCGTCGCCGGTCTGCTGGAGGTCGGCTGGTCCGTCGGTATGAAGTACACCGACGGCTTCACCCGGCTCGTGCCCAGCCTGTTCACCGGTGCCGGCATCGTCGCGAGCATGCTGCTGCTGTCGTACGCGACGCGCTCGCTGCCCATCGGCACGGCCTACGGCGTGTGGGTGGGGATCGGGGCGGCCGGGGCGGCGGTGGTCGGGATGGTGGTGCTGGGTGAGCCGGCCACCGCCGCGCGGATCTTCTTCGTGGCCCTGCTGCTGGTCGCCGTGATCGGGCTCAAGGCGACCGGCGGCCACTGAGCGGCCCCGGCCCGGCCTCATTCCTCCCGTACGGCGCTCAGCGGTCCCGTCCCCAGCGTCGTCGCCCCGTTGCCGCCGGGGCCGCCGGACGTGCCCTCGATCGTGGTGCCGCCGTCGGTGGTGGAGCCGGGGCCGCCGGTGGTGCCGCCGTCGGCCGCCGTACCGCCGTCGGCGGTGGAGCCGTCGGTGGCGCCCGTGGTGGTGCCCGCGCTGGCGGTGGGCGTGCCGCCGTCCGTGGCGCCGCCGGTCTGGCCCTGGGTCTGTCCCTGCGTCTGGCCGTCGGTGGTCTGCCCCTGGTCGGTCTGGCCGCCCGTGGTGGCGTCGGCGTCCGGGCTCTGGCTGGGCGACTGCGAGGCCGGGGGCGCGGACGGGTAGGCGGACTCCTCGGCGCCGTCCTGGAGCTGGAGGCTGAAGTCGGTGGCGGGCGTGCCCTTGAGGGCGTCCTTGGTGAACTGGGCCCAGATCTCGGTGGGCGCGCCGCCGCCGTTGATCCGGGGCAGGCCCATGGCGCCGTAGAGGGACTTGTGGGCGGCGGTCTCGGGGTCCTGGCCCATGACGGCGACGACGGTGGCGAGGTCGGGGGTGTAGCCGGCGAACCAGGCGGCCTGGTCCTCCTCGGCGGTGCCGGTCTTGCCGGCGGCCGGGCGTCCGGCGGCCTGGGCGGCGGTCGCCGTGCCGTTCTGGACGACGCTGCGCAGGACGGCGGTGGTGGTGTCGGCGGCCTCGCGGCTGATGACCTGGGAGGACTTCGGCGAGGGCAGGTCGACGACCGAGTCGCCGTCCTTGGTGACCTTCTTGACCAGCGTGTACGTGCCGTGCTTGCCGTGGTTGGCGAGGGTGGCGTACGCCTCGGCCATGTCGAGGACGCTGGCGGTGGCCGTGCCCAGGGCGATGGAGGGGTACGGCTGGAGGTCGGGGGTGTCGGCGGGCAGGCCCAGGGCGACGGCGGTCTTCCTGACCTTCTCGGGGCCGACGTCGACGGCCATCTGCGCGTACACCGAGTTGACGGACTTGTCGGTGGCGGTGCGCACGGAGATGTCGCCGTAGTTGACGTCGTCCTCGTTGGCGGGGGAGTAGGCGCCGCCCGGCCAGCCCTGGACGGGGCGCTTGTTGGTGCCGTCGTAGATCGTGTTGGGGGTGATGGGGCGGCCGTCCTGGGTCTCCGAGCCGTGCTCGACGGCGGAGGTGAGGACGAACGGCTTGAAGGTGGAGCCGACCTGGAAGTCCCGGCGGGTGGCGTTGTTCGTGTACTGCTTGATGTAGTCGATGCCGCCGTAGAGCGCGAGGACCTCGCCGTTCTTGGGGTCGACGGCGGCGCCGCCCGCGCGCACGTACGTGTCGACCTTGCGGTTCTTCTTGTCGAGCTTGCTCATCAGCTTGTCGTCGACGGCCTTGACGAACGCCTTCTGCTTCTTGCGCTCCAGCGTGGTGGTGATGCGGTAGCCGCCGGCCTCCAACTGCTCGGAGGTGACGATCTTGTTGGTCTTGAGATAGTCCTTGATCGCGGTGACGAGGTAGCCGCGCTGGCCGGACATGCCGGTGTCGGCGCCCGAAGTCTCCTTGGGCGTGGGGAACTTCATGCCCGCGCGCTCGGAGGCGGTCAGCCAGCCCTTGGTGACCATGCCGTCCAGGACGTAGTTCCAACGGGCTTCCGCGGCACGCCTGTTCTCGGGGTGGGCGGTCACGTCGTACTCGCTGGGCGCGTTGACGAGCGCGGCGAGATAGGCGCCCTGGGCGGGGGTGAGCGCGAGCGCGTCGACGCCGTAGTACGCCTTGGCGGCGGCCTGGATGCCGTAGGCGTTGCGGCCGAAGTAGCTGGTGTTGAGGTAGCCCTCCAGGATGTCGGCCTTGGACTTCTCGCGGTCCAGCTTGATCGCGATGAAGAACTCCTTCACCTTGCGGGTGACGGTCTGCTCCTGCGCGAGGTAGTAGTTCTTGACGTACTGCTGGGTGATCGTCGAGCCGGACTGCTTGCCCTTGCCGAGGGCGGTGTTCCAGCCGGCGCGCAGCATGGCCTTGGGGTCGATCGCGGACTCGGTGTAGAAGTCGCGGTCCTCGGCGGCGAGGATGGCGTGCTGGGCGTCCTTGGAGATCTGCGAGAGGCCGACGGACTCGCGGTTGATCTGGCCGTCGCGGGCGATCTCGGTGCCGTCGGCGTACAGATAGACGTTGGACTGCTTGGTGGCGATCGCGTTGGCCGGCGGGATCTTGACCATGGAGTAGCCGAGGAAGAACAGGCCGGCGAGGAGCAGGCAGCCCAGGACGAAGGTGCTCAGCACCATGCGCCAGGTGGGGATCAGCCGCCGCCATCCGGTGCGCCTGACCCGCTTCGGCTTCGTGCCCGCGGCCTCGGGCGCACCCGGTGCCGATCCCTCGGTCGGCTGCTGCGGCTGTGGCTCGTCGCTCATGTGCTGCTCGGACTCCCGTTTCGCGTTGTGCGTCCCGTACGTCTCGTACGGTGCGGTACGTCTCGTACGCGTTCTGCGCCCCCTGTTGAAGACTCTCGCACCAAGCGTTCCGTTCCCGGCGAGCGGCACGCGTTGCGGGGAAAACGCGTGGCAGGCCGCCGCGGTCGCGCATTAGGCTCCTGCGCTTCGGTGTCTTTCGGGTCTTCGGTGGGGTGCGTGTCTTTCCGCGCACGCGCTGTCGCAGAGGGAGACCAGCGGGCGAGGAGGAAGGTTGCGGTGGGTTCGGCGCGGTTGTACACGGCCGTCGCGGCGGGGGGTTTCAGACGGTACGCGACATATCGGGCGGCCACGGCCGCGGGGGTGTTCACCAACACCGTCTTCGGGCTGATCCTCGTCTACACGTACATCGCGCTGTGGGACGAGCGCCCTCACCTGGGCGGCTACGACCAGGCGCAGGCGGTGACGTTCGTCTGGCTGGGGCAGGCGCTGTACGCGACGCTGGCGATCCAGGGCGGCGGTTTCGAGGCCGAACTCATGGAGCGGATCCGCACCGGCGAGGTGGCGACCGATCTGTACCGGCCGGCCGATCTCCAAGTGTGGTGGCTGGCCGCCGACTTGGGGCGTTCGCTCTTCCAGCTCATCGGGCGGGGGGTGATCCCGTTCACGTTCGGGGTGCTGTTCTTCCCGACGGCGCTGCCGGACGATCCGGTGCGCTGGCTGCTGTTCCTGGTCGCCGTGGTGCTGGCGATGGTGGTGAGCTTCGCGATCCGCTTCCTGGTGGCGCTGAGCGCGTTCTGGCTGCTGGACGGCACGGGCGCCTCGCAGGTGCTGATGGTCACGGGCATGTTCTGCGGCGGGATGGCGCTGCCGCTGAACGCGTTCCCGGGGGCGCTCGGGGAGGTCGTACGGCTGCTGCCGTGGGCGGCGCTGCTCCAGATGCCGGCGGATCTGCTGATGGGGGAGGCGGACTGGGCGTCCGTGCTCGCCTTCCAGGCCGGGTGGGCGGTGGCGCTGCTCGCGGTGGGCCGGCTGGTGCAGTCGGCGGCGACCCGGCGGGTGGTGGTCCAGGGTGGCTGAGAACGGGGTGCGGGAGAACGGGGTGCGGGCGCTTGAGGGGGTGCGCGCCTACGGGCTGATCGCCGGCATGTGGATCCGCTCCACGCTGGCCTACCGGGTGTCGTTCGCGCTGACGGCGCTGGGCGGACTGGTCGTGACCGGGCTGGACTTCGTCGCGATCCTGCTGATGTTCGCGCAGGTGGACGTGCTCGGCGGGTACACGCTGCCCGAAGTGGCGTTCCTGTACGGGCTGTCGGCGACCTCCTTCGGGATCGCGGACCTGCTGATCGGCTCGGCCGAGCGGCTGGGCCGGCGGGTGCGGGACGGCTCGCTGGACACCCTCCTGGTGCGTCCCGCGCCGGTGCTGGCGCAGGCCGCCGCCGACCGGTTCGCGCTGCGCCGGCTCGGCCGGGTCACCCAGGGCGCGCTGGTGCTGGGGTACGCGCTGCTCGCCCTCGACGTCGACTGGACGCCGGCCAAGGTGCTGCTGCTGCCGCTGACGCTGGTCAGCGGGGCGGCGATCTTCGGCGCGGTGTTCGTGGCGGGCGCCGCGTTCCAGTTCGTGGCGCAGGACGCCTCGGAGGCGCAGGCCGCGTTCACCTACGGCGGTCAGACGCTGCTCCAGTACCCGCCGACGGTGTTCGGCAAGGAGTTGGTGCGCGGGGTGACGTTCATCGTGCCGCTGGCCTTCGTGAACTGGGTGCCGGCGGCCCATGTGCTGGGCCGCCCCTACCCGTTGGGGCTGCCGCAGTGGACGGCGTTCGCGCCCCCGCTGGTCGCGGCGGGCTGCTGCGCGCTGGCCGGGCTGGCGTGGCGGGCGGGGCTCAGGTCGTACCGAAGCACAGGGAGCTGAAGGGAGTTTGGCATGCCGGAACGTGGCTTCATCGAGGTGGACCGGGTCGAGAAGGTCTTCGACGTGCGCCGCAGGACCGGATTCCTGCGCCGGGAGGTGCGCCGGGTACGGGCCGTCGACTCGATCTCCTTCACCGTGGCGCGCGGCGAGATGGTCGGCTACATCGGCCCGAACGGCGCCGGGAAGTCGACCACGGTCAAGATGCTGACCGGGATCCTCACCCCGAGCGGCGGCCGGCTGCGGGTGGCGGGCATCGACCCGTCGCGCGAACGGACCCGGCTGGCCCACCGGATCGGGGTGGTGTTCGGGCAGCGCACGACCCTGTGGTGGGACCTGCCGCTGATCGACTCGTACCGGCTGATGCACCGCATGTACCGCATCCCCGACGCCCGTTACCGCGAGAACCTCGACCGGCTCGTCGAACTCCTCGACCTGGGCGCCCTGTTGGACGTACCGGTGCGGCAGCTCTCGCTCGGGCAGCGGATGCGCGGCGACATCGTCGCGGCCCTGCTGCACGACCCGGAGGTCCTCTACCTGGACGAGCCGACGATCGGCCTCGACACGGTCTCCAAGGCACGGGTGCGGGAGTTCCTGCGGGAGTTGAACGCCGAGCGCGGCACCACGGTGCTGCTCACCACCCATGACCTCCAGGACATCGAGCAGCTCTGCTCCCGGGTCATGGTCATCGACCACGGCCGGATGGTCTACGACGGCGCGCTCACCGGGCTGCACGAGGTGGGCGGCGCCGAACGGACCCTGGTGGTGGACCTGGAGCGGGAGCTGCCGCCGATCGACGCGGGCCCGGCGGCCCGGGTGGTGAAGGTGGACGGGCCCCGGCAGTGGCTGGCGTTCCCGGCGTCGGAGTCGGCGGCCCCGCTGGTCGCCCGGATCGCCGCCGACTACCCGCTGCTGGACCTCTCCGTCCGCGAGCCCGACATCGAGGCCGTGATCGCACGGGTGCTGTCGGTGACCGGCGGGGCGCCCGAACCTCCGGCGGAGCGGCAGACCGTAGTGCCCGGCGCTCCCAGCTCGTAGGCTGCTTCCATGAGCGACGACGCACGTGCGGACCTCCGCGCCTCCGACGCCGACCGTGAGCGGGTCGCCGACATCCTGCGCGACGCCCTCGCCGAGGGCCGGCTCGACATGTCCGAGTTCGAGGAGCGTCTGGAGCAGACGTACCAGGCGCGCACCTACGGGGAGTTGACCCCGATCACCCGCGATCTGCCGGCCCCCGGGGTGACCCCGCCGCCGGTGGTCTCGCTGTACAAGGACGCGGCCGTGGACGGCGGCCGGGACGGCGACTGGAGCGGCCGGATCGTGGGCGGCGAGGGCTCCTCGACCTGGGCCGTCGCCGTCATGTCGGGCTTCCAGCGCCGGGGCCGCTGGACGGTGCCCCGGCGGTTCAACTGCTTCGCCTTCTGGGGCGGCGGTGAACTCGACCTGCGCGAGGCGAACTTCGCCGACGGCGAGGTCGTCATCAACTGCGTCGCCATCATGGGCGGGATGCAGATCGTGGTGCCGCCGGGCGTGGAGGTCGTCGTCCGCGGCATCGGGGTCATGGGCGGCTTCGACCAGCGGGAGGCCGGGATCCCGGGCGACCCGGGCGCGCCGCGCGTGGTGGTCACCGGGTTCGCCTTCTGGGGCGGGGTCGGTGTCGAGCGCAAGCTGACGAAGGCGGCGCGACGGCAGGCCAAGCTGGACCGCAAGGCGGCGCTGCGCGAGCTGCACGCCGACTTCCGCGACGACGTCCAGCAGGCCCACCGCCGGATGCTGGAGGGCCACAAGGACCTGCTGCGCGGCCGGCGTGAGGAACGGCGGCACGAGCCGCGCTACGAGGACTGACCGGGTCCCTGACGCTGTCAGAGCGCGGCCGTCGTCGAGCCCTTCAGCTTCGTGAGGTCGATCGCCTCGGCCAGCCTGCGGTAGCCCAGGTCGCTGGGGTGGAGACGGTCGCCGGAGTCGTACTCCGGGCGCAGGCTGCGCGGGTCGTAGGGGTCGCGGAGCGCCTTGTCGAAGTCGACGACGGCGTCGAACACCCCGCCGTCCCGGATCGCCGCGTTGACCCGCTGCCGCACGGCCTCGCGGGCGCCGCTGTAGCCGCGGTGGCCGCCGAACGGGGTGAGCGTGGTGCCGATCACCCGGACGCCGCGCGCGTGGGCCCGCTCGACCAGGGCGCGCAGGCCGGTCACGATCGCGTCGGGGTCGGCGAGCCGCTGGTTGCGCAGGATGTCGTTGACGCCGAGGTCGATCACGACGACCTTGACGTTGGTCCGGCCAAGGACGTCCCGGTCGAGCCGGGAGAGCCCGCTGGGGCCGCCGCGTTCCCGGCCGTCGGCGAGGACCTGGTTGCCGCTGATGCCCTCGTTGGCGACGCCGTAGCGGGGCACGTCCGCGCCGGTGGCGGCGGCCGCGCGCAGCCGTTCGGCGAGGATGTCGGGCCAGCGGCGGTCGGCGCCCTCGGTGGCGGTGATCCCGTCGGTGATGGAGTCGCCGAGGGCGACCAGGGTGCCGTCGGCCTCGGGCCCGAGCACGTCCAGCGCGGTCAGATACCGCCAGTGCGTGCCGGCCGCGGTGAACGCGGCGCCCGTCGTGTCCTCGGTGTGCTCGCCGTCGGCGGTGTAGCCGGTCTGCCGGGCGTGCCGGTGGAAGGTGACCGGTCCGGCCGAGGTGGGCGTGTAGACGCTGACCAGGACGTCGGAGTCGGCCGGCAGCGCCACGGCGACGGTGTCGCTGACGGTCTGCCCGCCCGGCGCCACGACGACCGTGCCGGCCCCGCCGAAGGTGAGCCGGCGCAGGGTGCCGGCGGCCGCCGCCGGGCTGTCGTCGGCGGCCGCGACGGCGAGCGTGGCGTGGGTGACGGTCAGCGGGCGGGTGCCGTACAGGTTGGACAGGGTGACCCGGGCGCCGGTGCCGCCGACGCTGGTGTGCACGAGGTTGCGGACGGTGCGGCCGGCCGTGCCGAGGGTCCCGGTGCCGGGTTCGGCGCCGTCCGGGGCGGCGGCCCAGGTGGTGGCCCAGACGCCGGTGGAGGCGGGCTGGGCCGGGTTGTGCGGGGCGGGGGGCGCGGCGAAGGTGTCCGGGCGGGCCGTCCCCGCGTCCGCGGCGGCGTAGATCCCGGCGGACACGGCCACGATCACGGCGACGAGCGCGGACAGCAGGGCATAACCACCGCGATGCCTGGTCATGCGGGTGCGGGTCTCCTCGGTGAGGGGAGCGGTGGGCTCCGGGAACAGATCAGGAGTTCGCCGTTGAGCCCCCGTCTGACAGACGTCGGGAACTCCTGATTCGTTCCAGGAGTCGCTCAAGTGGGGACCTCATGGAGTACCTCACGGGGTACCCCAAGTGGGGACAATGGCCGCGGACCGCCCGCGGGCACCGGAACGTGTGGCGTCGAACGGGTGGAGTCGAACGGGTGGAACCGATGGAACGCACGCAAGCGCAGGCCGAACCCGCCGTGGCGGGGGCGCCCCGCACCATGAACGTCTTCAGCGCCGCCGACGAGGAGAAACGCCGCGGCGTACGGCGTATGAAGATCACCGCGACCGGCCTGCTGCTGTTCGTGGCGCTCGTCTACGCCCTCGCCGAATGGGCCTCCCACCAGGGCGCGGGCCCCTGGGCGGGCTATGTGGCGGCGGCCGCCGAGGCCGGCATGGTCGGCGCGCTCGCCGACTGGTTCGCGGTCACGGCCCTGTTCCGCCACCCGCTGGGCCTGCCCATCCCGCACACCGCGATCATCCCGAACAAGAAGGACCAGCTCGGCGTCTCGCTCGGCGAGTTCGTCGGCGAGAACTTCCTCTCCCGGGACGTCGTACGGCAGCGGCTGCGCACCGTCGGCATCGGCAGCCGGCTCGGCGGCTGGCTGGCGGAGCCCGAGCACGCCGACCGGGTGACGGCCGAGCTGGCGACCGCCCTGCGCGGCGCCCTGGCCGTGCTGCGCGACACCGACGTCCAGGCGGTCGTCGGCGAGGCGATCACCCGCCGGGCGGACGCCCAGGAGATCGCGCCCGGCCTCGGCAAGCT
Organism: Streptomyces sp. CAI-85; assembly: GCF_013363615.1. Classification (NCBI taxonomy): domain Bacteria; kingdom Bacillati; phylum Actinomycetota; class Actinomycetes; order Kitasatosporales; family Streptomycetaceae; genus Streptomyces; species Streptomyces sp. CAI-85. The sequence goes on along the minus strand of NZ_JAANNX010000005.1, from coordinate 231,694 downwards.
GCTGGAACGGATCGTCGCCGACGGCGGTCACCGCAGGGCCGTCGACCTGGTGGTGTCCCGGGCGCACGACTGGCTGGTGTTCCACGGCGACTCCGTGATGGACGCCGTACAGGGCGGCGCGCCCGGCTGGACGCCGAGGTTCGTGGACAAGCGGGTCGGGGAGCGCGTCTACAAGGAGCTGCTGCGGTTCAGCGCGGAGATGCGGGACATGCCCTCGCACCCGGCGCGCGCCGCCCTGGACCGCTTCCTCACCGACTTCGCCTCCGACCTCCAGTCCGACACCGAGACACGGGCGCGGGTGGAGCGGCTCAAGGGCGAGGTGCTGGGCCGCGGCGAGGTGCAGGACCTGATCGCCTCCGTCTGGACCGCCGTACGCTCCATGATCGTGGCCGCCGCGGAGGACGAGCGCAGCGAGCTGCGGCTGCGGGTACGGGCCTCGCTGCTCTCCCTGGGGGCACGGATGGCGACCGAACCCAAGGTGCAGGAGAAGGTCGACCGCTGGGTGGAGGGCGCGGCGGTGCACGTCGTGACGACGTACCGCAAGGAGATCACCTCCCTGATCACCGACACGGTGGCCGGCTGGGACGCCGAGCACACCACCCGCAAGATCGAGGCGCACATCGGCCGCGACCTCCAGTTCATCCGGATCAACGGCACGGTGGTCGGTTCGCTGGCGGGGCTGCTGATCTATACGGTGGCGCGGGCGCTGGGGGCGTGAACGTGTGAAGGGCGATGGTGTCGGGGGCGTCGGGGGGGCTCGGGGGGCGTGATCGGTCCGGTCCGGGGAACCTGGTCTGCGTTCCGCTCTCGACGAGGAGGGGCGCCCCATGACCACCGCCCGGGCCGGGACCGGCCGCACCGTCACCACCGACATTCCCGCGCGGCTGGACCGGCTGCCGTGGTCGCGCTGGCACTGGACCATCGTCATCGGCCTGGGCACCGTATGGATCCTGGACGGCCTGGAGGTCACGGTCGTCGGCAACATCGCCGGCCGGCTCTCCGAGCCCGGCAGCGGTCTGCCGATCACCTCCGGCCAGGTCACCGGTATCGCCGCCGCCCTCTATGTGGCCGGTGCCTGTATCGGCGCCCTGTTCTGGGGGCGGCTGACCGACCGCTGGGGCCGCAAGAGGCTGTTCATGATCACCCTCGCGGTGTACCTGGGCGCCACCGCGCTGACCGCGATCTCCTTCGACACCTGGTGGTTCCTGCTCTTCCGCTTCCTCACCGGCTTCGGCATCGGCGGCGAGTACGCGGCGATCAACTCCGCGATCGACGAGCTGATCCCGGCCCAGTACCGCGGCCGCGTCGACCTCATGATCAACGGCAGCTTCTGGCTGGGCGCGGTGGCCGGCTCCCTGCTCTCGGTCGTCGCGCTGAACACCGACCTCTTCGCGGCGGACGTCGGCTGGCGGCTGACCTTCGCGCTCGGCGCCGTCCTCGCGCTGGTGATCCTCCTCGTACGGCGGCACGTCCCGGAGAGCCCGCGCTGGCTGCTGATCCACGGGCGGGACCGGGAGGCGGAAGACATCGTCGCCTCGATCGAGGAACGCGTCACGGCCGAGCGCGGCGAGCCCCTGCCGCGCGCCGAGGGCGAGCTGGTGATCCACCAGCGGGAGAGCACGACGTTCGCCGAGATCGCGCGGACCGTGTTCGGCACGTACCGCAGGCGGGCGGTGCTCGGCTTCTCCCTCTTCATCGGCCAGGCGTTCCTCTACAACGCGATCACCTTCGGCTTCGGCGCGATCCTGACCACGTTCTTCGACGTCCCGAGCGGCAACACCGGCTACTACTTCGCCGTCATCGCGATCGGCAACTTCTGCGGCCCGCTGCTGCTGGGCAAGCTGTTCGACACGCTGGGCCGCCGCGTGATGATCTCCTCGACGTACCTCCTGTCCGGCGTGCTGCTCTTCCTCACGGCCTGGCTCTTCGACCAGGGCGCGCTGAGCGCGAGCACCATGACGGCCTGCTGGTGCGCGGTGCTGTTCTTCGCCTCGGCCGGCGCCTCCAGCGCGTACCTCACGGTCTCCGAGATCTTCCCGATGGAGACCAGGGCCATGTCCATCGCCTTCTTCTACGCCCTCGGCACCGCCGCCGGCGGCATCAGCGGCCCGCTGCTCTTCGCCGACCTCACCGGCACGGGCAAGGTCGGCGACACGGTCCTCGCCTTCCAGATCGGCGCGACGCTGATGTGCGCGGCGGGTCTGGTGGCGGCGTTCCTGGCGGTCAAGGCGGAGCGGCGGTCGCTGGAGGACGTGGCGCGTCCGCTGTCGGCGGCGCCGGCGCCGGCTGCGGCTTCGACTGCGACTGCGGCTTCGGCCTCGGCTTCGGCGGAGGGGGGCCGGGCCTGAGGACTTCGGGGGCGGGGTGTTTTTTTGGGGCGCTCGGGCCCCGGTGGGCGAGTGGGGTCGGGGGTGTTCGGGCCCCGGTGGTCGACTGGGGTGGGGGGCTCAGGCCCCGGTGGGCGACTTAGGCCGGGGGGCGCTCAGGCCCCGGTCGTGGACCCCGGTCGTACGATCATCAGCACGGTCACGGTCGCCCACAGCAGGTTGAAGACCCCCGTGAACATGGCGAGCCGCACGGTCACCGCCGCGTCCCCGCCGCCCTCGGCCAGCGCCTCCTGCCGGGGCAGCACCAGCACCAGGAGCACCCCGGCGGCCAGCACCGTCAGCACGGTCGACGCGATCAGCCAGGCGTCGCCCATCACCCCCATCGCGCTCGCCGTGGCGAACCCCAGGACGGGCACGGCGATGCCGACACCGGCGTACACCCGGCATATCCGGTGCAGCAGATGCACGGTCCCTTGGGCCCGCTCGTCGTCGGGCGCGGCCAGGGCCCGGCGGGCGGCGGGCGGGAACATGCTGGCGGCGACGGTCACGGGTCCGATCGCGACGATCGCGGCGAGGACATGGAGGGCGAGGAGCAGTTTGGTCACGGCCCCGACGCTAGGCGGCACCGGTGGAGGGCAGAAGTGGCAGGAGTGCCAGGGTCCGACGGATTCTCGCCAGGGGGCGGCCTAGGATCGTGGGATGCACACGGTGGCCGTACTCGCCCTCGACGGAGTCATCCCCTTCGACCTCTCCGCCCCGGTGGACACCTTCGGCTGGGCGCGCCTCCCGGACGGCGGTGAGGCGTACCGGGTCAAGGTCTGCTCGGCCGACGGCGGGGGCGAGGTGCGGGCGGGCGGCTTCACGATCCGCGCCCCGTACGGCCTGGAGGCGCTCGCGGAGGCGGACACGATCGTCCTGCCCGGGGTCGCCGAGCCCCCGCCGGAGCTGCCGCCGGGCGTCACGGAGGCGCTGCGCGCGGCCGCGGCGGACGGCACCCGGATCGCCTCGGTGTGCGTCGGCGCGTTCCTGTTCGCCGCGACGGGCCTGCTGGACGGGCTGCGCGCCACCACGCACTGGATCGCCGCGCCGGACCTGGCGGCGCGCTACCCGAGGGTGACGGTCGACCCGGACGTCCTCTACGTCGACAACGGCCAGTTCCTCACCTCGGCGGGCGCGGCCGCGGCCCTGGACATGTGCCTGCACATGATCCGCCGTGACCACGGCTCGGCGGTGGCCGCACAGGCCGCGCGGATGGCGGTGATGCCCCTCGAACGGGAGGGCGGCCAGGCCCAGTTCATCGCCCACGACATCCCGCCGGCCCCCGCCGGGGCGACCCTGGAGCCGCTGCTGACCTGGCTGGAGGACAACTGCGGCGAGGACCTGACCCTGGACCGCATCGCCGACCGCGCCGGCATGAGCACCCGCACCCTCAACCGCCGCTTCCGCGAACAGACGGGCACGACGCCCCTGCAATGGCTGCACCGGGCCCGCGTCCGCCGCGCCCAGCACCTCCTGGAGACGACGGCCCACCCGGTCGAACTGATCGCCACCCGCACGGGTTTCGGCTCCCCGACGGCGTTCCGCGAACGCTTCCGCAAGGTGACGGGGACGAGCCCGCAGACATACCGCAGGGCTTTCCGCTCGGGGCGGGTGCCGATGTGACGGGGCCTTGAGTCACCCCTGCCGGTCGGCCACGGCCCGAAAGGCGAGCGCGAGTCGACCTGGGGTACGGCCGGGCCGGGTCACTTCTCCCGGTCGGCCACCGCCCACGAGGCGAGCGCGACGGCCCCGGCGACGCCGAAGACGGCCGGCCAGGCGCCCACCTTCTTGGCCAGCGGATGCGACCCGGCGAACGCGGCGACGTACGCGACACCGAGCGCCCCCGCGGCCTTCCCACCGGCCCGCCGCTGCCACTCCCGCCCGGCAGCGGCCCCGGCGACGGCCAGCACGACCCCACCCAGTTGCCGCTTCTTCGTCCACCGAGCCACGCCGTACCCCCCGACGAGCCCACCCGCGGCAATCAACGAACCGGGCACGGAACCCCTGGCCATACCTGCCTCCTCCTGAAACATCGGGAACGCCACGAGGCTAACGCGCCGCCCGCCCCGGCCTGATGGCGCACAGCGAGAGGAAGACGATGCACGAGGAACCACCCCCGTCCCCGACAGCCCCCGAACCCGCCGAACACGCCCGCTTCACGGAACATCTGCACGCCCTCGCGACGGTGCACCCGGCCGAAGAGGCGGCCCTGATCCACCGCATCCTCACCGACGACCCGGACCGCACGATGGCCCGCTCGGCGGTACTGCGCCACCTGGACCGCAGGGGAGAGGAGTTGCGCGAGGCCCCGGAACCGGCCCGGACCGCATGGCGAGCGACGATGACGAAGGCCCTCACCACGGCCGACGACCCGTACCTCACCGACCGCCTCGCGGACTGGGCGTTCCTGCACACCCTCCCCGAGGACCCGACCCCCCTGGCCACGGCCTCGACCTGGCTCCAACGCCGCCTGGCCGAAACCCCGGGCACCCCCACCCCCCTCCTCACCCACCTGTCAGAACACGGCCGAACCCGAAGAATCCGCACGACGGCGGCACGGGCCCTGCAACTTGAGGCTCAACGGGAGCGACCCGGCAACTCCATCCGCCCGGTCAGAAGAACCTCATGATTGGCGAACAGCGCATCGAGCACGAAACGCCTGCGGACGTACGCCGTCCACTTCACGTCCCGCAAGTCGGTGAACGCGGCGACCACCCGGGCCCGACTCGCCTGGATGAGAATCCAACGGGCGGCCTCCCCGAGCCCGCGCCCGTCGCCGGACCGGGTGGTGTAGGCGACGGTGAGGTCTTCAAGCGGAAAGACGGTCACCCGCCCGACCCCGCGCAACTCGGTCAGAGCCATACCGTCACGTCCGCCGTACCTCGAACCCGGCTGCCCGCAACCACCTCACGACGTCGACCGGTGGAGACCAGGGAACGGCCGGTGCGGGGAGTGGTGTTGAAGGTGGTGGCGGTCATGAGCCGACCTCTTTCGTGGTGGCGCCGCTCGAAGCGGCAGACGGCCACGAAGTTAGGAGCGGCCACCGCAACACGGCCAGCGATGTGCATGGATGTGCGTATGCATAAGAAGCGCAGCTAATGGCACTTCACGCCCTTGACCGACAGCTCGCACCCCAGGAGATTGGACGCACATCAACGCACCGCAGCGGCCCCAGGAGGCAGGCATGCGCTTACGCTTCATCGGCATCGACCCGGACACGGGAAAGAACGGCTCACCCACGGCCTGGGTGGATCCGGAGACCGCGGACATCGTGATCCAGAGCTACATCGCGGACGCGGAGACGAGGGCCCAGTGCGTGGCGAATCCCGCCCCCGGGCATGCGGAGGGCATCCCCGACCACGAAACGGTGGTGCGTGTCCCCGCCCGCCTCGTGCCCGTCCTGAGGGAGGCGTGCGATGCCGCAGAACGTGCCCAGCTTTGACGAGTTGATGGAGGCCGCGCGAACGTCGGCCGTCCACCTCGAAATGCGCGATCAGTACGCGGTCGGCGACGAGGCCGAGGACTACGACGCCTGGATCCGCACCGGCCGACGGGACACGGACCCCACCTCGGAGTACTGGGCACCCTGGGTCGACATGATCTCCCGCGCTGTCGGCCGCGGCGTCGTCGTACGACGTGCTCGCATCGTGTCCGAGCCCGTCACCGACTACATCCGGTACGAGCACGCCGGAACCGTCGTCAACGTGCAGGCAGGCGAACAGGTCCGCTGGCTCCCTCGTCGATCGGCGGCCGACCTGCTGCTTCCGGGCGCCGACCTGTGGATCTTCGACGGGACGCAGGTCCTCTTCAATCACTTCTCGGGTTCGGGCGACTGGGGCGACCCGGCCATGGAACTGCGGACCGAACCGACCGTCGTGAAGCAATGTTCGGACGCCTTCGAGGCAGTGTGGGAGCGTGCTGTCCCGCACGACGACTACGAGATCCACTGACACTGACAGGAAGCAGCGCAGGCCGGCCCATGTCCATATCCCCGTCCTCCTCGGCACAGGCGGCACGCGAAGGCGTGGCGCGACGACTGCGCGACTTGAGGAGAAACGCCGATCTCACGGTCACCGAGCTGGCCTCGCTCTGCCACTGGCACCACGCCAAGACATCCCGCATCGAGAACGCCAGGACACCGCCCTCGCCCGCGGACATCCGCGCGTGGTGCCGTGCGACGGGAGCCGACGACGAGGTCCAGGACCTGATCGCCGCCTCCCAGGACGCGGAGTCGTTGTACCGCGAGTGGCGACAGCGGGTGCGGTCAGGTCTACGGAGACTGCAGGACAGCTATGTGGAGCTGTACCGGTCGACGGACGTGCTGCGCGTGTACTCCCCGGTCGTCGTCCCCGGGTTGTTGCAGACGGAGGGCTACGCCCGTGCCCTGCTGAGCGCCAACGCCCGACTGCTCGGCGTACCCGACGACGCGGAGGAAGCTGCGGCGGCGCGTCTCCGGCGCTCCCGGATCATCCACGAGCAGGGCCACCGTTTCGTGATGGTCGTCGAAGAGGCGGTTCTCCACTACCGACTCGGCGCCGCGGACGCCATGGCCGCGCAACTCGGCCATCTCCTCACCGCCGGAGCGCTTCCGGCCGTGTCCTTCGGCATCATTCCGATGGCAACGCGCGAGCGGACACTGTGGCCGCAGGAGACGTTCGACATCCACGACGACACGCTCGTCTCCATCGAACTGGTCTCCGCCGAGGTCAACGTCACCCAGCCGTCGGAGATCTCCCTGTACCTCAAGACCTTCGAGCAACTACGCGGCATGGCCGTCTACGGCGCCGAAGCACGAGCCCTGATCCTCCGGGCCATCGAAGCCCTGGACTGAACTCACACCAACTCGGCGAGAACGTTCTCCAGAGCCGCGACCTTGGGGTCCTTGGAGGTCATGCCGTCGATGACACGATCCGAGCCGCTTCCCGTGCTGTAGAGCCCTTGCACCGGTCCGTGCTCCACCCGTACTCACGGGCGTACTGCACAGCGCTCTCGGCACTCGTAATGGTCGCCATGGCCGCACATTTGGCGTGCCTCCCCCGTGCACGTCATGTGCCGTCACTCTGCGAGGGTGCGGTTCTTCAGCGTGGCTATGAAAGAGAGCCAGGGCTCCCTTCCGAACGTCACCACGGGCACTCCCGATGTCTTCGAGTCCCGCACCAGGGTGCCGTCATCGGTCGGTGCGCACTCGACGCACTCCCCTCCCGCGCCGTTGCTGTACGAGGACGTGAACCACACCCGAACGCCGTCCGCGTCGGACTTTGCAAGACTCACTTGGCGTATTCCTTCAGGACCGTTTCGATCAGTTGGGTCGAACGTCGAGGACTCAGGGCTGCCGCCCGCAGTCCGTCGAACGCCCGGGTGTACTCGCGGACATGATGCTCGCCCTCCAGGTAGACCGCATCGGTGATGCCGTCCCGGTAGACGAGGTCGGGGTCCTCCGGGGCGGGAAAGCCCAGCATGGTGAAGGACCCCGTGACCGGACAGGTCCCCGAGTCGAACGGAAGCACCTGAAGGGTCACGGCCGGCAAGCGGGCCGAGTCCAGGACCCGTTCGAGCTGCTCCCTCATCAGGCCCCGATCCCCGACGACCTTGCGAAGAGCGCCCTCGTTCACGATGAACCAGGCTTCGGGGGCGTCGGGACCACTCAGCATGGCCTGCCGTTCCATGCGCACACGCACGGCCCGTTCGATGTCCGCGGTGGGCATGTGCGCCCCGACCGTGTGGAGTTCCGAGGCGTACTCGGGGGTCTGCATGAGTCCGGGGATCAGTTCGCACTGGTACTGGCGGAAGGTGGACGCGTCCTGCTCCAGACCGATGTAGATGTTGAACCACTCCGGGATCCCGGAACCGTGCTCCTGCCACCAGCCCCGTACCTTCGCCTGCCGGGCCAACGACTTGAGGAACTCGCGCAGTTCGTCCCCCGTGCCGTAGAAGCGGCACAGGGCGTCGATGTCGGAGGGCTGGACCCGCCCGCTGCCCGTCTCCATCCGGTTGACCTTGGAACCGCTCCAGTCCAGGGCCGCGCCGACCTGCGCGCAGGTGAAGTCGTTCTGCTCCCGGAGCTTCTTCAGCTCGATCGACAGACGACGACGGCGAGCCGTGGGCGATCCGGCCATATCAACCCCGTTCGGAATAGCGGGTGTTCAGTCTCGCGCCAAGGGCGCGGGCTGCCAATCACTCGGACGTGGGAATCTCGCCGTGCACATTGCACGAAGGGATGCGCACGCTCCACTCTGATGGCGAAGAAACAGAACGTGACCTCTCGTGACAGTGCGTGCTTCGAGGGGATCGCCTGCGACCGGAGGGGTTCTGGTGGACCACGAGACCTGCATGACGCGCAAACCCTGGGACCTCGCCTTCACGGCCGATCCGGCCGAGGTGGCCGGCCTGCGTCGCGTCATGCGGCTGCACCTGGGCCTCTGGGGGCTGCACGACCTCACCGACGACGCCGAACTCTGCGTCAGCGAGCTGGTGTCCAACGTCATCACGCATGTCGGCCCCGGAACCCGCGCCACCCTCGCCGTCTCGATGAACGGAGTACGGCTGCGCATCGAGGTCCACGACCCCGACCCTCGCGCCCTTCCCACTCTCCTGGACGCCGGTGGGGAATCGGAGGGTGGGCGGGGGATGGCCCTGGTCGACGCGCTCGCCGTGCGGTGGGGTGTGCTGCCGGACGGCGACCGGAAGATCACCTGGTGCGAACTCCCGACCGGCCTCACCTCGCCGAACGGGCATGTCGACTGCCCCAGGGTGGAGCGGGCCGAGGCGTTGCTGGAGTTCCACTGCGCCGGCTCGGTGTCGATGCGTCCTCCCGGCCGGAACCGGCCGAGCTCTCGTCGTCGATTTCCGGCGGAGGAGTCGGTGATCACGATCATCACCGACTTCCTCCTCTGGCTCGGTGCGCACGGCTGCGACGTGGATCAGGTCCTCGATCGTGCGCAGTCCGACTACGAGGCCCGACCGCACACCGTCGTCGGATCACCTCGGTCCGGGTCGTGACGCAGCGCCGTGGGTATCGGCGCGCGGCCGAGGTGTCGGCCGGCCGCGAGACGATCCGGCGAGACGTTGTTGTGCTCGCAGCTCGTCTCCGGGAGCACCATGGTGGCGTGGCAAGTGGAGAGGTGCGTCCCGCCACACGGGACGCCGATGCGGCATCGAGAGGCAGCGGCGGAACCCCCGTCGTGTGCCGGTCACAGAGTGGCGCGGATACGTAGCAAGGTGCCTGCGTCGTCAGGAGCCCCGCGTTCATGGAGTTCCAACGCCACCTGGACGACATCCTGATGACTCTGGTCCCGTCCGTAGATGTGGATCAGGTTGTCGGCAAGCTCCCGCTCCTGCTGGTGGCGCAACAAGCACATGAGCGCCGCGATCTCCGCATGACTCAACGTGCGCACCGTGTGATGCAGGAGTGACAACATGCTGCCTTGCCGGCCGCCTCTCTGGAGGGCGCCAGCCTTGGCGGCAATGTTCCCGGCGGCTCGCCCGGCCGAGGCAGTCCGCTGCCGGTCCCTTGCTGATGGGGGGACCGGCAGCGGATCTGACTGGCTTGCTGCGGCTGCTGCCGGACGGGATTTGAGGCCGGCCCCCCTTGCCGCCGCAGAGGCAAGGCGTGAGCCGAGCTGTGCGATTTCCGCCCTGAGGCGGTCAGCTTCGGCCTCTGAGTGATCACAACGTTGCTGTAGCTGATCTCGCTGGGCCTCCAGGGTGCCGAGCTGCTGGGTGAGGCGCATCACGATGGATCGCGGATGCGTGCCCTCGGTGGAGATGTCCGCTGGCCCGACGACTGCAGCTGGGGTCTGCGGACTGCCCTTCCTGGAGCGCTCACCTAGCTGCTCAAGCTCCGCGCGCAGTGTCACGCAGCTGTCGCAGTGGTCCGCGTTTGCCCGGTCTCGCAGATTCCGCAGGTCGGCGAGTGTGATGTCGGCAGGGAAGTCGCTGGCCGCGTCCTCGCGGGCGGATGCGTGTATCAGCGCTAGCAGCTCCATTGCGGGAACGGAGTATCCGCTCAGGAATCGCGAAAGTGACGTCTCGGAAATCCCGAGACGTTTCGCCGCTTGGGCCTGGGTTGGCTTTAGAATGCCCTTTTTTGCTCCGCTTTCACCTGTCAAGTGGCGGCATAGCTGCTGGATCCGCAGCGCCAGCTCCCGCTTCCCGGGCGGAACGTCACTGCTGATCGTCTTGGCTACCCAGCCCTGGCCAGGTCTCGAGCGTGTCATGTACTGATCACCCCTAGCGTTCCGTGTGCCGTTTGATGCACGGCCGGTCTGGGGTCAGAACTGCCGCACTGTCGATTGTGCCGTAGGCGGCGGAGTGTACTTGCTGTTTTTGTCGCAAGAGTTATGGACTTGACCTCGCGCTGATCGGTCATGCGAGAATTTCCTCAGGCAATCGCTTGCGGCGCCGTAAAACGTCACGCGGCGGTTGGCTGGGGCGGGTCCCTGGCGCACTTTATGTGCACCTTGGGGCGATTTATTTTGGTGGCGGCCTATGGCTAGGTTTGTCGCCTGCTATGTCGTTGCTGTCGTTTAGCGGATCTGGAGGATCAAGAAATGACCCTGCCGTCTTGGCAGAGCGAGAACCTGGGAAGCATGGCGCGTACGGCCTTGTGGCTTCTTCAGGTTGTGGGGGTGGACGGGACGTTCACGAAGGTCGAGCTGCGCGAGGCGTTTCCGGACGTCGCGCAGATTGACCGGCGGCTGCGGGACCTCCGGGATCACGGCTGGAAGATTGACACGAGCCGTGATGATCCGACGTTGACGCAGCAGGAGCAGCGTTTCGTCGCCGCCGGAGCGGAAGTGTGGCTCCCGGGCAAGGCTAAGGCGCCGAAGCACAAGGCGAGCATCACGGCGGCGCAGCGGGCCAAGATCCTCGCGGCTGACAGCTACATGTGCCGCGCCTGTGGCGTTGCCGCCGGCGAGCTCTACGAGGACAGCATTACTCCGGCCGTACTGAACATTGCCCGGCGCAAGGTGCTGCTGCCGGATGGTTCGACGGATTACCAGACCGTGACGGAGTGCAAGCGGTGCGGCGCGGGGGGCAGCGAGCGGACGGTGGAGCTGGCTCAGGTGCTGGCTCAGGTGAATGCCCTCGCCCCGATGGAGCGCCAGGTGCTGACTGCCTGGATCGAGGCTGATCAGCGCACGCTTGGGCCGTTGGAGAAGGCGTGGGGTGTCTACCGCAGCCTTCCTGAGAACGCGCGCAAGGCCGTGGCCGCCGCGCTGGCCGGCGACAACGACTGACGGAGCGGAGACAACAATGATGCGGGAGTTCGCCGCGCCGCCGAGGGCGGATGAGTTTAGTGAACTGATCAGGACGAAGGTCCGGGAAGTCCGTGACACCGGCGGTACCCGCGAGACCGTGACCGTCGACTGGAACGAGCAGCAGGCTCACGTTGAGGTCATTGACCTCCCGATCAGCAGCCTGTACTTCAACCCTGGCACTCACCGGATTCGGGCCCAGCGCAGCCATGACCCCGTCCGTGACGAGGGCCTGGACAAAGATCCGTGGAGCGCGGAGAGCCAGGACTACCTGAGGTTCCTCCTTCAGGCTTCGCCGACCGACCCCAACCTCCGCGACACGGACTTCGACGGTCTGAAGGACAGCCTCAAGCAGTTCGGGCAGAACGATCCGGGCCTCGTCACCCACCACGGCATCCTGGTCAACGGAAACACCAGGGCTTGCGCGCTGCGGGAACTCGGCGTGCAGTCGATGCGCGTCGGAGTCCTGCCTGAGTCGTTCACCTGGGCTGACATCAACGCCGTTGAGCTGTCCTTGCAGCTCCGCAAGGATCACCGCAGGGACTACTCCTACATCAACCGCCTCATCGCGATGGAGGAGCAGGCTGCTCTGGGACGGACTCCGGAACAGATCGCCAAGGCTTTCAGGATCCAGGTGAAGACGTACCACCAGGAGCGCTGGATCCTCAGCACTGTCCGGGAGCTGATCGAGCGCAGTGCGAGCGGGGGCGGCTCCAAGCTGCGCCTGGTCGACTGGGAGGGGGCCCAGGAACGTCTGAAGGAACTGCACAGGCTCTACATGAAGCTGGAGTCGGTGGACAGGGACCAGGCGGAGGTGCTCAAGGAGTGGCGGCTGGCCGCCATCCTCCTGGGATTCTCCAAGACGGATGTGCGGCACATTGACGAGCACTTCCTCAAGGGCGGCCTTGGCCGCATGCTCCCCGCCCCGGAGGCTGCCAGCGCCTCGACGCCTGAGAATGCCGGGGTGCTCATTCCGGGGCTCGGCCTTACCGTTCCCGCCTCCTCTTCCGCGGTGTCGGAGGCCCGGGCCCTGAACGACCGTGTCCTTCGGGCCAAGGCCATGGTGGGCGCCGGTGTCCATGACCTCGCGGAAGGAGAGAGGGCCGAAAAGCAGGAGGTCATCAGCGAGGCGAAGGACGCTTTCGACAAGGCGATCGATGAGGCGGGCCGGAGCGCCCGCTTGCGTAAGCGCAAGCAGCTTGCTCCTGCCCGGCTTGCGGAGGCATGTGCCAGCATCGATCAGTGTGTGGCGGACCTGGTTCAGGCGAGGTCGTCCCGCAGCCTGGACGAGGAAGCGTTCGACGACGCTGTCCTCAACCTCCGCAACAGCCTCCGCAAGCTGGCGCAGCAGGCCGGCCGAGGTCTGCCCGACCCTGGTGACGGCGTCGCCTGGTTGCTTGAGGCCGCGACGGTGGAGCCCACGGCATGACGCTCGGCGCTGAAGGCACCTCTCTGCGACTCGGATTCGATGAGACCCGTACCCGTGTCGTACTGCGTACCACCGATGAGTACCGGCAGGATCTCGTCCAGCTGGCCGCCCGTTTCCGTACGGGCGGCCAGCTGGGCCCCCTTAGTGCGTCGATCGCGCTGGACGAACTCCTCGGGGACCTAGGTGCGCTCGGCTCCTGGCCGCATCCGCAAGGCGTTGAGTGGGAAGCGGAGTTGCGCACGCTGGTGGCCGGCGTCGTGCAGGATGCGAACACGGTCAAGGAACGCCTCGACGAGGCGCAGGGGCCCACGGAAACGACGGCCGGCGAGGTGCGCGGCCTCCTTGGAGAGACTTGGCAGGGCGAGCTCAGCGAGTTCCAGCTCCGCGATATCGCCAAGCTTCTTTCTCTCCAGCACGGAGCTAATTTCAGCGTCCCCGGCGCAGGTAAGACCCGTGTTGCTCTCGCCGTGTACGCAGCTCAGAAGGCAGAGGGGCGAGTGGGACGGTTGCTGGTCGTCTGCCCCAAATCGGCTTATGACTCCTGGCGTTATGAGACAGCCGTATGCTTCAAGTACGCCTTGCGGACCCATGTGCTCGATGGCTCAATGGACCAGTGGACCGAGGTTCTGATCGTCAATTACGAGCGCCTTGACCGCCAGCTCGCCTTGTTGGCTGGATGGCTCAAAGCGGGACCAGCCATGATTATTTTGGATGAGGCGCATCGGATGAAGCTGGGCGCGCGAGGCACGTACGGAGCCGCCTGCATGGCGTTGGGGCCGCTAGCCGCGCGGCGTCTCATCCTCACGGGAACGCCCGCGCCCAACGGGGCCAAGGATCTGGAGAACCTGCTGGGCTTCGTCTGGCCGGGGCATGGCCAGCGCACGGTGGTTCAGGCGGTGGCAGGCGGTGACCTGGCCTATGCGAGTTCGGTCTTGCGGCCATTGTTCACCCGGACAACCAAGCACGAGCTTGGCCTGCCTCCCGTACAGCTGAGCTTGCGCTACGTGGACATGCCCCCCCTTCACGACGAGATCTATGAATCGCTGGCCCAAGGCGCAAAAGCGGATCGAGCCCGAGATGATCTCAGCGCTCTCGGCAGGACGGCGCTTCGCCTGCTAATGGCCGCGGTCAGCCCCGCACTCCTCTTGGAAGGGGGGAGCAGGTACGAACCTCTGGCCTACCAGCTTCCGCCACTCGAGATTCCGGAGAACAGCTCGTTGTATTCGCTCATGCAGTCCCTGCCTGACCACGAACTGTCGCCCAAGTACAAGGAAGCAGTCGCGATCATCGCGGAGAACGCGGCGCGCGGCCGGAAGACGCTGCTCTGGACGACCTTTGTCCGGAGCCTGACGACCCTGGAACGCATGCTGGAGAAGTACAACCCTGCTGTGGTCTACGGCGGCACCCTAGACCGTGATGAACAGCTCAGGCGCTTCCGTGAAGACCCGAGCTGCATGGTGCTGATCTCCAATCCAGCCACGCTGGGTGAGGGCATCAGCCTGCACCACGTCTGCCATGACGCGATTTATGTCGACCGTGACTTTATGGCCGGCCGCTTCCTGCAGAGCCTCGACCGCATTCACCGGCTCGGGCTGGCGCCGGATACCGAGACCAGGGTCACCGTCCTGGCGGCCCGCAAGACGGTTGATGAGGTGGTAGCCATCAGGCTGGAGAAGAAGCTGGACTTCATGGGGCGAATCCTTGATGACCCGACGGTTCAGCAGCTAGCCGATCTTGAGGAGGAACCGTCGGTGGGAGCTGGGCTTGCGCCCAGTGACGTGGAAGCCCTGCTGAGCCACGTGGGCAGCCGCTGACGTACGACGGACTTTCCTGTCGGCGGGATGGGGATGCCGACTACTCTCTGAAAATGTGACCAACGAAACCGAGTGGGTGGCTCCAGAGGGGTCGTGGGCTTCGTCCGCGGCGCGACGTCGGAACATGCAGGCGATCCGGAGCCGTGACACGAAGCCCGAACAGTTGATCCGTCGGCTGGTGCACGCCAAGGGGCTTCGCTACCGCGTTGCGGCCCGCCCGCTACCAGGCCTTCGCCGGACGGCTGACTTGGTCTTCCGGCCGGTGAAGGTCGCGGTATTCATCGACGGATGCTATTGGCATGGCTGTCCCGAGCACTATGTTCCGCCGAAGACAAACTCGGGTTACTGGTCGGAGAAAGTGCTCCGGAATGTCACGAGGGACCGTGACACGGACCAACGGCTGGCTGAGGCGGGATGGCTCGTGCTCCGTTTCTGGGAGCATGAGCCATCAGACGCGTGTGCCAGCCAGATCGCCGACGCGGTTCTGAGCCGCCGGGCTGGCTGACACCGACAATTCCATCTGCTCTGTCCCGGAGCCGATAGGCTCAGAGTCAAGGCTGTCGCTCAGTTCCATGGCGTAATTGGCCAGCAGTTCGGACCGGTGGTCTGGGCGCAAAACTGCCGCGATGGCGCGTCCCACTGCTTCGGCTACCGGCGGTGGAAAGGCGTTGCCGACCTGGCGATAGCGGGCGGTCTTCCCGCCGCGGAAATTCCATTTCCGCGGGAACCCCTGAATGATTGCCGCCTGTTCAACCGTCAACATGGGGCCTGCAGGCCTGAACAGATCGCGCTCGGGGATGCATTCATCGCGGTCATTCGCAACTCCCATGGCGTCCACGTTCATGGTCGCCCAGGCCCGCTTAGCGCGGGTGGGGCCGAGGTCGGCTCCACCGTGCTTCTTGGAGCCGCCTACCAAAGTCGGGGCGATTCCTCGGCCTGCGGCGGCTGCCTTCTCGGCCGCTTCGTACCAGTCGTCGTACACGTTCTGGCCAGTGCGCTCACCTCGCCTGGCGCGCTTGCCATTTTGGTTCAGCTCCCAGAAGTCGCCGCAGCGCTCACGCATAGTCTCCCGAAGGCGGCTGAAAACTGTTGCCTCGTCAGCCCTAAGATGCACTGGCCATTTGAAATCGTGCGAGCTTTGCTCCATGGCGTCCTTGTGGATGGCCACGAGGATGGCTCGCGGACGCAGCTGGGGAACGCCGAAATCCTTCGCGTCAAGCCGCCGCCATACTTTACGCATGACGATGTCCTGAGCCTTGGGTGACTGATGGGCGTTGATTTCCGGAACCATGTAGCCCGCGTCGCGCAGCCTGTCTAGAATCCTGATTCTATAGTCAATGAAAAACTCCGGCGGCTCAAGGATTCCGCGAACATTCTCGATCATCACAGCTTTCGGAAGCAGCTTCTCGATGATCTCTAGAGCGGCTGGAAAAAGGTCGCGCTCGTCCTCCTCTCCCAGTCTCTTTCCGGCCAATGAGAAAGGAGGGCAAGGAACGCCACCAGCCAAAAGATCAAGATCCCCTGGATTCAGGTTGAGGCTTTTTTCGACATCGGAACCCAAGAATTCGCGGACATCCATGGGATTGATTTGCTGAGCTTTTTCTGGAGTCCATCCAGGCCAATTTCCCACGTTGGCGCGCAATGTGTTGACCGCATGCGGATCCCACTCGACCAGGGCGCTGTGGTCGAAGCCCGCGTTGTGCAGCCCAACGGCTTGGCCGCCTGCCCCGGCACAGATCTCGATCGAGGTCAGTGGCTGGGCGAAGTCCGGGCGTTCATGGCCGCTGGAGGACATGACTCTCCTTCTGGATGGTGGTTCATGCGAGAGCTGGCGATCTTCTCACGGCAACTCGGCACCATGAGTCTCGCACCTATCAGGGCATGCGCGTGCAACTACCCGTCGAGCAGCGTGGAGATCGTTTCGCGACGCTGTGCTGTATTCCGCCGTCAGCCGTGACACTCCCCATAAGCCACCCCAGACCCACACCAACAAGCCGCCCCCCGCTGCGGAGGCCAAGCCACCGCTCTCCCCCTTGCCGCCAGTGTCGTCGCGTACTGGGGGAGGAGGTTCGGGTCGGACGGGGACGTGGATTCTGAGGCGGCGAAGGCTTCGTAGGAGGGGACCGTGCCGGTGACGATGCCGAGGTTCGGGGTGCCGGAGGTGGCGAGTTCTCGGAGGGACGCCTCTATCACCGTGAGGTGTTCCTCGTGGGAGGGGTATTCGGAGGAGAGGGCGGGGTACGCGGCCAGGAGTTCCGAGAGTTCCGTGGCCGGCCAGTGGAGGACCGCCACCGGGAAGGGGCGGGAGAGGGCCTCGCGGTAGGTGCCGAGTTCGGCGCGGAGGCGGGAGATCTCCGCCGCCAGTTCCGCCGGGTTGTCCGAGCCGAGGGACCACACCCGCTTGGGGTCGTGGAGTTCGTCCAGGGAGACGGGGGAGGAGTGCAGGGCGTCCGCCGTCACGTCCCAGTCGTCGTGGGCCGCGCCCAGCATCCGGCGCACCCGGTGACGGCCGAAGAGGAGCGGATGCGTGGCGTACGGCGGCTCGGCCACGTCCGTCAGGAGCAGCCGCACGCCTTCCGTGAACGTCTTCTCCGCCTGCTCCAGCTCGTCGTGGGTCTCCAGCGCCTCCGCGACGATCACCCACGGCGCCGGGTCGCGCGGGGCGGACGCGCGGATGCCGTCGATGATCGCGCGGGCCTCGGCCTCATGGCCGTACTCCCACAGGTTCGAGGCTTTCAGGGCGCGGACCAGGTGCGGGGTGTCCAGGCTCTCCGCGGACGACAGGAGACGGTCGTAGAGCGCGGTCGCGCCGGCGCGGTCGCCGGACAGTTCACGGTGGGCCGCGGCCTGTAGCAGCAGGGCCTCCGCGTCCTCCGGGTACAGGCCGGCGGTCCGCTCCAGGCGAGCCGCCTCGGCGGTGTGGTCGACGTTTTCGGCAGGCGTGTCGGGGCGCATGCACGACACCGTACTGCCCACCGCCGACAAAGGTCCCGCCCTCCCGCACCGTGACCTCGCCCCGCCCTCCTACACCGTCACCCCGTCCACCTGGATCGTCTGCACCGACTGCGCCGCGAACGGCACGCTCACCGTCTTTCCGTTCAAGGACGTGTCCGTGTACGCCCGGTACCGGTCCCCGCCCGTCGTCGTGACCGTGTTCCAGCGCGGGACCGCGCCGTTCGCACCGCCCGTCACCGTCGTGAAGCGGGACAGGTCGAAGGTGAGGGTCTGGGCGGAGGCGGCCGTGTTCGCGGCCACGATCACCAGCCGCCGCGCCGTCCGGTCGAGCGCCGCGACCGCGTAGCTCACGCCCGTGTCGAGAATCGTCATCCCGGGGCGGATATGGCGGCTGAACTGCGCCATCACGTAGTACTTCGGCTGCACCGCGCCCGCCTGGAGCGTGGCCGCGTCGTACGCGATCATCGCCCAGGCCGCCGTCGGGTCCATCACCTGCCAGTACACCCAGGCCGTGGGGTGCAGCCAGCGGAAGTCGTAGAGCAGATTGCCGGCCATGGTCAGGCCGGTGCCGTCGTTGTCGCCCGTCTCCGAGTTCCACAGCCTCTTCCCGGACCCCGTCACCACGTCCGTGTACAGCAGGTCGCGGCGGCCGCCCGAACCCTGGTAGCCGTGCACGTTGACCTGGTCCACATATCCCTTCGTCGTGGCCGAGAAGGAGTTCCACGTCGTCCGCGCGAGGTCGTAACTCGTCTCGTCCGAGGCGGAGATGCGTGTCGAGGTCAGCCCACGTTTGTCCAACTCGCTGCGCAGGTACGGCAGTACGGCCGACTGGACCGACGCGTCCATGTGGCAGCCCTCCTGCGTGCCGGTCGCCGTCCACCAGGACGACGAGGGCTCGTTGAAGGGGTCGACCGTCGCGAAGTCCACGCCCCAGTTGTTCCTGGCGTACAGGGCTACGGCGGCCAGATGGGAGGCGTGCTGGCGGTAGTTCCAGGACTGGAGGTTGTTGCCGCCGCCGGCGGCGCCGGACGGGTTGTGGTTCAGACACATCCACCACATCGGGGAGTTGGCGAACAGCTCCGTCGTCGCGCCGCGCGCCACCGCCTTCTGGAGCATCGCCCGCTGGGCCGCGTCCGCCGTCCACTTCCACGCCGACGACGCCGGGTCCTCGTTGTTCCAGTCCTGCCAGTAGCCCTCGATCTGCTTGAACGCCGGGATGTTGGGCGAGGCGACCATGCTCTCGCCGTTCACCGCGTTCCAGCCGCACGCGCCGAGGTTGTAGCGGGCGATGTTCAGACCGAGGCCGGGGAGCGTGGTGCCGTTGTACGTCACCGAGTTCGTCGTGAAGAAGATGTCGGCGAAGTCGTTACGGGTGCCGAAGACGTTGGCCCACCAGGCGAGCGAGGTGCCCCAGCCCTCCCAAGTCCCGTACGTGGTCGATGGGTTGACGGCGATCGTCGCGTCGGCACGGGCGGTGCCCGTCGCGAGGGCGGTTCCGAAGAGCGCTCCGCCGGTGGCGGCCAGCAGTGTCCTGCGTCGGATCATGACTACTCCGCTCCGAGTCGTGGCCGATGCCGGGTCCCGTTCGGCCGACACGAAGCATCGGGTGTGGCGCGTGGGTTGTCGAGGGTTCCGACAGCCCTTTCTCAAACCTGTGGAGAAAGGGGGAGGGGAGCGTTCGAGGGGGCGAACATCCGGTCCTTATACGGTAGTTGGTGGTGTACGGGTCTTCATGCCTCGGCCCGGCGCGCCTATCGTGCCCGCGTGCGGACTCCCCTCGTAGAGCACGGCACCCTGCGGCGGCGCGCCCGGATCCGGCGGGCGGTCCTCGGCGGCGCCGAACTCCTCGTCACCGTCGGGGTGGTGCTCCTGCTCCTCGTCGCCCACCAGCTCTGGTGGACCAACCGTGAGGCGAAGGAGGGCGCCGAGAGGAGGGTGGAGGCGTTGGAGCGGGAGTGGCGGGAACCTGACACGCCTGGCCTGCCTGCCCCGCCTGACAGCAGCGGCGGCACCGGCATCTCCGACGGCGCCGACCCGCCCGACACCAGCCCCGCCGCCGAGAACCCCAAGAACCCCGACACCCCCACCCCCGACACCCCCTACGCCATCCTCACCATCCCCCGCCTCACCCTCCGCGTCCCCATCGCCGAAGGCACCGGCAAGCGCAACGTCCTCGACAAGGGATACGCCGGTCACTACCGCCACACCCAACAGCCCGGCCAGGAAGGCAACTTCGCGCTCGCCGGGCACCGCAACACCCACGGCGAACCCTTCCGCCACCTCGACCGGCTCAGAAAGGGCGACCTGATCACCGTCGAGACCAGGACCGCCCGCTACACGTACACCGTCGGCACGGTCCTCCCGCGGACCTCGCCCCGCGACACCGGCGTCATCGCGCCGGTGCCCCGCTCCCTGACCAGACCGTCGTACGGCTATGACGCCCCCGGCCGCTATCTCACGCTCACCACCTGCACGCCGGAGTACACCTCCCGCTACCGCCTGGTGGTGTGGGGGACGCTCACCTCCGGCGGGCCCCGCAGATGACGAACGTGACGCTGATCAGCAGGGCCCAGGAGAGCCACTTGGACAGCGAGACCGGTTCCCAGCCGTCGAGCTGGGACGGATACGTCCACGCCCCGAGATACGTGGCGATGTTCTCGGCCAGCCAGAGGAAGAAGCCGATCAGCGCGAACGCGAGCGCCAGCGGCATCCGGTGCCGCAGTTCGCCGACCGTGAAGTACACCCACGTCCGTGCCGTCGCGAGCAGCAGCAGCGCGCCGAGCGGCAGCCGCAGGTCGGGCAGCCAGTGGTGGCTGAGGAAGTTCACGTAGAGGGCGACGGCCAGTACGGCGGTGGCGCGGGGGCGGTAGCCGGTCAGGGACAGGCCGAGCAGCCGCCAGGAACGGCAGACGTAACTGCCGACGGCCGCGTACATGAACCCGCCGTACAGCGGCACGCCCGCGATCATGGCGAAGCCGGGCTCGGGGTAGCTCCACGAGCCGACGCGCACCTTCACGATCTCGAAGGCGAGCCCCAGCACATGGCAGGCGGCCACGACCGCGACCTCCCGCCGGGTCTCCCAGCCCAGCAGGTATCCGGCGGCGGTGAGCAGGACGCCGTAGACCAGCAGCAGGTCGTAGCGGGGCACCGGCAGGGGCGGGAGCAGTTTCGAGACGGCCATGCCGCCGAACAGCGCGACCGCGAACGCGCAGCACCGCGCCTGCACCCACCCGAAGCGGACGAGCTGTACGGCGAGCAGACGGAGGAACGGTCCGGCGCGGCCGGTGATCCCGAGCGGGTCCGGGTTCATGTACATGTGCGTGTAGAGCCACCGGGAGGCGCGTTCGGTTGCGCTCCCCGTGCCCGCGTGACGGATCCCGCACCGGGCGGCGCGTGCTGGCACCGACCGAGGCCGGTCAGGTATAACCGGCGAAGAACACCGGAATCCATAACCGGCGAAGAACACCGGAATCCGACGAACCGTCCATGAGGGGGGCCCATGCGCGCACGCCGTGCCGCCACGCCCGTCCTCCTCGTGCTCTTCCTCCTCGTCGACGTCCTGCTCATGGACTCCGGCAGCCTCTCCGCCGCCGTCGCCCTCGCCGCCACCGCCGCGGCCTCCTCCGCCCTCGCGGTCAGCTCCCTGGTCGCCGCGCGCAGCGCCCCCGCCGTACCGCCCACCCGGGTGCGTACGGCCATCAGGGACCGCGCCCGCCGTACGGCCTTCCTGACGCAACGCGATCCGGACGCCTCCGGCCGGCCCCGCCCCAGGGCGCCGGGCCACGCCCTCGCGACGACCACCGCGTAGGGCAGCACGTAGGGCAGCGCTCCTCACCTCCTGACCCCGCGCGGGTCGTCACGCCGCCATGCCCGGACGACCACCGTCCCGGCCTTCACCCCGGCACGACGAGACCCCCGGAGGGCTCCTCACCCATGTCCGTCTTCGCTGACCTGGTCGGCCATCTCGCCGATCTGCTGAACCCGCTGTTCGGCGCGTCCGCCGCGGCCGCCGCGATCGTCCTGTTCACCGCACTCGTACGACTCCTCGTCCACCCCCTGTCCCGGGCGTCCGCCCGCGGCCAGAAGGCCCGTACGGCGTTGCAGCCGAAGATCGCCGAGCTGCACCGCAAGCACGCCAAGCACCCCGAGCGGCTCCAGAAGGCCGTGCTGGAACTGCACGCCGAGGAAAAGGTGTCCCCGCTCTCCGGCTGCCTGCCCAGCCTGTTCCAGCTCCCGGCGTTCTTCGTGCTCTACCACCTCTTCTCCAACTCCTCGATCGGCGGCGCGCGCAACGAACTGCTCGACCACCAGTTGCTCGCCGCGCCCCTCGGCGGCCGCTGGAGCGACGCGCTCGCCGGGGACGGTCTCGTCGGCGGGGCCGGTCTCGTCTACCTCGGGCTGTTCGCCCTGGTCGCGGTCGTCGCCGGCTTCAACTACGTGCGCGCCAAGCGGATGCCGCTGCCCGCGACCGGCGGCCAGGAGGTGCCCGGGATGGGCGCGCTCACCAAGGTCATGCCGTTCATGTCCTTCTTCACCCTGGTCACCGTGGCCGTCGTCCCGCTGGCCGCCGCGCTGTACGTCGTCACCAGCTCGACCTGGAGCGCCGTCGAACGGGCCGTCCTCTACAAGTGACCCGCCTCCACGCGCCCCCCCCGCGGGTCCAGTACATGAACCGGGTCTTGCGGAGTGTCCGCCCGGCTTGGAGGATCGGACAGTCCTCCGGCGGCCGCACCCCTCGGCGGGCACCCCGCGACCCAGGGAGACGGTGACCATGAAGCTGCTGCGAGTCGGTACGGCGGGGGCGGAGCGGCCCGCGCTGCTCGACGCCGACGGAACCCTGCGGGACCTGTCCGGGCTCGTGGACGACATCGACGGCGCGCTGCTCGCGGACGGCTCGGCGCTCGGCCGGGTCCGCGCGGCCGGGGAGTCCGGCGGGCTGCCCGTGCTCGACCCGGCCGGGCTGCGGATCGGACCGCCGCTGGGCCGGATCGGCAAGGTCGTGTGCATCGGGCTGAACTACCACGACCACGCCCGCGAGATCGGGGCCGAGCCGCCCGCCGAGCCCGTCGTCTTCCTCAAGGCGCCGGACACGGTCGTCGGACCGCACGACACCGTGCTGATCCCGCGCGGGTCCGTCAAGACCGACTGGGAGGTGGAGCTGGCGGTCGTCATCGGCCGTACGGCCCGCTGCCTGGGGTCGGCCGAGGAGGCGCTCGGGCATGTCGTCGGGTACGCCGTCGCGCACGACGTGTCCGAGCGGGAGTTCCAGATCGAGCGGGGCGGGACCTGGGACAAGGGGAAGAACTGCGAGACGTTCAACCCGCTGGGGCCGTGGCTCGTCACGGCGGACGAGGTCGCCGACCCGCAGGACCTGGCCCTGCGGCTGTGGGTCAACGGTGAACCGAAGCAGGACGGGACGACGGCGGACCAGATCTTCCCGGTCGGCGAGGTCGTCCGGTACCTGAGCCACTTCATGACCCTGTACCCCGGGGACATCGTGAACACCGGGACCCCGGCCGGGGTCGCCCTGGGCGCGCCCGAGCCGAAGCCGTTCCTGCGGGCCGGTGACGTGGTGGAGCTGGAGATCACGGGGCTGGGGCGGCAGCGGCAGGAACTCAAGGACGCCTGAGCGCCCTTGAGTCCCCCTTCGGACAAGCCCTTGCAGTGACCCCTACCGGAACTTCTCCAGGTACTGCTCCAGCGCCGCCACCACGAACCGATGGTCCTCCAGTTGCGGCAGCCCGGACACCGTCACCGCGCCCACGACCCCCACGCCCTCCACGGTGATCGGGAACGAACCCCCGTGCGCCGCGTACGTGTCGGGGTCGAGGCGGGAGGACTCCTCGAAGGTCGTGCCCTTGGCGCGGGCGCGGGATCCCACCAGGTAGGAGGAGGCGCCGAACCGCTCCACCACCCGGCGCTTACGGGCGATCCACGCGTCGTTGTCGGGGGCGGAACCCGGCAGCGCCGCGTGGAAGAGCTGCTGTCCGCCGCGGTGGATGTCGACGGCGACCGGCGCCTGCCGTTCCCGGGCCAGCTCGACGAGGAGCGAGCCGAGGGCCCACGCGTCGTCGTGGTCGAACCGGCGGAAGACCAGCCGGCGTTCCTGCGCCTGGAGCTCCTCCAGCGTCGGGGTGATCTCCGGGGTGAACTTCGGGGTCAGCTCATGGGCGCCCATCACAGCGTCACCACCACTCCGTCTCGTGCCGAACGGCGGGCCGCCTCCAGCACGTCGAGGGCGGCGGCCGCCTCGACGGCCGGGACCGGGTTCGGGCCGCCGTCGATCAGTGCCTCGGCCACCGCAGCGTAGTAGGCCGGATAGTCGCCGGGGAGGGTCTGTACGGGTGTTCCGCCGCCGGTCGTCGGGGACTCGCCGGAGCCGAGCCGGCCCCACAGCTCCTCCGGTTCGGTGCCCCAGCCGGGCCCCGGGCGGCCGCCCTCGCGCAGGGCCGCCTCCTGCGGGTCGAGGCCGTACTTCACGAACCCGGCCTTCGAGCCGAGCACCCGGAAGCGCGGGCCGAGCTGGGCCGTCGTCGCGGAGGCGTAGAGGTGGGAGCGGACGCCGCTGGTGTGGGTGACGGCGATGAAGGTGTCGTCGTCGGTCTGCGCGCCGGGCCGGCGGACGTCCGCCTCGGCGTACACCGACGCGGCGGGGCCGAACAGCACCAGCGCCTGGTCCACGAGGTGGCTGCCGAGGTCGTACAGCAGACCCCCGATCTCCGCCGGGTCGCCGGACTCCCGCCAGCCGCCCTTCGGCTGCGGCCGCCACCGCTCGAAGCGGGACTCGAAGCGCCATACGTCGCCCAGCTCGCCGTCGGCCACGAGGCGGCGCAGGGTCAGGAAGTCGTTGTCCCAGCGGCGGTTCTGGAAGACGGAGAGGAGCAGGCCGCGCTCCCCGGCGAGGGCCGCCAGCTCGCGTGCCTCGGCGGCGGTGCCGGCGAGCGGCTTGTCGACCACGACCGGCAGGCCCGCCGTCAGGGCGGCGGTGGCCAGCGGTACGTGCGTCTTGTTCGGGGAGGCGATGACGACCAGGTCCAGCTCGTCGGCGCGGGCGAGCAGGCCGTCGGCGCCGGCGGTGACGCGTACGTCCGGGAACTCGGCGCGGGCCTGCTCCTGCCGCTCGGGGTGGGAGGTGACCACCGTGTCGAGGGCGAGACCCTCGGTGGCGGCGATCAGCGGGGCGTGGAACACGGAGCCGGCGAGGCCGTAGCCGACCAGGCCCACGCGGAGGGGAGTACCAGTCATGCCCTCCACTTTCGCAACGCTGTTGCCAAAGTGCAAGCAGAGGAGAGAATGAGGGCGTGAACAGGACCAACGGCGCCCCCCGCGCGACCGGCGTGCGGCCACCCGGCACGCACCCCACCGGCGTGAACCTGCTGGCGCTGCGCAGCCACAACACCGCCCTGGTGCTGGACCTGCTGCGCTCGGCCGGGCCGGACGGCATCAGCCGTCTCGAACTCGCCGAGCGCACCCGGCTCACCCCGCAGGCCGTCAGCAAGATCACCGCACGGCTGCGGGAGGAGGGGCTCGCGGCCGAGGCGGGCCACCGCGCGTCCACCGGCGGCAAGCCGCGCACGGTCCTGCGGCTGGTCCCGGAGGCCGGGCACGCGGTCGGCGTCCATCTGGACCGCGACGAACTCCGGGCCGTGCTGGCCGACTTGGACGGGACCGTGGTGGGGGAGCGGCGGGTCCCGCTGGACCTGGGCGCCGGCGCGGAGGCGGTGCTCGGCGCGGTGGTCCGGGAGGCCGAGGCGCTGGGCCGGGCCGCGGGCGCCTCGCTCCTCGGGGTCGGCGTGGCGCTGCCCGGCCCCCTCGACCACACCCACGGCGTGCTGCACCGGGTCACCGGGTTCCCCGAGTGGGACGGCTTCCCGCTGCGGGACGCCCTCGCCGGGCGGCTCGGTGTGCCGGTCGTCGTCGACAAGGACACCAACGCCGCCGCCCTCGGACTGGCCGTCGCGGGAGAGCGCGGCTCCTTCGCCTACCTCCACCTCGGTACGGGCCTCGGTGCCGGACTCGTCCTCGGGGGGACCGTGCACCGGGGGGCCAGGACCGGTGCCGGGGAGTTCGGGCACCAGGTCATCCAGCTCGACGGGCCGCCCTGCCCGTGCGGGAACCGGGGCTGTGTCGAGGCGCTGTGCCTGGCGGCGATGGAGCGCGGGGACGTCGACGAGGCGGCCCGGGTGCTCGGCGAGAG
Organism: Streptomyces sp. CAI-85; assembly: GCF_013363615.1. Lineage (NCBI taxonomy): Bacteria > Bacillati > Actinomycetota > Actinomycetes > Kitasatosporales > Streptomycetaceae > Streptomyces > Streptomyces sp. CAI-85. Next base: position 205,676 of record NZ_JAANNX010000005.1, on the reverse strand, counting down.
CGCGGCGAACCTGGCCGGGCTGCTCGACATCGACCTCGTCCTGCTCGGCGGCCGTACGATCGCGGCCGGCCCGGAGCCGTTCGTCCGGGGAGTCGCCGCCGTCCTCGCCGACCGCGCCCGCCGCGAGGGCGCCCGGGAGGGCGCGGTACCGGTACGCCTCGCCGCGGGTGGGGCGCGGGGGGTGGCGGAGGGGGCGGCCCATCTGCTGCTGGGGCCGGTGTTCGGGAGAGGGGACGGGTGAGGGGACGGGTGCGGCGCGACCATGGCGCCCGTGAGCCGATCGGGCGGAATCGTATGGTCATACGGAATGGCGTCGCCGTTCCCCGCCCCCGCTGCCGCAGGCTCATGTGTCCATGCGACCGTGCACGCACGCCACCCTCTGCCTGGCCACCGCCGCCGCCCTGCTCGCCGTGCCCGCGCGGGCCCGCGCGGCCGAGGAGCCCGGCCCCCGTTGCGCGGGCGCGGACACCGGCGCCTTCCCCCTCACCACGCGCCTGCGCGGCGGCCCGCGCGCCTACCGGCCCGGCGCCGGCCACGGCACCTGGTACCTCGACCTGACCAACACCACCGACGGCACCTGCACCGGCATCCACCCCGTCGTCGTCCTGGTCGACGCCCGCCGCACGCTCGAACCCGCCCAGCCCCGCCTGGAGTTCTACGCCGACGGCCGCCCCCACCCCGTCCGCTTCGAGACCACCGACGAGGACGAACTCGTCGGAGCGTTCACCGAGGGCCCCGAGGGATCCGAGGGGACCGCCGGGGAGTTCCCCGGCTTCACCGTCGGCCCCGGCCGCACCCTCAGCGTCCGGCTGCGCCTGGCGCTCGCCGCCGGCACCGCGCCCAACGACGTCACCGTCAACGCGGCCGTCGTCCAGCGGCAGGGCGACGACGGCGAATGGGTCGGCCAGTCGAACGACTACCGCTTCTCGGTCAGCCCCGAAGCCGACCCGGACCCCGACGCCCACCCCGACGCCGAATCCGAAGCCGCCCCCGACCCCACGTCCCCCGCGGCCACCGCCTCCCCACCCCCCGGCCGCACCCCCGCGCCCCCCGTCAAACCCGGCAAGCCGTCCGCCGAGACCGTCCGGCCGGGCACGTCCGACGGGCCCACCGGTACGACGGCGACCGCCTCCCCGTCCGGCGACCGGGCCGACGACGAGGAACTGGCCAGCACCGGCCCCCTCCCCACCGCCGCCCTCACCGCGGCCGCGGCCCTGCTCCTCACCCTCGGCGCGCTCCTCGTACGGGCCCGTCGGCGCCGCTGAGTCCCAGCAGGTGGACGCTTCCGAACCGGCCGTTCCCTCAAGATCGGGCCTGTGACTACGCTGGAGCGACGCGCCACCGCGTACACGCGTACGGCAGGAGATCTCGCACATGGCAGACCGCAGGCCCATCGAGTCGTGGCTCACCGACATGGACGGCGTGCTCATCCACGAGGGCGTCCCGATCCCCGGCGCCGACACCTTCCTGAAGAAGCTGCGGGACTCGGGCAAGCCGTTCCTGGTGCTCACCAACAACTCGATCTACACCCCGCGCGACCTGCACGCCCGCCTCCAGCGCATGGGCCTGGACGTGCCGATCGCCAACATCTGGACCTCCGCGCTGGCCACGGCCCAGTTCCTGGACGACCAGCGGCCCGGCGGCACGGCGTACGTCATCGGCGAGGCCGGTCTGACCACCGCGCTGCACGACATCGGCTACATCCTCACCGACCACGAGCCGGACTACGTCGTCCTCGGCGAGACCCGCACGTACTCCTTCGAGGCGATGACGAAGGCGGTCCGGCTGATCGACGGCGGGGCCCGGTTCATCTGCACCAACCCGGACGAGACCGGCCCCTCCACCGAGGGCCGTCTCCCGGCCACCGGGGCGGTCGCCGCGCTGATCACCAAGGCGACCGGCAAGCAGCCGTACTTCGCGGGCAAGCCCAACCCGCTGATGATGCGCACCGGACTGAACGCCATCGGCGCCCACTCCGAGACCAGCGCGATGATCGGCGACCGCATGGACACCGACGTCCTCGCGGGCATGGAAGCCGGGATGCAGACCTTCCTGGTGCTCACCGGCCTCACCCGCCCCGAGCAGGTGGAGGACTTCCCGTACCGGCCGTCGAAGGTCGTGGACTCCATCGCGGACCTCGTGGACCGCATCTGACCTGGCAGGATCGAAACCCGGCGGCAGAGTGACGCTACCCGTTCGGAGTAGTGAAACCCCGCGTGAGGATGCGCCGCGGGTCCTTCCGGGGGAGCCTCCAGATAGCTGGAGGTTCACGATGAGTTCACTGAAAGTCACTTTGTGTGCGGGTGCCGCGGCCCTGACCGCGGTGCTCGTCCCGGCGTCGTACGCGACGGCGGCGGACGGCGGCGGAAGCGTCACGCTGACGCCCTCGAACCCGGTCGCGGGCGGCGAGGTCGCCCTGCGGGTCAGCGGCTGCGTGGGCAGTACGGCCGTCGCCGTGTCCGAGGCGTTCGTCTCGGACGCCCGGCTGGTCGGCGCCGGCGGCATGCTCGCCGGTGAGACCAAGGTCCGCTCCTCGATCGGCGCCGGCACCTACGACGTGAAGATCACCTGCGTCGACTTCCAGGTGAAGGGCCGGATCAAGGTCGTCGCCGGGGCCCTGCCGGCCGATCCGTCGGCGCCGCGCGTGCCGACGTCCCCCGCCACCGCGACCGCCACCGTCACCGCGACCGCGACCGCACCCGTCACCCCGATCGCGCCCGTGCGCGCGGGCGGCGGCGGCAGCGCGCCGCTCGCCGCCGCGGAGGCGGGGCGGACCACGGACGGCCCCGGGACCGCGCAGGCGGTCACCGGTCTGGTGCTGGCCGGGGTCGCCGCGGCCGTCGTCGCGTTCCGGGGTGTCCGCCGGAGCCGCAGGGCGGGCTGACCCGTGCCCGACGAGCGCGAACGCTCCTCCGGCCGTCTCATCACCTGCGCCGCCTGGGCCCTGCTGCTGCTCGGCCTGTGGATGTGGGGGCGTGAGGTGACCGAGGGGCCGGGCGGGTCCGCGGCGACCACGGGTGACGTGGCCGCGGTGGGCCGCCCGGACGGCGCCGGGCTGCCGCCCGCGGCCGCCCCGCTGGCGCAGGCGCTGCCGCAGCGCATCGACATACCCGAGCTGGGGGTGCAGGCGCCGGTGGTGGCCCGCGGTCTGGACACCCGGGGCGGGATCGACCCGCCGCCCTTCGACCAGGCGGGTGTCGTCGGCTGGTTCGCGGCGGGCGCGAAGCCCGGTGCGCCGGGCACCGCCCTGATGGTCGGGCACGTCGACACCGAGACCCGGCCCGCCGTCTTCTACAAGCTCAGCACCCTGCGGGCCGGCAAGACCATCCGGGTGGCCCGTGACGACGGGAAGATCGCCGAGTTCACGGTGGACGGCGTCGAGGTCGTCCCGCGCGACCGCTTCGACGCCCGGCAGGCGTACGGGCCGCGCCGCCCGGGCCGTGCCGAGCTGCGGCTGATCACCTGCGGCGGCACCTTCGACCGGGCCACCCGCAGCTATACGGCGAACGTGGTCGTGTCGGCGTATCTGACGGGCACCGGCGGGTGACCGCCGCAGCCGTCCGGTCACCGCAAAAGGCCCCCCGCTTCCGCGAGGGGCCTTTCACCGTCTGTGCGCCGCCAGGGACTCGAACCCCGGACCCGCTGATTAAGAGTCAGCTGCTCTAACCAACTGAGCTAGCGGCGCCTGCTGACAGGCAGAACTCTACATGACCTCCGGAGCACCCCCGACCACGGAGCCGGCCGGTGGATCGGGGGCCGGGCCGCGCACCCGGCGGCGTACATCATTCGGACCGTCAGCATGCGCGCCGCGAAGACAGTTGGGAAACTGACGAATGTGCACAGTCGCGGACATTTCCATCTGGAGGGTGAGGGGAAGCGCATGGATACTCCGGCGTTCGAGGAATTCGATCCCGAGAGTGACTGCGAATGCCCCGGATGCGTTCACTGGCGACGGGTGGCGCCCCGCGCCGGGTCGGGCGGGAGAGGCGGGATCGTCGGTCATCCGGCCGCCCACCGCACGCTCGTCGTCGCCGCGGCCCTCGGCGCCGGTCACGCCGCACCCGCCGTCGCAGCCCCGCACGCCCCGGCGCTGCCCGGCGTTCCCGCACGTGAGGAGCCCGACACCCCGCAGGGGACGGCCGCCCCGCTGCACGGGACGAGCGTCCCGCCGGGGAAGTCGGGGCAGTCGTCGGGGCCGGTCAAGACGCCTCCGACGACCCGGGCCGACATCATCCGGCGGGCCAAGGAATGGGTCACGGCGAAAGTGCCGTACAGCATGACCGCCTACTGGTCCGACGGATACCGGCAGGACTGCTCCGGCTACGTCTCGAAGGCGTGGAACCTGCCCGGGAACGAGTGGACGGGCAGTCTCGCGCAGTTCGGGACGCGTATCACCAAGGAGGAACTCCAGCCCGGCGACATCCTGCTGTTCCACAATCCGTCCGACCCGCAGAAGGGCTCGCACGTCGTCATCTTCGGCGGCTGGACGGACTACACGCACACCTACTACACCGTCTACGAGCAGACCCGCCCGACCACCCGCCGCCAGTCCACGCCCTACGCCTACTGGAGCCACTCCAGCAGTTACGTCCCCTACCGCTACAAGGGGGTCACGGCCGCCGACAGCTCCAAGGACGGCTCGGCGGCGGGCCCGGAGCCGGCCGACGGCGATACGGCCTACCCCGGGCGGGCGTCCTTCGGGCCGGGGGCCAACAATGCGCACGTCACCCGGCTCGGGCAGCTCCTCGTCGCGCGTGGCGGTGCCCGTTTCTACGCCTCGGGGCCCGGCCCGCGCTGGACCGACGCCGATCTGCGGGCCACCCGGGCGTTCCAGCAGGCGCAGGGGTGGACCGGTGCCGACGCCGACGGGCTGCCGGGCCCGGTGACCTGGTCCCTGCTGGTCACCGGGAAGGGCAAGAACATCCCGGCGGCGCAGGTCACGACCCCGACGGCCCCCGGTGCGGGAGGTCCGCCCGTCTCCACCCCGGCGCCGCAGGTCCCCGCCTTCCCCGGCCGGGCGCTGTTCCGGCCCGGCGCGAACAACGCCCAGGTCACGCAGTTGGGGAAACAGCTTGTGAAGAAAGGATTCGGCAGGTTCTACACGACGGGTCCGGGACCGCGCTGGACCGAGGCGGACCGGCGTGCCGTCGAGGCGTTCCAGCGCACCCAGGGCTGGCGGGGCGGCGCGGCGGACGGCTACCCGGGGCCGGAGACCTGGAGGCGCCTGTTCTCGTAGCCGCACCGGGGCGCCGGCCCCACGCGACCGGTTCCGGTCCGGCCGGTCCTCACTCACTTCACCGTCATGGCGTATCTGGCGCGGAGGCTGGAGGCACGCAATGAGCACGACCACCACTTCACACACCCCCGAGCCGGAGGGCACGGCGAACCCCCCGGCCGAGGAGCCGACCCCCACGGCCCCGCCGCTCGGTGCCGCCGAGTTCGCGGCACCCCGCCCCACCCCCCGGCTCATCCAGAACGAGGCGACCACCGAGATCCCCGTCCATCTGCTGTTCCGCGACGAGGCCGAGCCGCGGACCGCGGCGACGGCGCCCGCCGTGGTGGGGAGCCGCGCCGGGACCGGGGAGCAGCCGAGGCTGCGCCGCCCGGGTCCGATGCGCCCGCGTCCGGCGGCCGAGGTGGACCCGGCGCTGGTGGAGCGCAGGGCGCGGGTGCTGCCCGGCGCGGTCGGGGTGCTGGCCGGGGCCTGCGGGGCGGCGGGGTGCCTGGCCACCTCGTGGTGGGCCGGGGTGCTGCCCCCGCTGATGTCCGACGCGCTGCGGCTGCCGGTGCTGGCCGGCACCGGGCTGGGGCCGGCGCAGTGGGCGGCGTACGCGGGTGCCGGCGCCCTCGGGATGTTCGGCTTCGGCGGTCTGGCGCGCGGCCGGACCGGGCGGGCCTGGGTGCTCGGTCTGTTCGGCCGCTACCGGGGGACCGTGCGCCGCACCGGTCTGCTCTGGGTGAACCCGCTGCTGCTGCGCCGCCGGGTGGACGTCCGGCTGCGGCACTGGCGCAGTGAGCCGATGGCGGCGGCCGACGGCAGCGGGGTCGCGCTGCGGGTCGTCGTCCTGGTGGTGTGGCGGGTGCGGGACACCGCGCGGGCGACGCTCGGGGTGGAGGACCACGAGACGTATCTGCGGGAGTGCGTGGAGGCGGCGCTGGCCCGGATCCCGGTGGAGGCGCCGGGTTCGGGGCGGGGTTCGGTCGACGCGGCGGGCGAGGCGCTGACCCGGCGGGTGGCGCGGGAGGCGGGGGCGATCGGCCTGGAGGTGTACTCGGTGCAGCCGCTGCGGGTGGAGTACGCCCCGGAGGTGGCCGCCGCGATGCACCGGCGCCGGATCGCCGCGCTGGACGCCCAGCACCGGGCGACCGTGCTGACCTCGGTCGTCGACTCGGTGGAGGACACGGTGACCCGGCTGACCATGCGGGGGCTGGTGGAGTTGGACGACTACGAGCGCAAGGCGCTGGTGAAGGACCTGACCGTCGCCTTCTGCTCGGCGCGCGGGGAACAGGCGCCCTGACGGGAGACCGGCGGCGCGTCACGTCAATGGCGCGATTCGATCGTGCGATTGGTATGGACATGTTCAAGGAACGGTCATAACCTCAGACTTGGTCTAGACCTGCATCAGCTCACAGAACTCCCAGAACTCCCCACGTTCTCCAGGAGCGGCAGCATGCGCACACGGACCAAGCTCTATGCCGCCGTGCTCGGCCTCGCCACCACGGGAGCCTTCGTGCTCTCGTCCGGCGGCGCCAGCAGCCACGGCTACACCGACCTGCCCATCAGCAGGCAGAAACTCTGTCAGAACGGATCGGTCGCCAACTGCGGCGACATCCAGTGGGAGCCGCAGAGCGTCGAGGGCCCGAAGGGCTTCCCGGCGTCCGGCGCGGCCGACGGACAACTGTGTTCCGGGAACAACACCCGGTTCGCCCAGCTCGACCGCCCGAAGGCCCCGAACGGCGGGGCGTGGCCGGCCACCAAGGTGAACGGCGGGCAGAGCTACACCTTCCGCTGGCAGTTCACCGCCATGCACGCGACGACCGACTTCAAGTACTACGTGACCAAGGCGGGCTGGAACCAGAACCACAACCTGGCCCGCTCCGACCTCAACCTCACACCGTTCCTGACCGTGCCCTACAACGGTCAGCGGCCGCCTTCCACCCTCTCGCACAGCGGCACCCTGCCGTCCGGGCTCAGCGGCCGGCACGTGATCCTCGCGGTGTGGACGATCGCCGACACGACCAACGCGTTCTACGCCTGCTCGGACGTCACCTTCTGACCGCCGCGTTCCGCCCCTGAGAGGGCAGTCTCCGTGGGCACCGTGCCGGACCCCACCCGCGCACGGCGCCCACGGATCCTCCGGCGTGCGCGCCGGACTTCTGAGCTTCCCTTGAGACGAACCCCCGGCCGGGCTGGGTACGGTCCCTGCACGCCGGCCGTCCGGGCCGCGCGGTGATGCCCCGGGGGGAATCCGTGGAAGCAGTGTTCGTCGTCGTGCCGTTGCTCATGATCGCCTTCGCGCTCGTCGGCGTGTTCGCGGTCGTCAACCGGTCCCGGCGGGTCAGCCGGGCCTGGAACAGCGGTCTGACCGCCGAGGCGCGCTGTCTGCGCACATACACGACGACCAGTGGCGGCGGCGACCGGATGGTGCGCACGACCCTGCACCACGTCTACGAGTTCGCCGCCCGGGACGGCCGTGCCGTGCGCTTCGAGGAGACGGGCGGGCCGGGCACGATCCTCGAAGGCGACGTCGTCACCGTCCACTACACGGCGGAGGACCCCGAGCACGCGACGGCCAGGCGGCCCGCGCCCGGGAGGCTGTTCGCCGAGTCGGGGTGCGTGCTGCTCTTCCTCGGCGGCTTCATCGCGTTCTGCGTCGCCTTCCTGGTCACCGCGCACCTGGTCATCGGCGAGGTCGACCAGCTCATGCCGTGACACGCCGCCGGGATGCCGAAGGGCCCCTCGTGATCCACGAGGGGCCCTTCTTCTGTGCGCCGCCAGGGACTCGAACCCCGGACCCGCTGATTAAGAGTCAGCTGCTCTAACCAACTGAGCTAGCGGCGCATGACTCCCGCCGTCCGCGTGCCGCGGCCGACGACAGAGAAAATACTACCTGGTCCGCGCGGGTGCTTCCGACCACCGCCGACCACGCCGGGCGCCGCCTCAGATGGCGAGGGAGAGCAGCACCGGGGTCGCGTTCCTGTTCAGGGCGTCCGCCGCCTGGCGCAGACGGTGGGCGTGGGCGACCGGCAGGGAGAGGGCCAGGCAGCCCACCGAGGCGCCGGCGGTGATCGGGACGGCCGCGCAGACCGTGCCCACCGCGTACTCCTGGAGGTCGAGCGTCGGGACCGTGGGCGGCTGTGCCTCCAGCCGGGACAGCAGCAGCTTGTCGCTGGTGATGGTGCGCGAGGTCAGGCGCGCCATCTTGTACCGGGAGAGATGGTCGCGCCGGCCGTTGTGGTCGAGCTGGCCGAGCAGGCTCTTGCCGAGCGCGGTGGCGTGCGCGGAGGAGCGGAAGTCGAACCACTCGTTGACGGCCGGGGTGGCGGGGCCCGCGGCGTACTGGTCGACGGTGATCTCGCCGTCCACGTACCGGCTGACGTAGACGGCGGCGCCGATCGAGTCCCGCAGCCGGTCCAGGGTGTGCTGGACGGTCTCGCGCAGCGCCTGCCGGTGTCCCTCGGCGGCGCCCAGGCGGGCGAGCGCGGCGCCGGTGACGTAGGCGCCGTCGGCGATCTGCTCGACGTAGCCCTCGCGGCGGAGCATGCGCAGCAGGGGGGTCAGCCGGTCCGCGCCGAGGCCGGTCCTGCGGGCCAGCTCCGTGGCGGTGACGCCGGTGGTCTGCCGTGCCACGGTCTCCAGCACGCGCAGGGCTTCCTGAGCGGAGTGGTAGGGCGCGGTCGGCTCGTGCTTGAGCGCCACGGCGGGTCCCCCCTGGTCGCTTTCCGGCCTGATCCTGTTCCGGCGTGATCCTTACGGTGATCCTTGCTGGCGAATCATTTCCACGATAACGGCCAAGGGGCCCGTGCGGAGGGGTTGTTGACGAGAATCCGTTCCGGTCCGGGGCCGCTCAACTGGGAAACCGGCCCGCTGGCACATGCCCCGGGCATGTCCCGTCGCCGGGAGCTGGGACTCTCAGAGCACCGCGCCCAGGAACTCCCGGGTCCGCTCCTCCTCCGGATCGTTGAAGATCTTCTCCGGCGGGCCCGACTCCACGATCCGCCCCGCGTCGAACATCAGTACCTGATCCGATATGTCTCGGGCGAAATTCATCTCGTGGGTCACACAGAGCATCGTGATGTCGGTGCTGCGCGCGATGTCCCTGAGCAGATCCAGCACCCCCGCGACCAGTTCGGGGTCGAGGGCCGAGGTCACCTCGTCGAGCAGCAGCACCTGCGGCCGCATCGCAAGCGCCCGCGCGATCGCCACCCGCTGCTGCTGGCCGCCCGACAGCCGGGACGGCCGCGCGTCGCACTTGTCGGACAGCCCGACCAGCTCCAGCAGTTCGCGGGCCCGCTCCTCCGCCTCGTCCTTCGACAGCCCGAGGACCGTGGTCGGCGCCTCGGTGAGGTTTCTCAGCACGCTCATGTTCGGGAACAGGTTGAACTGCTGGAACACCATCCCGATCTTCCGCCGCACCGCCCGGACCTGCCGCTCCGGTGCCGGGAACAGCCGCTCCCCGTCGACGGTGATCGTCCCCTCGTCGGGCTTCGTGAGGGTCATCAGCATCCGCAGGATGGTCGTCTTCCCGGACCCGGACGGGCCGATGAGGGTGACGTGCTTGCCGGGCTTCACGGAGAAGTCCAGACCGTCGAGGACCGTCTGGTCCCCGAACCGCTTGGTGACACGGGTGAATTCAACGGACAAGGCGACGCTCCAGGGTGCGCAGAAGAAGGGAGGCGAGGGAGGAGATGACGATGAAGGCCACGCCGATGACGGTGAGGGGCTCGGTGAACCGGAAGCTCGCCTGCGAGAACAGCCGCGCCCGGCCGAGCATCTCCAGCACGGTGATCGCCATCAGCATCGGCGTGTCCTTGAGCATGGCGATGACGTAGTTGCCGAGCGCCGGCACCACCCTGCGGACCGCCTGCGGCAGGATCACCGCACGCCAGGTCCGCGCCCTCGACAGGTTCAGCGCGATCGCCGCCTCCCACTGCCCCGGCGGCACGCCCTCGATACCGGCCCGGTAGACCTGCATGGTGTACGTCGAGTAGTGCAGCCCGATCGCCACCACACCGGTGGTCATCGCGGACAGGGTCAGCCCCCACTCCGGCAGCACGTAGAAGAGGAAGAACAACTGCACCAGCAGCGGGGTGTCCCGGACGAACTCGGTGACGGTCCCCACCGGCCAGCGCACCCACCGGGTCGGCGCCCGCATCAGCAGCGCCCACACCAGCCCCAGCGTGAACGCGATCAGCGACCCGACGGCCAGCGCCTGGAGCGTGACGACGAGCCCTTCCCGGAACAGCGGCATGAAGTCGCGTACGGCGTCCCAGTCCCAGTTCATCGCAGCCCCGCCTTCAGCCGAGTCTCCAGACCGCGCATCAGCCGGGTGAGCAGGAACGCGATCACGAAGTAGATGAGCAGTACGTACGTGTAGATCTCGGCGCTCTCCTGGAGCGCGAGGCGCACCAGGTTGCCGCTGAACGCCAGGTCGCCCATGCCCATCACCGACACCAGCGCGGTGCCCTTGAGCAGCTCGACCAGCAGGTTCGAGAACGGCGGGATCATCTCCGGCACCGCCTGCGGCAGCAGGATCCGGCGCAGCCGCTGCCCGGGGGTGAAGCCGAGCGCGATCCCGCCCTCGTTCTGCGCCGGGTCGACGGCGAGCAGCGCGCCGCGCACGATCTCCGCGCCGTACGCCCCGTAGGTCAGGCCGAGGGCCAGGGTGCCCGCCCACAGCGGGACGAGCTGCCAGCCGAAGGCGGGCGGCAGCACGAAGAACACCCAGAAGATCATCACCAGGGCCGAGGTCCCGCGGAACACCTCGGTGTAGAAGCCCGCGAGGAAGCGGACCGCCCACCACCGGTGGACGCGCCCGATCCCGGCCGTGAAGGCCACGGCGGCGCCGAGCAGCGCGCTGAGCACCAGGAGCTGGACGGTCGTCCAGACACCCGTGAGCACCAGCTCCCAGAGTCCTGTCGTCATCCGCCGCACAGCTCCTTCGCGGTCAGGTCCGTCATCTCGGCCTCGGTGAACCCGAAGGGCCGCAGGATCCGGAACAGTTCGCCGCTCTTCTTCAGCTTGTGCAGCTCGGTGTTGAAGGCGTCCCGCAGCCGGGTCTCGGTCGGCCGGAACGCGAACGCGCCGCCGTCGACGTGCGGTCGGCCGTCGACGAGCGGGGTGAACGGCTTCGTCGCCTCGGCCTTCGCCGACTTCTTCACGACCTCCCGGGCGGTCAGGGCCGTCCCGGCGAACACGTCGGCCCGGCCGGCCTCCACCGCGTTCAGCCCGGCGACCTGGTCCGGCACGATCAGGATGTCCTTCTCCGGATACCCCGCCTCCACGGCGTACTGGATCTCGGCGTACCCGGTGCCGGTCGCGAACCGGGCCTTCCTCGCCACCACGTCCCGGTAGTCGCGCAGCCCCATCGGGTTGCCCTTGCGGACGATGAACGCGTCCAGCATCTGGTAGTCCGGGTCGGCGAAGATCACCTGCGCGCAGCGGTCCGGGTTGACGTACATCCCGGCCGCCACGACGTCGAACTGCTGGGAGTTCAGGCCCGGTACGAGCGAGCCGAACTCGGTGGGCACGGGCTGCACCCGGTCGACCCCGAGCCGCTTGAAGATCACCCGGCCCAGCTCGGGCGCCTCGCCGGTCAGCCGGCCGTCCCGGTCGATGTAGCCGAACGGGATCTCGCCGGCGATGCCGAGCCGGACGACCCCGGCCGCCCTCAGCCGCTCCAGCAGATCACCGCCGTCGGAGGAGGAGGCGGTGGCCACCCGGGAGCAGCCCACCGCCCCGACCGCGCCGAGCGCCGCCACCCCCGCGAGCAGCGATCGGCGGGTGGGGGACGGGCGGTTCGTGAGGGATATGGGGTTTCTGTCGTTTCTGAGGTGTCCGGTGGGTCGAGCCATGGCGGCGCGGCTACCCGGGCGCCCGCCGGTTATGCGGGGGCGTCCTGTGAGGGGAGTGTGGACGGGGCGCGGACGTCCGTCACCGGCCGGGCACGTACCCCAGCGCCTTGTCGACGACGTTCTTCAGCGGCCGTCCCGCCGCCCAGCGCTCGAACAGGTCCACGAACTGCGCGCCGAGTTCGTCGTGCCGGCCGACCGTCGCGCCCGCCAGGTGCGGGGACACCAGCAGGCCCGGCACCCGCCACAGCGGGCTGTCCGGCGGCAGCGGCTCGGTGTCCGCGACGTCCACGGCGGCGCCCGCGATCCAGCGACTGCGCACCGCCCGCACCAGGGCGTCCTCGACGACCAGCCCGCCCCGGCCGACGTTCACGAACCGCGCCGAGGGCTGCATCACCCCGAACCGCCGCACGTCGAACATGCCGGCCGTCCGCTCGGTGAGCGGCGCGGCCGCGATCACCCAGTCGGCGCGGGCGAGCAGCCGGTCGAGGTCGTCGGGGCCGTGGATGCCGGTGCGCGCGACCCGTCCGACGAGCGCGGTGGTCAGACCGAGCGCCTTGAGGGACCGGGCGACCGCCCGCCCGACCGGTCCCGACCCGACGACCACGGCCCGGCCGCCGGCCACCCGAGGGGTCTCCCGGGGCCGCCACTCGCCGCGCCGCTGCGCCTCCCAGGTGCCGGGCAGGTCCTTCGCCATCGCCAGGACCAGCGCGGCCACGTACTCGGCGACCGGCTCCTCGAAGAGACCGCGCGCGGTCGTCACCACCGTGTCGGACGCGGCCAGTTCCGGGCACAGCACCCGCTCCGCGCCCGCGCTCGCCGTGTGCACCCACCCCGGCCGCGGCCCCTCACCCGGCCAGACGGCCGGTACGGCGTCGGAGGCGGCGTCCCACACCAGCAGCACGTCGGCCTCCGGCAGCCGGGCGGCGAGGGTGCCGGCGTCGGCGTGCACCACCCGCACCCGGCCGGTGAGCCGGCCCAGCCGGGGGAGGGGATCGGCGTCGAGGACGAGGAGCGTGGGGACGACGGCCATCCGGTGCCTTTCGTGACCAGGGCCGACCACGCTCGCAGCCCCGCCCGGTGCCGTCAACACGCCGTGCGGACCGCCGGACAGGTGACGTACGGGGCGCGGTGCGGCGCCTCGGCTGGGTACCCGGGTACTGCCGGAACAAGAGCAGCAGCAGGAAGGCTGGACATGACCGCACTCGGATTCCTCTCCCCGGGCCCCTCGGCCGCGGACGACTACCCCCGTATCGAGCAGCTTCTGGGCAGTGACATCCGGCTCGACCTGGTCCGTACGGACCGGCCGGCCGAGGGCGTGGAGCAACTGCGCCTCGCGGGGGTGGAGGCTGTCGTGTGGGTCTGCGCGGACGAGGGCGTCGCCCCGGACCCGGACACCGCCCGGAACCGGCTGCGCGACCTGGCCACGACCGCGGGCGTCCCGGCCTCCTCCACGCCCTTCGCGTTCGTGCGCGCGGCCCGGGAGATCGACGCGATGCCGGTCGCGGTGAGCGCGTCCGGCACACCGGAGGAGACGGCGCGCTTCGCGGAGTTCCTGCGGGCGGGGGGACTTGAGGTCGTGGGGGACACGGGGGCCGGCCCGGCGGAGGTGACCGGCGGGGACGAGACGGCCGACGGGGGCGAGGAGGCAGGCGGGGACGAGGAAGCCGCCCTGCTCGCCCTCGCCCGTGCCGCCGACGATCCCCGCGCCCGGGCGGTGCTGCTTCCCGACCCCGATCTGTCCACGGCCGCGCATCTGCCCGCCCTGGAGGCCGCGCTGGGCAAGCCGGTGCTCACCGCCAGCCAGGTCGCCGTCTGGGAGGCGCTGCGGCTGACCGACCGGCGGGTGCACGCGCCGGAACTGGGGGCGCTGTTCACCCGGGAGCCGATCGTGCAGGTGTGACACCGGCGGGGACGGCTCGGGGCCCGCGGGAATAAACGGGGACACCCTCCTGTTACGACGCGTCGGACACCGTAGGCCCCGAGAGCAGGAGGACCCCGTGGCGGCAGACGAGACGGCGGCGGACGCGACCGCGACGGACGGCCCCGCGACGGACGGTCCCGCAGCGGCTCATGGTCCCGCGGCGGACGCGACGGACGGGATCCGCGGTGCCGCGCACGGCACCGCGCCCGCGCCCCTGTCCGTCCTCGACCTGGTCACCGTCGGCTCCGGACACACCGCCACCGACGCCCTGCGCACCAGCGTCGACCTGGCCCGGTTCGCCGAGTCCCGCGGCTTCCACCGCTACTGGGTCGCCGAGCACCACTCGATGCCCGGTGTCGCCTCCTCCTCGCCCGCGGTGATCCTCGCCCATCTCGCCGCCCACACCGAGCGCATCCGGCTCGGCTCGGGCGGCGTCATGCTGCCCAACCACGCGCCCCTGGTCATCGCGGAGCAGTTCGGCACCCTGGAGGCGCTCGCCCCGCACCGCGTCGACCTCGGCCTCGGCCGCGCCCCCGGCACCGACGGGGCGACCGCCGCCGCCCTGCGCCGCGCCGACGGACCGCCCGAGGGCGCCGACGACTTCCCCGAGCAACTCGCCGAGCTGACCCGGTTCCTGGACGACGACTTCCCTCCCGGCCACCCCTACGCCCGGATCCACGCCGTGCCGGGACCGGTGCAGGCGACCGCCCCGGGCGGGGTGCAGTCCCGGCACCGCCCGCCGGTCTGGCTGCTCGGCTCCTCCGGCTTCAGCGCCCGCCTCGCCGGACTGCTCGGGCTGCCGTTCGCCTTCGCGCACCACTTCTCCGCGCAGAACACGATCCCGGCGCTCGACCTGTACCGGGAGTCCTTCCGCCCGTCCGCGGTGCTCGCCGAGCCGTACGCGCTGATCGGCGTCTCGGTGCTCGCCGCCGACGATGCGCGCGAGGCCCGCCGCCAGGTGCTCGCGACCGGCCTCAACATGGTCCGGCTGCGCACCGGCCGCCCGGGGCTCTTCCCCTCCCCGGAGGAGACCGAGGCCCATGTGTTCACCGAACTGGAGCGGGAGTTCGTCGACTCCTGGGCGGCGAACATCGTCCACGGCACCGCCGACGAGGTCCGCTCCGGACTCGACGACCTCCACAAGCGCACCGGCGCCGACGAGCTGATGCTCACCAGCCACGCCCACCGGGGCGCGTTGAGGCTGCGCTCCTACGAACTCGTCGCCGACGCCTACGGGTTGCCGACCGCGTAGGGCGTGGCGCCCAGCAGCAGTTCGGAGATGCGGTCCGGCGGCACCGGACGGGAGTACAGCCAGCCCTGTCCGGTGTCGCAGCCGATGCTGCGCAGCCGGGTGGCCTGCGCGGAGGTCTCCACGCACTCGGCGGTGACGGTCAGTCCGAGCCGGTGGGCGAGGTCGATCATCGCCGCGACGACCACCTCGTCGGCCGGGTTGGGCGCGGCGCCCGTCCCCTCGTACTGGAAACCGCGCACGAACGACCCGTCGAGCTTGAGCACCGACACCGGCAGCCGGCTGAGGTAGGCGAGGTTGGAGTAGCCGGTCCCGAAGTCGTCGATGGCGATGTGCACGCCCATGTCGCTGAGCGCCTGGAGGGCCTGGAGCGGGCGGCCCGCCGAGCCCATCACGGCCGACTCGGTCAGTTCGAGCTGGAGCAGATGCGGGGCCAGCCCGGTCTCGGCGAGGATCTCCGCCACGTCCGCGACCAGATCGGAGTCCCAGACCTGACGGACCGCCACGTTGACGCTGACGAACAGCGGCGGTTCGTCCGGGTTGTCGAGCTGCCAGCGGCGGGCCTGCCGGCAGGCGGTGGCCAGAACCCAGCGGCCGAGCGGCACGATCGAGCCGTCCTCCTCGGCGAGGGCGACGAACCGATTCGGCGGCAGCAGCCCGAACCGGGGGTGGTCCCAGCGCACCAGCGCCTCCACCCCGCGCAGCCGGCCGTCCGCCATGCCCACTAGCGGCTGGTAGTCGAGCCGGAACTCCCCGCGCTCGATGGCGGGCCGCAGCGTCGAGGCGAGCGCCTGGCGGGTCATCAGATGGGCGTTGCGCTCCGGGTCGAACAGCGTCCAGCGGTCCTTGCCGTCCACCTTCGCCCAGTACAGCGTGGTGTCGGCGGCCTGCATCAGCCCGGTCGCGGTGGTGCCGGCCGCGTGCCGTTCGACGACGCCGATCGACGCGGAGACGTTGATCCGCTGCCCCGTCAGGTCGAACGGCGCCTGGAGCGCCTTCAGCACGGACTCGGCGAGGTCGGCGAGCTGCTCGGTGCCGGTGGAGTCCTCCACCAGCAGCGCGAACTCGTCCCCGCCGAGCCGGGCCACCAGCGGCACGCTCGGCCGGTTGCGGCCGGCCTCCTTGGCACACTCCGTCAGCCGCTCGGCGACGGCGGCCAGCAGCCGGTCGCCGACCCGGTGGCCGAGGGTGTCGTTGACCGCCTTGAAGCCGTCCAGGTCCAGATAGCACAGGCCGATCCGGCCGGTCCCGCCCTGTTCGTACGACTCCGCCTCCAGCGCCGCCGTCACCCGCTCGAAGAACAGCGTGCGGTTGGGCAGCCGGGTCACCGGATCGTGCATCTGGAGGTGCCGCAGCCGCGCCTGGAGATCACGGCGGGCGCTGATGTCGGCCACCGACAGCAGCACGCCGGGCGTGCGGTCGTCCAGCGGGGAGACGGTGATCCGGGCCCACAGGGTGCGCCCGTCGGGGTGCTTGAGCCGCCGGGTGCAGCGCAGCCGGGCCTGCCGGCCGCCCAGCACCTCACGGTAGGCGTGCCAGGTGCGGGCGTCGGAGGCGAGGTCCAGCAGATCGGCGGCGACCCGCCCGGCCAGAGCGGCCGTCGCGACGCCGAGCAGCTCGCCGAGCGCGTCGTTGGCGTCGACCACCGCGCCCTCGCGGTCCACGAGCGCCATGGCGAGCGGGGCGGTCGCGAAGACGGACCGGTAGGCCGCGCCGTTCGCCCTCTTCGTCTTTCCCGCCTCCGGTGCTCCCCGCGTGCCTCCCGTACCAGTGGCAGTCTGGTTGTCACTCTCTGTGACGGCTGACCGGTCGAGGTCTGCCGCGGGCGTCGGCCCTTCGGACGTTCCGCTCACCGCTCGCTCCCGCAGTGCACTCGATCTCTGTCCGCGCAGGAAAGTGTGCCGATCATAGAGGCTGCCCCCGGACCCGCGCAGCCACTGCCCAGTGTCCCGTAACGACCCACCGTTCTGACAGATCGTTTCTGCCCGTAGCCGGACCGGTTCTGCGGACCCCTGACCGCATGTGACGTTCCGTGAGAAGACCGGGGGTGTCGGAAGTGATGCCCGCTTTCGCCCGCCTCACTCTTCTGGGGCAGACAAACAGGGCGTAGTACGACAAATTCACACAGGCTGGGTGGCGGTGTCCCGCGAACCGCTCCCGGAGGTCCGACGTGCCGCGACTCTTCCCGCGCCCCCGACTGCGCAGCACCGCGGCCATGGCCACCACCCTGTCGGCGCTCGTCGCGACCTCCCTGTTCAGCGGCCCCTCGGTCGCCGAACCCTTCGCGACCGCCCCCTGCGCCCTGAAGCGCACCGCCGCCCACCACTCCGAGGGCCTCGACACCTGGAACACCGCCTACCCGCGCCCCGCCCGCTCCCTCGACGCCGTGATGGTCTTCCTGTCCTTCCCTGACCGGGTCCCGAGCGTCACCCCGGCCGCGCTGGCCGCCGACCACTTCCCCGCCACCAGCCGCTTCTTCCGGCAGGCGTCCTACGGCCGGTTCAGCCTGCGCGTCCACCCCCTGAAGCGCTGGATCCGGATGCCGAAGCCGTCCACCGCCTACGCCATACAGCGCGACTGGAGCCCCGGACACCGGGCCGCCTATCTGCGCGACGCGCTCGCCGCCGCCGATCCCCGGGTGGACTTCTCCCGCTACGACATCGTCTACTTCGTCGCCGACCCGGACGCGCCGGGCGTCGACTCGGACGCCACGAAGGTCGTCAACCTGGACGTCCCGCTGCGCGCCGACGGCACGGACATCCGGCGGGTCGTCACCGTCTTCGAGAAGCATCCGCCGGACCGGCTGGTCCTCGCCCACGAGACCGGGCACGTCTTCGACCTGCCCGACCTGTACCGGCGGCCCGCCGACGGCAAGGGCGACTGGGACACCCATGTCGGCGACTGGGATCTGATGGGCAGTCAGTTCGGCCTGGCGCCGGACCTGTTCGGCTGGCACAAGTGGAAACTGGGCTGGCTGGAACCCCGCCAGGTGGTGTGCGTGAACGGTCCCGGCCCGGCCCGGCTGACCCTGGAGCCGCTGGGTGCGGGACCGGGCGTGCCGGTCACCCGGGCCACCGGCTCGCCCTCCTTCGGCCTCGGCCACGGCACCAAGCTGGCGGTGGTCCGCACGGGGCCGCGCAGTGTGCTGGCCTTCGAGGCGCGTGAGCCAGTGGGCAACGACCGGCAGGTCTGCCGGGCCGGGATCCTCGTCTACCGGGTCAGCAGCGACGCCCAGTCCGGCCGGGGTCCGGTGGAGGTCGTCGACGCCCACCCCCGCACGGAGGCGTGCTGGGAGTCGTCCGTCTATCCGCCCCTCGCGGACGCCCCGGTGGGGGTGGGGGAGACCTTCACGATCCCCGGCGCGGGCGGCGTCCGGGTCGAGGTGCAGAGCCGCACGGCGGCGGGGGCGTGGACGGTGCGGATCACGCCGGCGCGTGTGTGAGACAGGTGCGCGGGCATGTGAAAGGCCCCTCGCTCTCGCGAGGGGCCTTTCACCGTCTGTGCGCCGCCAGGGACTCGAACCCCGGACCCGCTGATTAAGAGTCAGCTGCTCTAACCAACTGAGCTAGCGGCGCCTGCTGACGTCGTAGACCTTAGCATCCTGATCCTGGGGAGGAAAAATCGAAATACGCACCGCCGCGCGGGCCGCCCGGACGGCCGCCCAGAGCAGGATCTCGGGGCCCGGCAGCCAGGGCTGGCGGGTGTCCGGGGCGACCAGCCAGCGGGTGCCCGACAGGGCGGGGGCGGCGGGGCAGGTGGGGGAGACGGGTGGGGCGGCGTCGCGCACCGAGGGCACGGTCACCGCGTCGCCGGTGCCGTGGCACAGCAATGGCGGGATCGCGCCCTTGCGGTCGTACTCCTCCCAGCGCAGCAGCGACGGCAGCCGCTGGGCCGTGCCCGGCGCGGCGAACAGCAGGGTCCGGCCGCGGAACACCGCCACCGGCCCGGAACCCGGCCCGTCGCCCCACAGCCGGTCCAGCATCAGCCGCCCGAACACCGCCGGCACGCTGACGACGTCGAAGACGGAACCGCACGGCAGCACCACCGGGGCCTCCGGCCGCTCGTCCCACAGGGCGAGGGTGCTGCGCGGGTAGGTTCCGGCGGAGGCCAGCCAGGCGGCCCCGTCCGCGGTCACACAAGCGCTGCTCATGACCCACAGGTGTACCGGGGGTGAGCATCCGGCTTCCGAGAGTTGCGCAAAGCCGGGACAGGGCGGAGGGGGAGCGGGTATCTTGCCCGCCCGGCATATGCCAGACGGGGCTGCGCGGCACGCGTGCGCGACGGGTGGCGGCTCTCGGGTCGCGGCCCCACGGGTCGCGGGCCCCACGGGTCGCGGGCCCCACGGGTCGCGGGCCCCACGGGTCGCGGGCCCCACAGATCGCGGCCCCGACGGGACGTGGCCCCCTGGATCGTGCCTGCCGGATGATGCCTCTCGGGGCGTGGCCCCACGGGGCGTGGCCCACGGGTCGTGGCCCCCTGGATCGTGCCCGACGGATCGTGCCCGACGGATGGTGCCTCTCGGGTCGTGACCTCTCGGTCGTGGTTCCCACGGGTCGCGGCCCCCACGGGTCGTGAACTCATGGGTCGTGACCCCACGGATCGCGGGCCCACGGGACGTGGCCCACGGATCGTGGCCCCACCGGATCGTGCCCCACGGGCTGGCGCCCTACAGCGGGTCGAGATGCCCCCGGCCCTCGGCGTCGCCGCGCAGCAGGTCCCGGCCGAACTCGACCATCTTCTTCGCGTAGTCCTCGGTCCACTCGGCCCGCTCGGCGATGTCCGCGTGCGTCAGCCGGTCGAAGCGGCGCGGGTCGGCGAGCTGGGCCGCCGCCATCGCCTGGAACTCCACCGCCCGGTCGGCCGCCGCCCGGAACGCCACCGTCAGCTCCGTCGCGCGCGTCAGCAGCGCGCCGGGGTCGTCTATCGACTCCAGATCGAAGAAGTGCTCCGGATCGCCGGCCGCCTCCGCCGGCTCGAAGAGCAGGGGCGCGGGGCGTAGCCGCGGTTCGTGCCGACGCGGCGTGGGCTCCGCCATGTCTTCTCCTCCTCGTACGCTGCGAATGCGGACCACCTTCCATTGTCCCCCGGCCCCGCAAGAGGCCCTCGGCTCCGTGTTCTGTCCGTGGGGCTTCCGGGGCCCGCTTGTCGAAGGCTTCCCAGGGCCCCCGCCACTCAAGGCTTTCAGGCCACGCGATGTTCCCTGTTTCCCGGGACGCGCCCGTCGACACGGCGTGGGGCCGTTCCGCGTCGGCTGTTTCCCGGGCGCGTCGAGGTGTGCCCGGGGGGGCGCGGAGAGGTGGTGCGCGCCCGCGCAAAGGCCCCTCGCGAGGGCGGGTCAAGGCGGCTCGCCGCGCAGTTTTTGTGCAGGTATTGAAGGGGTGTGGGCGTCCCGCCGCCGCTATTTGAGTGACCTGTGTCACCTCTTGCAACTGCACGTGAAATTACGCCTTCCCGCAAATTTTCGTTGAACTGTCTATGAATCGGTGGAGCGCCAGCTTGCACGGGGTGGCGCATCGGCTTCCGGGGTGGCGATCCGTGGCGTTACGCGACTGCAAATCTGCCGAGAAGTGCGCCGGGTGCCGTCGGGCGAGGGTCCTTGAAAACTCGTGGCCGGAGGGCTGCACGATCAGGCGTTCCGGTCCGCTTATCTGTTTCTCAGAGCAATCACGCTCAGGCGCGCGACCCACGCCGAACGGGGGGCGGACGTGGTCAACGGCGCCGCTGAAGAAGGAGGAAGGACCACCGGTTCTGTGAACGACGACGTAGGCAGCTCCACGCCCGCGCCCGCCCCCGGCACCGTGGCACGGCCCCTCGTGCCCGGAGGGCGCCCGGGCACCCTGGTTCACCACGGCCCCCCGTCCACCGCGTCCCCGGCCGGAGGCCGGGAGGGCGACGCGGAGAGGGCGATGGCCGAACTCATCGACTCCATGCCACCGGAGTTCTGGCAGTTCCACGCACGCTACGCCCCGGCGTACTACGCGTACACGCTGATCCACCTCGGCGACGAGGCCGTCAGCCGCTATCTGGTCGACATGACCTTCGTCTACCTCGCCATGGACTGGCGCCATGTGGCCCCCGATCCGGACCACTACGCCTGGTCGCTGCTGAAGGACCGGGTGGCCGCCGAACTGGAGGAGCAGGGCCGCACACCGGCCGCGACGGAGACGCTCGCCTTCAGCCGCGCCGTCCAGGCCGCCGCGGCTCCGTTCCTGGCCTCGTTCCGTGAACGGTTCCGCGCGGCCTACGGATGCCGGGACGGCGAACTCGCGGACGACATCGAGCTGTTCGAGCACATGGCACGGCTCAGCGAACGCCACTTCGACGTCCTCGTGCTCCAGAAGGCGCTGGGTTTCAGCACCAGGGACACGGCTCTGATCATGGGCGTCAGTCCGGCGACGGTCCGCTCGACCCGCCGCAACGCCAAGGAGCGGCTGGCGGCCGCCATGGGCTGTCAGCTCGACCCCGACCCCGACGACTAGAAGACCACGCGAAGACGACCAGAAGGAGAGCCCCATGACTCGCTCCCTGCGCACCATCAACGACATCCTCGACCGGGCCCGTGTCCTCCAGGGCTCGTACACCCGCGCGGACCTGGAAGCCGCGCGGGAGACGGTGGCCCGTAGGGTCAACGAGCTGCGCTGGGAGCGAGCCCTGGACGACACGGCGGTGCCGTCCACCCGGCCGGCGGTCCGGCACGAACGGGCGACGACCGACCTGCGTCTGCTGGCCCGCGCCGTCATCCGCGACCCGGGGGCCGTCGGCCGGGTCACGGCGTTCGACGACCACCGCGAACCCGACGGCGCGCTGGCCTTCGCCTGCCTGCTCTATGTCGCCGAGCCGGACGGCGGCGCCCAGTTCTGGTGGGAGTACGCGGCCGGGGCGGGCAGTGTCACCGGCGCGCTGTGCCTGTATCTGATGCACCTCAGCCGCAGCGAGCTGCGGGACGCCAGGCACTGGGCGCATCAGATAGGCGATCTCCGCGACCTGGGCTGGGACGGCTACATGCCGGTCGACCACCGGGCCGAACGGGTGGACGCCGACCCGCTGTTGGGCACCGCCGTCCGCTACGTCCTGCCGCCCGGGCGGGCCGTGCCGGAGGCGGCGGTGCGGGACGCGGTGGGTCGGCTGGCGGCGGAGGACGCCGGGCTGGGGCCCGTACGGCAGCCCACCGCCGATCTCGCCGGGCGCTGGTGCGACCTGGCATCGGTATGAGGCGGTTCGGCGCGTACGCGCGGCGACGGTACGCGCGTACCTGGACAAGGAGTTCGCTTGCACTTCCCCTTTGACGGTGACGGACGGTCGGCTCCCCTCGGCGCGGACGGAGTGACGGCCCGCGCCGCGCACGCCGCGCTCCTAGAACTGGACGCCTTGAGGCGGGAGACGGCCCGAGGGCAGGAACCCGCCCAGGACCTGCCGCCTTCGGGCGTCCCCGGCCAGACCGAATACTGGGTCGGCAAGGCCGTCCGGGCCAGGCGCCGTCTCACCGATGCTGTGGAGAAGAACCTGCGCGCGGTGTCCAACGTCGCTGGCCGGCCGGTGACCGTGCTCGGCGCCGACGGCTGCCTGGACGAACGCATGCTGGCCTTCCGGGCGCGTGTCGCCCGGGGTGAGCCCGTCGTGTCCGTCTCCGACAGCGGATGCCTGCGCCGTTGGCTGTCCACCACCGACGGCACCGCCGCGTCCCTGTCGATCATCACGTTCGTTCCGGGCCGGCCGCTCCACGCCGCCGTCGTCACCGCCGGCGCCGCGCTGCTGTCGGACTGCTCCGGCTCCTGGCGTCTGACCCTCGCCGACGGCTGGCAGGCGATGACCGGCGAACCCCTGGTCGCCGATCCCGACCCCGACCACATCGTCCTGCCCCAAGCCCTGGAGCATCTCGCACCCGGGCTGAGCAGGCACTACGCGGAACCCATCTTTCCCCGTGACACCAGTTCTGCCATCGCCCGGGCCGTCCTCGGCGGCGCCGTGCCCGTCGCCGTCCACTTCACCGAGCACGTCCTCAACTCCGCGATACTTCCCGTCGCCGTCGGTCATGGCATGGCCGTCCGCGTCGACGGCGGCAGGCTCATCGAGAAGCCCTGGGACGCCAGCCGTCACCTCTACAAAGCCCTCACCGGCGAGATCCCCTTCGGTGAAGAACACGTCATCGCCCGCGACCTGTGGGCCATCAAGCGCGCCACACGCGTCCTCGCCCGCGAGCGACACCTGGCCGAGCGGACGCACCCGCTCGATGCGCCCTTCGACATGGCCTACGAGGACGACCTCTTCGGCTTCGACTTCGACTTCGACGCCTTCGGAGACCTCGGCGACTTCGGCGACGAGGACATCTGACCACCGCCCCCTTCCCCCCAAGGACAGTGCAGTGACCGACCACCTCAACCTCGTCACCGACGAGCCGGCCCCGACCACCGGATGGCGTTTCAGCGTCGTCCCGCCCAAGGACGTGTGGACCACGTGGTTCCGCACGGCGAAAGCCGTCCGCCGCCCCGCGGGCAGCCTGGCCCTGCCGGCCATCGCCACCACCGCCACCCTGCACTTCACCCACACCCTGCACCAGGACGACACCCTCATGACCCTCGGACTGACCGCCCTCACCGTCGGCTACGACGCCGTCATAGCCGTCTGCCGCACCCACGAGAAGATCGCCGACCGGCAGTACCCCGCCGTACCCGACGGCACCCGCCGGGCGGCCTGAATCAGGGACTTCACCGCACGCGATACTCCGCGAGGTGCGCCAGCACCGCGTGGTTCGCCTCCCAGCCGTCGGGGCTGTATTCATCGGCCGCCTCCGGCGGCGTGCCGGACGCCGTCCGGCGGGAGGGCGGTGGAGGGGCCGCGGGTTGCATCGCCGGAGATGGAGCGGCCAGGGTCGGGTGGCGTGTGCGGCGGGCGTCGGTGCGGCGGTCGCCGGGGAGGTCAGGGTCTCCACCGCACCCGATGTTCCCCGAGGTGCGCCAGGACCGCGTGGTTCGCCTCCCAGCCGTCCGGGAACTTCACCAGCGTTCCCAGTTGGACCGGTTCCGTGGACGGGTAGTCGTCGAGGAGGTCGCCGACGCCCGCGCGGCAGACCACCACGCACGCGTGCCGGTGGCGGGAGGTCAGGACGCACAGGCGGCCGGTCTCCAGGTGGAAGGCGGTGGCGTCGGGGCGGCCTGACAGCGGGTGGAGGACGACCGTGACGTCGAACTCCATGCCCTGGAGCCGGTTCGCGGTGTCCACGGTCACGTCCGTCACCCCCAGCTCGGCCAGCGCGGCCCGCACCGCCGCCGCCTGGTCGCGGTGGGCGGTGCCGACGGCCACCCGGTCCGCCGTCAGCGGGCTCGGGTCCGGTGAGCGCTCCGACGTCGCCGCGCCGCCCCGGTCGAGGAGCCGCCGTACGACGACGGCCACCGCCCGGACCGCCTCCGGGTCGGTGCGGGGCGTGTGCCGCGCGGGCAGCTCCAGCAGGCCCCAGCCGGACTCCGCCGCCTCGTCGATCACCCGGTCGGGACCGGAGCCGTCCGAGGGCACGGCGAAGGAGAGCCGGCGGTCGCCGTGCCCGGTGCCGCTGCGGAACGGGGTGTACGGGTAGAAGGCGTCCGAGACCAGCGGCGCCGCCGACGCCGGGAGCCGCCAGGACACCGGCAGCCGGTGCTGCGGCAGTTCGGGGTTGTGGGCCAGCAGGGTCGTCACCGCCGAGGCCGACGGGTCGTACGACAGGCCCGCCCACTGCTCGCTGCCCACGATCGCGAACGGGTCGAGCTGCCCCGGGTCGCCCACGAACAGCGCCCGCTCGAACAGCCCGGCCACCGCCAGCAGCCCGTCCGAGCGCATCTGGTACGCCTCGTCCACGATCGCGTGCCGCCACGGCTCGTCGACCTTCACATGCGCCCACTTGGCCGCCGTGGAGATGACGACCGGCAGCCCGGCGAGATCGGCGGCCTTCGCCGACTTGCGGACGTTGTCCAGCGCGTCGAGCGCCTTGTCGTAGGGGTCGGCGTCACTGCTGTGCAGCCGGCCCACCGGCAGCCCGGGGCTCTTCTCGGCGAGCCGCAGCACCAGGTCGTCCACCTGCGCGTTGGTCTGCGCGACCACCATCAGGGGGCGCCCCGCGTCGGCGAGTTCCAGCGCCGCGCGGACCACGAGCGTGGACTTGCCGGCCCCGGGCGGGGAGTCGACGACCACCCCGCGCGCGGTGCCGTGCAGGGTGTCCCGCAGGATCGCGTCCGTCGCGCGTCCGGCGGCGGTACCGGGGTCGAGGACGGACTCGGTGGCCCCCGCCACGGCCCCCGCCGCGCCTCTCTCGACGGCTTCCTCGGTGGTCACAGGACGTCCTCCCGGGTGACGGAGTCGGGGGCCTCGGGGGCCCGCTCCCCGGGCGGACCGCCGTGCGTCCACGGCGTCTCCTCCGGGTCCGGCAGCTTCGCGCCGCCGCGCTGCTCGTGCTCGAACAGCGTGAGACAGAGCCGGTCGCCCTTCTCGGGCACCGACCCCGGCTCGGGCTCCTTGCCGCGGCCCATCTTGTCCACGATCCGCAGCACCAGCAGATCCTCGGCGGGCCGCTCCACGAACTCCGCCGCCTGCGGCTTCCCGCCCAGCGACCGGAACACCTTCGCCCGCTCGGCGAGATGCGGCCGGTCGTCCGTGCGGACGGTCACCAGCGGGCGCGGACTGGGCCGCTTCCCCTCGCTGTACGCCATCACGACGTCCACGACCTCGCCCGCGAACGCCTCCCCGGCGAGCCGCCGCCCCGCCATCACCAGCGGGTCGTCCAGCGCCTCCTGCGCCTCCAGCCGGGCCTGCTCCCGTTCGCGCGTGGCCAGTTTGTTCGCGGCGGTCACCGCGTCGTCCCGGCGCGGCTGCGGGGGCTCGCCGGCCACGACCCGGTCCCGGTGGCCGGTGAACGACCAGCGGTCGCGGGTCCACCGCTCCTCGACATGCGCCCCCTCGGGCAGCGCCCGCAGCAGGTCGAGGCCCTCCCACACCCGCTCCCAGGTGGGCAGCGTGCGGCTGCGCACCAGCTCGCGGATCTCCCGCTCGGCGCCGGTCAGCGCGCCCAGCCGGTCGTCGGCCTCCAGGCCGTCCTCCGCGGCCGCGAGGGCGGTCCGCGCGCGGTCGTAGCGCTCGATGGCCGGGGCGAGCAGCTTGTTGTCGAACGCCGGGTCGGTGGCCGGACCGGCCGGCGGGCACAGCAACTGCCCGCCCGCGTCCCGCGCCAGCTCCGCGCGCAGCGCCGCCTCGGCGCCCGTCGCGCCGTCCGGCGGGGCGATCCAGGAGAGCAGCGCGCCCAGGTGCTGGTCCTCCAGGCCGGACTGTCCGGTCGCCCAGTGCCGGCCGAGCACGTCGGTGAGCGCGAGGAGCAGCGACGAGCCGGGCACCCGCGCCCGCTCCCCGAAGTGGGTCAGCCACCGGCCGAGCAGCGGCACGCGCGGGGGCGCGGGATACGGGGTCTCCGGGTCCTGCTCCGCCGTCCGCCGGAAGCGCATCGAGCGGCCGAGGAGGCGGACGTACTCGACGCCCGCGCGGCTCGGCACGACGAGCTGTGGCGCGTCGGAGCACAGCTCGACCTCGACCTTGACGCGCTTGCCGGTCTCGGGGTCGGTGTCGGTGCGCTCGGCGGCCTCCACGCCGTCGGCGTAGGAGTCGATGTACGGCAGCACCACGTCGGCCAGTTCGGCCAGGAACGCGAACCTGAGGTCGCGGTCGCGCGGCTGCGGCACGGCGAGCAGCCGCGGCGCGTCCCGGTCGGTGCCGACGAGTGCGCCGAGCGGGGCGCCCGCCTCACCGGCGGTGGTCAGCGGTACGAAGACCAGCGGCCGGTCGGAGAGATGCCGGTGCCGGACGGTGGCGGCGGGCTGGGCGCGGCCGGTGGTCAGGGCCTCGAGACGGGCGAGGGAGGCGATCAGGGACACATCGCCCCCAGTGCCTCGGCGCGCAGCCGGGCGGCCCGGCGCAGGGCGGCGACGGCCGGGTCCTCGGGGTCCCCGGCCTCGCCGCGCGCGGCCGCCAGGACGTCGTCGACCCGGCTCAGCCCGCCCAGGTCGGCGCGGACGGACCGGCCCAGGCTGGTCACCGCGCCGGCCGCGCGGGCCCGGTCCCGGCAGTGGAACGCCAGCTCGCACGCGGCCAGGCACTCGGGCGCGTAGGTCGCAGGGACGGCCGCGACGGCCGCCGTGAGCTGCTCGGCGGGCAGCTCGGGGGAGAAGCAGACGCCCTCGGGGAGCGCGTCGGCGATGTCCTGGATGCGGGTGAGCCGGGCGAGCTGGCGGCTGGTGACCGCGCGCTGCTTGCGCACGTCCACGGCGGACGCCGTCGGCAGGTTGGAGAAGTCCTTGGGGCAGACCAGCAGCACCCGGTGGCGGACCTTCGGCGCGGGGTCGAGCCGGGCGGCGACCTCCTCCAGGGCCAGCACGTAGACGGCGGCCTGCCGGGCGGCCGCGCCGACCTTCGCGGGGTCCGCGGAGCCGTCCAGCATCGGGAAGGACTTGATCTCCACGACGGTCCAGGTGCCGTCCGGGTGCACCACCACGGCGTCCGGCTCCAGGAAGGCGGGGGAGCCGGCCACCTCCAGCGCGAGCATCGGGTGGTCGAGCAGGGTCCAGGTGCCGCGCGCGGGACCGGTCGCCTCGCGCAGCGCCAGGGCCGTCCGCGCGGTACGGCCCTCGGGGCCGGACGCGGTGAGGTCGGGGACGCTCGCGGAGGCCGGGGGCTCGGCCCCCGGATCCAGCCGTTCGTGCACCAGGCGGAGCAGCTCGGCGCCGCCGTCCGCCTTCACCTTCGCCTCGAAGGCGTTGCCGCGGGTGAGGGCGAACTGGGACTGCCCGAAGGCCGACGGCGAGCCGAGCGCGCCGGCCAGTGCCGCCTTGTTCACCCCGGCGCCGTCGAGCAGGGCGCGGCGCTTGCAGCCCGGGTTCGCGGCGAGCGCCGCGAGGGCCCGGGCGTCCAGCGCCTTCGCCGGGACGTCGGGGCCGCGCAGCTCAGCGAGCCGCTGCCGGAGCGCCGTCCCCCTGGTCCGAGGGGGAGGCACCGGGTTCGGTTCCGGACCCGAACCCTGAGTCGCGCTGCCGTGGAATTCGCTCACCCGTGGAAGTCTGGCATCCGGCACTGACAATCGAGGCGGATGCGGCCGGGGAGTCCGCCGGGACGGACGGGACGGCGACGGCACCGAGGGCCGTGGAGCGGGCCGCGAAGGCCGCCTTGACCCGGTCGGCCGCACGCATCACGAGCGGGGCCAGCAGCAGGCCGGCACCCATCACGGCCGCGCCCGCGGCCGCGTCGAGGAAGTAGTGGTTGGCGGTGCCCATCACCACGATCGTCGTCACCAGCGGGTACACGATCGCGGCGGTCTTCGCCAGCCGGGTGCCGCCGTGCCGCCACAGGATCACACCGCACCACAGCGCCCAGCCCACGTGCAGGCTCGGCATCGCCGCGTACTGGTTGGTCATGCCGCCCATCCCGCGCGGGGCGCTCGCCTCGCCGCCCCACCAGCCGTACGAGCTGTACTGGGCCATCGTGTCCACGAAGCCGTGGCTCTCGGCCAGCAGCCGGGGCGGGCAGGTCGGCAGCAGGGTGAAGCCGATCAGACCTATGAAGGTCGACGTCATCAGCCAGGTGCGGGCCGCCCGGTAGATCTCCGCGCGCGAGCGGAACAGCCAGACCAGGACCGCCGGGGTGACCACGTAGTGCAGCGAGGCGTACCAGAAGTCGGCCGGGACGCCGAGCCACGCCTCGCGCGTGAACAGGCGGTTCAGCGGGTGCTCGGCGTTGAGGTACAGGGCCTTCTCGAAGCGCAGGATCGCCAGGCCGTGGTCGACGGCGGTCGTCACGTCGCCCCGCGCCAGCAGCCGGCCCGCCGAGTAGCAGGCGTACACCAGCAGGATCAACGGCAGCTCGGTCCACCAGCGCAGCCGGGTGCGTGGGGCCGCCTCGGTGCCCGGTGTCTCGGTCTGCGGCAATCCGATCGCCTCCCCCTTCATGTCGTGCGGCGCGCGGAACGAGCCACTTTACGTCGTACGAACGCGCCCGGTCCGAGCGCCCCCCCGGCACTCAAAGACGCTGAGATCGCCCCCCGGGTTGCCCCCTCCCAGGGTGCGCGATGATGGAGGGGTCCCGCCCCCGATTTCTCCCCGATTCCCCTCGGGGTCGTCCCGGAAAGGTCCCCCATGGCACCGCGCATCCTGCTGGCCCGGCACGGACAGACGGAGTGGTCGCTGTCCGGCAAGCACACCGGCAGGACCGACGTGCCCCTCCTGGAGGAGGGCCGCCGGGGAGCGAAGCTGCTGGGCGAACGGCTGCACCGGGCGCCGTTCGACGGCCTGGACGACGTCGAGATACGCACCAGCCCGCTGGCACGCGCGCGGGAGACGTGCGAGCTGGCGGGCTTCGGCGAGCGCGCCGGCACCTGGGACACGCTCATGGAGTGGGACTACGGCGCCTACGAGGGCATGACCCCCGCCCAGATCCAGGCGGTCCGGCCGGGCTGGCTGATCTGGCGCGACGGCGTCCCCGGGGGCGAGTCCCTCGCCGAGGTCACCGCCCGCGCGGACGAGGTCGTGGCCTGGGCGCGGTCCGGCGACCGGGACGTGCTGGTCTTCGCCCACGGCCACATCCTCCGGTCGATCGGGGCGCGGTGGCTGGGGCTGCCGCTGGACTTCGCGGCCCGGATCCGGCTGAACCCGACCTCGCTGTCCGTCCTGGGATGGGCCTACGGAGAGCCGGCCGTGGAGAGCTGGAACGACCTGGGACACCTGGCGGGCTGACCGCCGGGCTGGCTCCTCCGGGCCGGTTCCTCCGCGCCACGAGGGGGCTACGCGCTGCGCGGCGCCGGTACCCGCTGCCGTTCCCCGGGTGCCGAGGCGGCCGAGGTGTGCCGTTCCAGGAAGGCCGACACCCCGCTCGCCCGCCGGTGCGGCGCCAGCACGCGCGCGGTGCCGTCCAGCATCCCCTGCACCCGCGACGACTGGACCTGGTCCAGCAGGTCCAGCACCCGCAGTCCCGCCGTCGCCGCCTCGTCGGGGCGCCCCCCGCGCGCGAGGTCGTCCGCCAGCTCGGCCGTGTAGAGCGCGATGTTCCGGGTGAAGTGCGGGTCCTGGAGTTCCGCCGCCCGGCTCGCGTGCCGGGCCGCCCGCCCCCAGTCGCCCAGCGTCGACCAGCACTGCGCCTCCAGGCCCTCCAGCTCGGCCTCGCCGTAGAAGCTCATCCACTCGGGGTCGTCGTCGCGCGAGCCCTGTCCGAAGAGGGCCTGGGCGCGGATCAGAGCCTGTTCGCAGCCGGCCCGGTCGGCGAGCCCGGCCCAGCCGCCCGCCTCGCGCAGCGCCAGCAGGGACATCAGCCGGGGTGAGCCGAGGGGGCGCGCGACGCGCTGCGCGGCCTGCGCGGCGCGCACCGCCTCACGGGGGCGCCCGGCGTCGCGCGCGAGGAACGCCGTGTTGCAGAAGGCGTGCGCCTCCAGTGCCTGGTCGCCGGTCATCCGGGCGGTGGCGAGGGCCTCGGCGTAGTGCGAGCGCGCGTCCTCGAAACGGCCCGAGTCATGGGCCAGCCAGCCCACGGAGATCGCCAGCTCCCCGGCGCCGGAGTGCAGCCGTTCGGCGGTGGCCTGCCGGGTCGCCCCGGCGTCCAGCAGCGCGTACGCGGCCCGCAGGGGTGCGGCCGCCCGCCGGTAGAGGCCGTCGGCGCCGTGCCGGTCGTCCAGCAGCCGGATCCTGCGGACCGCCTCCTCCAGGGCGCTCGCCTCCCGGGCCCCCACCGGGCGGACCCGGCGCTCCGCCGCGACGGCGTCGGCGGTGAACCCCAGTGGCCCCAGCGGGCCCAGCGAGACGGCGGCCACGGCGGCGCCTCCGCCCGTCATGAATGCGCGACGCAGCACGTCGCTCTCCTCGTCGTTGTGGTGCGTGTCGTACGGGTTCTGCGTGTCATACGGCTCGTACGCCCCGCGCGTCTCACCCGCCGCACGCGCCTCACCCGTGAGGTGCGCGGGGCTCATGGTGTGCGGACCGGGCGTGACCTCCGGGGCGCGCGCCCCGCGTCCGCGGACGGAGGAGCGGGGCGCGAAGCCCAGATCGGTGAGCGTGCGGCCGGGGAACATGTGCAGGAACACCCGCTCGTACGCGTAGTTGGGACAGCGGATCTCGCCCGCCTCGACCCGCCCGATGTAGCGCGCGTCACAGCTCACCCGCTCGCCGATCTCACGCGCGGCCCGCCGCACGAGCGCGGCGAACTCGGCCGGCGAGCGCTGTCCGCGCAGGTGCCGGAAGGCGAGGTTGGGTCGGGATGGCCGGTTGGGCCGGGGTGGGGTCACCGTCGACGACGCCATGGCCGGGTCCTCTCGTGCGAACCGTCGAACCATGCCGGGATCGGGGCGGGTCGACCGATTTCCGACGTGATCACCCTGATGTCCGGCGGGCAAGAACGTACCTGCTGCGATCGGGCCGCCATGCGGTGTTTGGCTACAAACCGGATATCTCATCCGGGATCTGCCATGAACTGCCATCCTTTGCGGCGGACTTCCGCCGTAGCCGTTGACGACGTGACGCGTTGAATGCTGTGGACGACAGGCGGGCTGCGCGGTGGAGGCCGGGATGGAGACCAGCCAGAGCAACGATTTCTGTACGTCGTCGGTGACGGCGTGCGACCTCGTGACGGTGCCGACCCGGCAGGGTCTGGAGGCGGTCGACATCCTGCGGCGGGGGGACGGGGAGGTGGTGGGGCCCGTCCTGCACGACGACGGCGACGACACGCTCGCCTTCCTCGTGCCGCCCGGCACCGCGGCCGCCTGGGACGTCCCCGGCAGCGTCTGCACCGGGACCGACGGCCGGGGACTGAGACTCGCCCCCGAGCCGGTGGCGGGCTCGGACTGGCTGGTGCCGCCCGGCGAGGCGGACCTCGCGACGGACCCCGCGGTCCTGCGCCGCGCCCTCGGGGAGGCGGCCCGGCTGATCGAGGCGGCGGACAGTTGCCGGTGACGCCCGCTCTGCGCTGAGCCGACGCGGTCCCCCATGGACCGGCGCCGCCCGTGAGCCCTCCCCGGCCTGCGACCATGGACGTATGGGAAAGTCCAGGAGCAGCAGCCGGCGTGAGCGGGACCGGGAGCGGGACGCCGGGGCCGCCGCCCCCGAGGCCGTCGACGGCGGGTCGGCGCGATTCGTGCCCGATCCGGACCGGGCGCGGGCCTGGACACTGCTTCTTGACGACGCGCCGCAGTCGCACGTCGACCTGGACGACCCGGCCCATCTCTCCTTCGAGTACCAGCGCCGCATCGGCCATGTCATCGACCTCACCGCACCGCCCGGCCGCCCCCTGCACGTCGTGCACCTCGGCGGCGGCGCCCTCACCCTGGCCCGCTATGTCGCCGCCACCCGGCCCCGTTCCACCCAGCAGGTCGTCGAGCGGGACGCCGCGCTCGTGCGGCTCGTGCGCGAACGGCTGCCGCTGGACCCGGGCGCGCGGATCCGGGTGCGCTCCCTCGACGCGCGGGAGGGCCTCGGCAAGATCCCGGACGGCTGGGCCGACCTCGTCATATCCGATGTGTTCAGCGGCGCCCGCACCCCCGCCCACCTCACCTCCGTCGAGTTCCTCGACGAGGTCCGCAGAACCCTGAAGCCGGGCGGAAGTTACGCCGCCAACCTCGCGGACGGTCCGCCGCTCGCCCATCTGCGCGGCCAGATCGCCACCGCCGCCGCCCGGTTCGCCGAACTGGCGCTCGTCGCCGACCCGACGGTGCTGCGGGGGAAACGCTTCGGCAATGCGGTCCTCGTCGCCTCCGACCTGCCGCTGCCGGTCGCGGAACTGACCCGCAGGGCCGCCTCCGACCCGCACCCCGGCCGGGTCGAACACGGCCGGGCGCTCACCGACTTCACCGGCGGGGCGGTACCGGTCACGGACGCGTCGGCGGTCGCCTCCCCGGCGCCACCGCCCTCGGTGTTCCGCTGAGACCCCACCGCCCCTGTCAGTACGTGCCCACCTCGACCCGGGGCGGGCCGTCGTGCCAGGTGCAGAAGACCGACACCCGGTCCGCGCCCGAGGCGAACTCCACCCGGATCCACGCCTCCGTCTTCCACACCTGCATCGACCAGCCCGCGCCCGGCGTCGCCGAGACGAGCGTCGCGTAGGTCTTCCGCAGGTCGAAGACGACCCGCCCGCCGTCGGTGTCGTAGCTCTTGACCGTCCCGGCGGAGGCGGCGGGGGAGGAGGACGCGGCACTCGGCGACGGCGACGCGGAGGCGTCGGGGGTGCGGCTCGGCGCCGGGGTCTTCGTGGCCGGGCCGCGCGACGGGCCGGGGGAGGGAGAGGCCACGCTGTTCCCGGAGGGCAGCGGCCGGGAGTCCTGCGAGGTCGCGGTCGCCTCCGCCGCCGTCAGCGGAAGGGCGCGCGGAGGATCGTAGGCCGTGCCCGCCATCACGGTGTGGACACCCCACCACGACAGCGTGACCGCCGCGCCCGTGGCGAGCAGCCAGGCCAGTACGTGTACGAGTCCTCTGCGCATCGCGGGCCATCTTGCCCCACCCGCCCCACGGGTGTCGCCTGCCGGGTCACCGGTTGTCCACAAGGCGGGAGTTGTCCACAGGCCCCGACCGGGCTCGTCGGCATGGCGTACGGTGCGGCGCATGGCAAGTGTGCTCGTGGTCGAGGACGACCAGTTCGTACGCTCGGCGCTCATCCGGCATCTGACCGACGCCTCGCACACCGTGCGCAGCGTCGGGACAGCCCTGGAGGCGCTGCGCGAGGTCGCCCATTTCCGTTTCGACGTGGTCGTCCTGGACCTCGGACTGCCCGACCTGGACGGCTCCGAGGCGTTGAAGATGCTGCGTAGCATCACCGACGTCCCGGTCATCATCGCGACCGCGCGCGACGACGAGACGGAGATCGTCCGCCTGCTCAACGCGGGCGCGGACGACTACCTGACCAAGCCGTTCTCCGTGGAGCACCTGTCGGCGCGGATGGCGGCCGTGCTGCGCCGCTCCCGCTCCGCCGCCGGCGAGGCCCCGCCCTCCTCGGTCATCCGGGTCGGCGGCCTGACGGTCGATCCGCTGCGCCGCCAGGCCGAGCTGGACGGCGCCCGACTCGACCTGACCCGGCGCGAGTTCGACCTCCTGGCGTTCCTCGCCGGGCGGCCCGGGGTGGTCGTACCGCGCCGGGAACTGCTGGCCGAGGTGTGGCAGCAGTCCTACGGCGACGACCAGACCATCGACGTCCATCTGTCCTGGCTGCGCCGGAAACTGGGCGAGACGGCGGCCCGGCCGCGCTATCTGCACACCCTGCGCGGTGTCGGCGTGAAGCTGGAGCCGCCGGCGGAAGCGGGGTGGGCGGGATGAGATGGGCCCTGGTCAAGGTCTGTCTGGCGGTCACCGCGATGGTCGTGGTCGCCTTCGCGGTGCCGCTCGGTCTGGTCATCAAGGAGATGGCCCGCGACCGCGCGTTCTCCAACGCCGAGCGGGAGGCGGCGGTCGTGGTCCCGGCGCTGTCCATCACCATCGACCGCGAGCAGTTGGAGCGGGTCGTGGCCTCGGCCGGCTCGGACGACGGGATGGCGGTGCACATCCCGGCGGGTGACGGCCGGGGCGCCGTCGACCTCGGCCGGCAGCGCGCCGCCGACGCCGACATCGCCGCCGTACGGAAGCTGGGCCGGGCCTCCACCGCCGAGGTGCCCGGCGGGTCCGCGCTGCTCCAGCCGGTCGCGCTCAGCCTGGGCACGGTCGTGATCGAGGTGTTCGTCCCCGAGTCCGCGGTGAGCAACGGCGTGGCCACGGCCTGGGCGGTGCTCGCGGCCGTCGGGGCGGGCCTGGTGGTCGGCTCGGTCGCGGTCGCCGACCGGCTGGGCGTGCGCATGGTGCAGCCGGCCCAGCGCCTGGTCGAGGGCGCGCACGAACTGGGGGAGGGCAAGCTCGGGGCGCGGGTGCCCGAGGAGGGGCCGACCGAACTGCGGCTGGCGGCCGTGGCGTTCAACTCGATGGCCGACCAGGTGGTCCAGCTCCTGGCGAACGAACGGGAGTTGGCGGCGGACCTGTCCCACCGGCTGCGCACCCCGCTGACCGTGCTCCGGCTGAACGCGGCCTCGCTCGGCGACTCTCCGGCCGCCGAGCAGACCAGGACCGCGGTCGCC
Organism: Streptomyces sp. CAI-85; assembly: GCF_013363615.1. Lineage (NCBI taxonomy): Bacteria > Bacillati > Actinomycetota > Actinomycetes > Kitasatosporales > Streptomycetaceae > Streptomyces > Streptomyces sp. CAI-85. Next base: position 170,354 of record NZ_JAANNX010000005.1, on the reverse strand, counting down.
CAGTTGGAGCGCGAGGTCGACACCATCATCCGTACGGCCCGGGAGGCCAAGCCGCAGACGGCGGCGGCCGGGCCGGGCGCCGGGTGCGACGCGGCCGAGGTGGTCCGGGAGCGGATGGCGTTCTGGTCGGCGCTCGCCGAGGACGAGGGCCGCAAGGTGCGCACGGCCGGGGTGGACCGTCCGGTGCGGATACCCGTGGCCCGCGCCGATCTGGCCGCCGCGCTGGACGCCCTGCTCGGCAATGTCTTCCGGCACACCCCGGAGGGCACCGCCTTCGCGGTCGACGTGCACAACGGCGACGACGCGGTGATCGTCCTGGTGTCCGACGCGGGTCCCGGCATCCCCGACCCCGAGACGGCGATGGCGCGCGGCCGGGGTTCGGGCGCGGCCGGCTCGACGGGGCTGGGCCTGGACATCGTGCGCCGGCTCGCCGAGTCCACCGGCGGTGACGTCCGGATCGGCTCGTCGGTCCTCGGCGGCACGGAGATACGTCTGTGGCTCCAGCTCGACGGCCGCGAGCCGGTCCGCAGGGGGCACCGGGGGGCGATGCGCAGACGGAGACGGGCGGCGGCGGCCGGGTGACCCGGGGCCTGGCGCCGGACGGCTTTTGATCAATCACGATCGCTGTCGTCCGAACTCGGTCAGTCACGATCTTTTAACCGCCCCCGATGTGCTCCTTAAGCGCGCCCTAAGGCCGTCGACGGCCGTCCCTGTCGGGCGATTTGCCGGGTTCGGGATCGCTAGCGTGCTGCCGCGTCCCACCCCGTGAACAGTGAAGGCAGGCAGCCCATGAGTACGCACCGGCGCAGGGTCAGTGGTCGGAACAAGGTGATCGGCGGGGCGGTCGCCGCGGCGGTGGTCGGCGGCGCGGTCGTCCTGGTGACAGGGACCGCGCAGGCGGCCGGGATCGGGGCGGCCTACACCAGGACCAGCGACTGGTCGACCGGGTACACCGCGCAGTACGTCGTCACCAACAACAGCGGTGCGACCAAGGGCGATTGGAAGCTGGAGTTCGACCTGCCGTCCGGGACGAAGCTCGGCTCTCTGTGGAACGCCGAGTCGAAGGCGAGCGGGCAGCACATCACCGTGAGCCCGCCGTCCTGGGACACCGACGGGCTCGCCGCCGGGGAGTCGGTCACCGTCGGGTTCGTCGTCAACGGCACGGCGGATCCGGTCGGTTGCCGGATCGACGGCACGTCGTGTTCGGCGGACGGCGGTGCCACGCCCGAGCCCAGCGGCAGGCCGACGACGGCACCCTCCCCGAGCGCGAGCCCCAGTGCGAGCGCCAGCCCGAGTGCGAGCGCGAGCCCGAGCGCCAGTGCGAGCCCCAGCTCCGGCGGGACCCCCACCGGCGGCACCGGCACGACCGCCTCCGCCGGCTTCGCCCCGTTCGTCGACACCTCCCTCTACCCGGCCTTCGACCTGCTCGCGCACACGGCGGCGACCGGCGTGAAGGAGTACAACCTCGCCTTCGTCACCGACGGCGGCGGCTGCACACCGAAGTGGGGCGGGGTCACCGACCTCGCGAGCGACGGCGTCGCCTCGCAGATCGGCGCGCTGCGCGCCAAGGGCGGTGACGTCCGGGTCTCCTTCGGCGGCGCGGCCGGCTCCGAACTGGCCACCACCTGCACCTCGGTGGACGCGCTGGCGGCGGCGTACACCAAGGTCGTGGACGCCTACGGGCTGACCAAGGTCGACTTCGACGTCGAGGGCGGCGCCCTGCCGAACGCCGCCGCGAACACCCGCCGCGCCCAGGCCATCGCCCGGCTCCAGCGCAGCCACCCCGGCCTCGACGTCTCCTACACCCTCCCCGTGATGCCCGAGGGGCTGACCCAGGACGGCGTGAGCCTGCTCGCCGACGCGAAGGCCAACGGCGTGGGGATCGCCACCGTCAACATCATGGCGATGGACTACGGCCCGGCGTACAGCGGGGACATGGGCACGTACGCCGAGCAGGCCGCCACCGCGACGCAGGCACAGGTCAAGAGCGTGCTCGGGCTCAGCGAGAGCGCGGCGTGGAAGACCGTCGCGGTGACGCCGATGATCGGCGTGAACGACGTCGTCACCGAGATATTCAAGGTCGAGGACGCCACCCAGCTCGTCGCGTTCGCCAAGGCCAAGGGGCTCGGCTGGCTGTCGATGTGGTCGGTCACCCGGGACAAGCAGTGCCCGGGCGGCACCAAGAACCAGGCCGACGCCACGTGCAGCTCGATCCTCCAGAGCGACTCCGCCTTCGCGAAGGCGTTCGCCGCGTACAAGTGACGTGACCAGGGCGCCTCTTGCCGTGACGAGGCGCTCTTGTCGTGGCCGTGCCGTGCTCCTAGCCTGCTCCTCCTGCACGCGTCTTCCGGCGGCGAGGGGGAACGGCGTTGGCCACGGCACCGTCCAGGGAAGAGATCCTCAAGGCCGTCGAACGGCACATCGCCCGGCGCGGCGGGGGCGTCCACGTCACCGCGGCCGGTACGGCGGACTTCTCCTGGCAGTCGCTGTTCGACTGCCAGGTCCTGCGGTCGATCGAGCGCCGGGAGGAGACGTCCCGCAAGGAGAAGGGGCGGCGCGCAGGCCCGGCGCGGCAGCCGACGTACACCGATCTCGACGCGTACACCGTCCCGCCGCCCGCGCACCCGGGGCTTGCGAAGCGGTACGAACTCGTCCGCGAGGGTTCGCTGGACGAGCTGGAATGCCCGGACTGCGAGGACGGCCGGAAGGACTGCGCCACCTGCGAGGGGCGCGGCGGCCGGGACTGCCCCCGGGATGTCGAGTGCGCGGTCTGCCACGGCGGCCCCGACACCTGCTGGGAGTGCGACGGCACCGGGCATCCGCGCAGCCGCCGGGCCCGTGCCGCCGCCGCGCCCCGCCCGGACGCGGCGGAGGTGGAGCGGGCCACCTGCTCACGGTGCCGGCGCCCGGACGTGGCCTGCCCGAGCTGTCGCGGCCGGCGGCAGACCACCTGCGCGGTCTGCTCGGGGACCGGTCTGGCCCCCTGCGCGGACTGCAAGGGCGCGCGGCGGGTGCGGGACGAGGCGTGCGGCGGCACCGGCCGCTTCACCGTGTGGACCCAGGGCGTCATCACCCACACGCCCGACCGGGAGGAGACGAAGGTGTCCGCGCCGGCCTTCCTCCGGGTCCGCACCGACCAGTGGAACCACCGCACCCTGCGCGACGTCGGCGAGGAACTCCCCGACTTCCTCGACGACGAGCACCGCAAGCTGGCCGCGCCGCTGCTCGCGGTGAAGGACGGCGAGATCCTGCGCCGCGTCACGCTCCGCCATCTGCCGCTCGCCCGGGTGGCCCTGCGGGCCGATCCCGACCGGGTGTACTACGCCTACCCCGGCCCCGGCGGGATCGTGGTCCACCGCCGCCCGAGCAAGGAACGGGTGACCGCTCTGGTCTGGGCCGCGCTGACTGTAGTTGCATTGGTCACCGTGGTGGCCCTGACGGTCCTGCGGTGACGAGCCACAAGGGGGAGCGATGATCGAACTCGCCGACATGATCCGCGAGTTGAGAACCCAACTGAACACGGCCCTGGCGGACGGCGAGGGCGAGGCGCTCCGCTTCGAACTCGGCCCGGTCGAGATCGAGGCGTCCGTCGCGGTGACCCGCGAGGCGGGCGCCGACGCGAAGGTACGCCTGTGGGTGATCGACGCGGGCGCCTCCGGCAGATACGGCCACGCGGAAACCCAGCGGATCACCCTCACCCTGACCCCGAGAACGCCAACGACCCCGTCCGGCACGGTCCTGATCACCGGCGAGCAGTCCCCGACGGAACGCTGACGCCCCTCAGACCGGGAGGTCCCCACGCTTGACCGCGTGGAGCAGATGCGCGAGGGCGTGGGGTGTGGCGGCGGCCGTGTCGTGGGGGTGGTCGCTCTCACGGAGGTGGATGCGGGAGGAGGGCGATGCGGCCAGCTCTACGCAGTTGCCCTCGCCGCCCGAGCTGAACGACGACTTCTGCCAGGCCAGTTGGGGCATGAAGGTCCTCTCACAGGGTGTACATCACGTGCTGGACGAGGCTCAGTGAGTCCCGTGACTCGTGTGACTCCGGCGCCGCTTCCGGGTCGATCGGGGCCAACGCCAGTTCAGAGAGCCGTCCGAACATCTTGGCGTACTCGCCGAGTTGGTCTCCATCCCGCAGGAAGTGGGATTGCGTCGGATGTTCCAGGTAGACCGTGCCCAGTTCGGGTGCCGTGGTGTCGTAGATGACGAATGCCTGCGTGTGCGCAGCGTAGTTCCCCGCCTCGAAGGGGTACACCTGTACGGTCACGTTGGGCAGCCGGGAGACCTCGATCAGTCGCAGGAGCTGTCTGCGCATGACTGCCGCTCCGCCCACACGAGTGTGCAGCGCCGCTTCGTAGACCACCGCGTGGTAGGCCACCGCGGATTCGCCGGTCAGGACGCGCTGTCGTGCCTGGCGGAACTGGGCGTATCGGTCTGCTCGTTGAGGGTCTGCCTCGGTCGCGTCCAGCACAGCCCGGGCGTACTCCCCGGTCTGGAGCAAGCCGGGGATGAGGAGAGGCTCGTGGGTGCGCAGCGCGGTCGAGCGGGATTCCAGTTCGGCCAGGTCCCGGCCCGCCGGGCCGATGGTGTCGCTGAAGCCGTTCCACCAGCCGCGTCCGCTCTCGTGGGCCATGTCCATCAGGCTGTCGAAGTACGCGCCCTCGGGGCACCGGTAGGCGCGGAGCAGCTTGTAGAGGCCGTTGCGCGGGACGTCGACGCGTCCGCGCTCGATGTGACTGATCCGGGTGCGCTCGGCGCCGATCAGGCCGGCGGCGGTGTCACCCGACATCCCGGCCCGGACGCGCAGTTTGCGCAGTTCCGCGCCCAGACGCCGCTGGCGCTCGCTGGGGCTCGTCCTCGGTGGCATGTGGTCCTTCCCTGGGGCCGGTGCGCAGTGTGCCGGGACCTCGGCGCGGCCGTCCACCGGCTTGCGACGGTGTCACCCGTGAGAGGGGAAGCGGCCGTACACGGTTGTAACTCTCCCACGCGTGGCCCTACTTTCGGCGACAGGTCGCCCCCCTCGACACAGGAGCCCCCATGGAAGACCCACCCCACGTCTCCCTCACCTTCCCGCCCCACCCCGTATGGGTCCGCGCCGCCCGGGAGGCCGTTCGGACGCTGCTCGTCGGCTCCCGGCGGCCCGAACTCGCCGACACGGCCGTTCTCCTCACCTCGGAGGCCGTGACCAACGCGATCAACGCCTGTGCCGACAAGGGCTGCACCACCCCCGTCACCCTCCACGCCGGATGGACCGACCCCCACCACCGTCTCCGCGTCCTCGTCCACGACCGGGCCCCGGGCCTGCCCGCCCTCCGCACCGCGACCCCCGACGAGGAGCACGGCCGCGGCATGCACCTGATCTCCACCGGCTCCACCGCCTGGGGCATCTGCACCCACGGCCCGTCCGGCGGCAAGGCGACGTGGTTCGAACTGGGAGAACACTGATCGCAGGACACGGGAGAAGCCCTCGCCCAAGGGGCGCGGCAGACCCCCACAGTCTGTCGCGCCCCCCTCCCATTCCCCTGCCCCGGAGTCGGGTCAGGTGGTCTCGGTGGGGTCGGGGAGGGTGCCGGTGCGGGCCGCTCGGGCGTACCAGAGGGCGCTGGACTTCGGGGTGCGGGCCTGGGTCGCGTAGTCGACGTACACCGCGCCGAACCGCTTCTCGTAGCCGTACGCCCACTCGAAGTTGTCCAGCAGGGACCACAGGAAGTAGCCCCGTACGTCCGCCCCGTCGGCGATCGCGCGCCGCACAGCCGAGAGGTGGCCGTGCAGATAGGCGACGCGCTCCGGGTCGTGGACGCGGCCGTCCGGGTCGGGCTTGTCGTCGTAGGCCGCGCCGTTCTCGGTGATGTAGAGCGGCAGGCCCGGCGCGTCCTTCGTGTAGCGCATGATCAGGTCGTGCAGGCCGGTCGGGTCGATCGTCCAGCCCATCTCCGTACGCTCGCCCGGCGTCTGGTGGAAGGCGACGTCGTCCGCGCCCGGCCAGGGCGAGTGGTCGCTCGCGCCGTGACCGTCGGTGCGCGGACCCCGGAGAGTCTCCTCGGCCGCGGAGACCAGCGTCGGCGTGTAGTAGTTCAGGCCCAGCGCGTCCAGCGGCTGGTGGATCGCCGTCAGGTCGCCGTCCTGGACGTACGACCAGTCCGTCAGGGACCGGGTCGCGGCGAGCAGCGTCTCGGGGTAGGCGCCGCGCAGGATCGGGCCGTGGAAGATCCCGTTGGCCAGGTCGTCGATCTTGCGGACCGCCGCCAGGTCGGCCGGCGTCGGTGAAAGGGGGCGTACCACCGACGAGTTGAGGCTGATCGCCACCGTGTTGCGGGCCGGCATCACCGAACGCAGCGCCGAAGTGCCCAGGCCGTGGGCGAGGTTGAGGTGGTGGGCGGCGCGCAGGGAGGCCACCGGGTCGGTGCGGCCCGGCGCGTGCACGCCGGACGCGTAGCCGAGGAAGGCGCTGCACCAGGGCTCGTTGAGCGTGATCCAGTTCTCCACGCGGTCGCCGAGCGCCTCGCCGACGATCTGCGCGTACTCGGCGAACCGGTACGCGGTGTCCCGCTCCGGCCAGCCGCCCGCGTCCTCCAGCTCCTGCGGAAGGTCCCAGTGGTAGAGGGTGACGGCCGGCTTGATGCCCTTGGCGAGCAGCTCGTCCACCAGACGGCGGTAGAAGTCCAGGCCCACCTGCACGGCGGGGCCGCGGCCGGTCGGCTGGACCCGCGACCAGGAGATCGAGAAGCGGTACGCCGACAGGCCCAGGTCCGCCATCAGCGCCACGTCGTCGCGGTAGCGGTGGTAGTGGTCGACAGCGATGTCACCGGTCTCGCCGCCGGCCGTCTTTCCCGGCGTATGGCTGAAGGTGTCCCAGATGGAGGGCGTACGGCCGTCCTCCCGCACCGCCCCCTCAATCTGGTACGCGGAGGTCGCCGCGCCCCAGAGGAAGGCGGGAGGAAAAGCCACCGGGGTCACCGGGGTCGCCGGGGCCACCGTGGTCACCGGGGCGGTCGTGGTCACCGGGGCGGTCGTGGTCACCGGGGCGGCCGTGGTCACCGGGGTGGCCGGCTGTGCGGACTCAGTCATGGAAGCGCTCCCATGGAAGGTCGTCGAGGTCCGCCGAGACGGACCGACGAGTTGGGGGGAAGAAGTGCGACGTGCGGGACGGGGGCCGGGGCGACGGTGGCCCGACCCCCTCGGGTCGTGCGGCGGGCGGCGTCAGCCCTTCACCGCGCCCTGCATGATGCCGCCCACGATCTGCTTGCCGAAGATCGCGAAGACCAGCAGCAGCGGCAGCGTGCCCAGCAGCGCGCCCGCCATGATCAGGGACTGGTCGGGGGTGTAGCCGCGGCCGAGGCCCGCGACCGCGACCTGCACGGTCGGGTTGCCGGTCTGGCTGAGCACCAGGAACGGCCACAGGAAGTCGTTCCACGTCTGGACGAACATCAGCATGCCGAGCACGGCCATCGCCGGGCGCGCCGCGGGGAACACCACGTGCCACACCACACGCCAACTGCTCGCGCCGTCCACCCGGGCCGCCTCGATGATCTCGTCCGGCAGCGCCTGGATCAGGTACTGCCGCATGAAGAACACACCGAACGCGCTGACCAGCGAGGGCAGGATCACCGCCTGGAGCTGGTCGGTCCACTCCAGCTTCGCCACCATCATGTACAGCGGGATGATGCTGAGCTGCGGCGGCACCATCATCGTGCCGATGACGATCAGCATCATCGCGCCGCGGCCCCGGAAGCGGAGCTTGGCGAAGGCGAAGCCGGCGATCGTCGACAGGAAGACGATCGTCGCCGCCGACGTCCCGGCCACGATCGTCGTGTTGACGAACGCCTTGCCGAGGTTGGCGTCGTTCCAGGCGATGTCCAGGTTCTTGAAGAGGTTGGAGCCGAACCAGAAGGGCGGCGGGGTCTGCGCCAGCCGCTGGTTGTCACGGGAGGCGGCGATCGCGGTCCACACCAGCGGGAACAGCGAGCCGAACGTGAACACGGCGAGGATCACGTACGCGATCGGACCGCCGTGCATCTGCCCGCCGGCCCGCGCGGACCGGGGGCGCCGCACTCGGGCGGCGGTGGGCGCGGCGTCGTGGGGCTCGGGCTTCGTCAAAGTCGTCGTCACGGCCGGTCCTCCTAACTACTGGCGCGCAGCCGGCGCGAGATGACGTAGTTGACGATGCCGATCACGATCAGGATCAGGAACATCGTCCAGGCGATCGCCGAGGCGCGGCCCAGGTGCTGGTTCACCCAGCCCTGCTCGTACAGATAGAGGCCCAGCGTCTGGAACTGGTGCTCCGCGCCGCCCGACGCGCCCTTGTTCGCGTCGAACAGGAGCGGCTCGCCGAAGACCTGGCTGGCGCCGATCGTCGAGACGACGACCGTGAAGAGGATCGTCGGACGCAGCGACGGCAGCGTGACATGGAAGAACTGCTGCCAGCGGCTGGCGCCGTCCAGCGCCGCCGACTCGTACAGATCCTGCGGGATGGCCTGCATCGCCGCCAGGTAGATCAGCGCGTTGTAGCCGGTCCAGCGCCAGATGATGATCGTGGACACCGCTATCTGGGACGGCCACTTGTCGTTCTGCCAGTCGACCGGGCTCACCCCGACCGCGTCCAGCGCCCAGTTGATCATGCCGTAGTCACGGCCGAAGAGCAGGACGAAGACGAGCGAGGCGGCGGCGATCGAGGTCGCGTACGGCGCAAGCATCGCGACCCGGTAGAACGTCGACGCGCGCAGCCGGTAGTTGAGGATGTGCGCGAGGCCCATCGCCATCAGCAACTGCGGGACGGTCGAGATGACACCGATCGTCAGCGTGTTGCGCGCCGCGTTCCAGAAGAAGTCGTCGTCGAAGATCCGTGTGTAGTTGCGCAGCCCCACCCAGTTCATGTCGGTGGGGGCCGTCATCTCCACCTGGTGCAGCGACGCCCAGCCCGTGTAGATCAGCGGGAACAGGCCGAAGGCGAGGAACAGCAGGAAGAACGGCGAGACGAACGCGTACGGGCTCCAGCGGATGTCCCGCTGCCAGCGGCGCGAGAGCCGGGACCGGCGCCGGGCCTCCGCGTCCACGGGTGCCGCGGGCGGGCGGCCCGGGGCCGCGCCCCCCTCCTTGGCGGGGGGCGCGGCGGTGTCGTGGGTGGACATACGGGTCACTTGTCCAGGTTGTTGTCGATGGTCTTCGTGGCCGTCTCCCAGGCGTCCTCGGGCGACTTGCCCTTGGTGACGAGGATGACGCCGTTGTCGGCGAGACCCTGCCCGATGATCTGGTCCTTCGGGCCGATGACCTGGACCGGGGCGGCCTTGGCGGCCTCGGCGAAGATCGTGCCGATCGGGGCGTCACCGGTCATCTCGTTCTTGGCGCCGGTGACCTCGGGCAGCGTGTACGTGCCCGGCGCGCTCGGGAAGGAGCCCTGCACCTTGAACAGCTTGGCCTGCTGCGCGGGCGCGGTGAGCCAGGCGGCGAGCTTCTCCGCCTCCTTCACGTTCTTGCCGCTGGACGGCACGGAGAGGAAGGAGCCGCCCCAGTTCGCGGACTTGGGCGCCACGGCGACGTCCCACTTGCCGGCCGACTCGGGCTTCGACTTGCCCTTGATGTAGCCGAGCATCCACGGCGGGCACGCCATCGCGGCGAACTTGCTGTTGGCGATGGTGGTGTCCCAGGCCGGCTGGAACTGGGTCTGGTTGCCCACCAGGCCCTCCTGGGCGGCCTTCGCGGTGAGGTCGAAGGCGGCCTTCACCGCCGGGTTGGTCTTGTAGATGACCTTGCCGGAGGAGTCGTAGAAGCGCTCCGACTCGCTGCCGAGGATCGCGCTCAGCAGACCGCCGGGGGAGTCGGCGAAGGTGGTGCCCTTGGGCGCCTTCGCCTTGTACTGCTCGCCGACGTCGACGAACTTGGCCCAGTCGCCCGCCCAGAGCTTGCCGACCTCGGTGCGGTCGGTGGGCAGTCCGGCGGCCTCGAAGAGGTCCTTGCGGTAGCAGATGGCCATCGGGCCGACGTCCGTGCCGAAACCGATCGTCTTGCCGTCCTGGGTGGTGGCCTGCGCCCACTTCCAGTCCAGCCAGTCGCTCTTCTTCACGCCCGAAACCTTGGACAGGTCCTGGAACTTGTTCGCCTGGGTGGCGACGACCTCGGCGATGTTGCCGACCTCGACGGCCTGGATGTCCTGGAGACCGCTGTTGGTGGTGAGGTGGTTGACGAGCGCGGGGTAGTAGTTCTCGTTGCGCTCGGTGACGTTCTCGGCGATCTTGATGTTCGGGTTGAGCTTCTCGTACTCGGCGTAGAGCCCGGCCTCCTTGAAGCCGAACGTACCGAAAAGCCCCAGCGTGATCGTGGTCTTGCCCTTGCCGTCGCCGGACGACCCGTTCGATGAGTCGTCGCCGCCGTCGTCGGCACAGCCGGCCAGCAGCCCGGCGCCCAGCGACGCGACGGCCGCGAGGACAACCACCCGGCGGGCGGTTCGGGTACGTGCTCGCATTACGTCCTCCTGTTGCCCTGACGTGCCGACCCCCCGGCCAACTGCATTGTTGGGCCCGTTAGTTTCTCGCTGCGGCTCGGGCGGGGAACGTGCGGGATGTGTATGTGTCAGGTACCGTGGGAGCGCTCCCACAAGTGATGTGTTGAAGAGTCGTCGGTTCGGGCGGGGGTGTCAAGGGTGAGGACACGACGAGACGCCTTCAGTTATCCGGCTGTTAGATAAGCCGGGTGCATGGTCGACATATGGCCCATTTCGGTAGGTAACGCTCGCACCGGCGGCCGTGCGCACGAGCGAGGTCGGCGGCGGCCACCCGAACAGCGGGGACTGTTAGATTCCAGGCCAGAGTAAGACGACGTCGGGAAGGCGGAGCCCATGGCAACCCACGGAACGCGGGGCCGCAGCGGGGGTCGGCCGACTCTCGAGGAGGTGGCCGCCCGGGCCGGCGTGGGCCGCGGCACGGTCTCCCGCGTGATCAACGGCTCCCCCCGGGTCAGCGACGCGACCCGTGCCGCCGTGGAGGCGGCGGTCGCCGAACTCGGCTACGTCCCCAACACCGCCGCCCGCGCGCTCGCCGCCAACCGCACCGACGCCATCGCCCTCGTCGTCCCCGAGCCGGAGACCCGGTTCTTCGCCGAGCCGTACTTCTCCGACATGCTGCGCGGTGTGGGCGCCGAACTCGCCGACACCGAGATGCAGTTGCTGCTGATCTTCGCGGGCAGCGACCGTGAGCGGCAGCGGCTGGCCCAGTACCTCGCGGCCCACCGGGTGGACGGCGTCCTGCTGGTCTCCGTGCACGCGGACGACCCGCTCCCGGACCTGCTCTCCCAACTGGAGATCCCGGCCGTGATCAGCGGCCCCCGCTCCGCCGCGGAGACGCTGCCCTCGGTCGACTCCGACAACTACGGCGGCGGCCGCTCGGCCGTCGAGCACCTCCTCGCCCAGGGCCGCACCCGGATCGCCCACATCACCGGCCGCCTCGACGTGTACGGCGCCCAGCGCCGCGTCGACGGCTACCGCGACGCCCTGCGCGACGCGGGGTACGAGGCGGGCGGCCTGGTCGAGCCCGGCGACTTCACCGAGGAGGGCGGCCGCCGCGCGATGGCCGCGCTGCTGGCCCGCGATCCGTCGCTCGACGCGGTGTTCGCCGGCTCCGACGTGATGGCGGCCGGCGCCCGCCAGGCGCTGCGCGAGGCGGGCCGCCGGATCCCGGAGGACGTGGCGCTGGTCGGCTACGACGACTCGGCGATAGCCCGCCACATGGACCCGCCGCTGACCAGCGTCCGCCAGCCCATCGAGGAGATGGGCCGCCGCATGCTGTCCCTGCTCCTCACCGAGATCGCGGACCGCCGCCCGGCGGCCTCCCGCGGCCTGGAACGCCACCAGGTGGTCCTGGCGACGGAACTGGTACCGCGGGCGTCGTCCTGAGGGTCTCGCGTTCTTGCCCGTGTACGGCAGTCCGGCAGGCGCCGATCATGCCGGGAACCGGAATGACGGCCGGGTGGCCGACCGTGGCTCAATGGCGCCGTCGGCAGGGGGACGGGACGACCGGGAGGGGCACGCGGTGGATGATGCGCGGGCGGTGACGTGGGCTGAGGCGGGCCGGATGCTGGTGTGGTGTTCGGTGGTGTGCGGTGCCGTCTGGGCGGTGCTCGCGCTGCTGGGGGAGTACCAACTGCCGGTCGCCGCGCCGGTCGTGGTGCTCCTGGTCCAGTGGTTCTGGACCCGTCACCGGTACTGGGGCCCGGGTGTCGCGGCGGGACTCGGGGGAGCGGTGGTGGTGTTCCTCCTCGTCGACGCCCTCCGCCCGCACCTGGACCGGCTGACCGCCGACGCCCTGGCCACCGAGGCGGGCGCCGCCGTCGCACTCGCCGTCTTCACGGGCTGGGCCCGGCTGCGGAGGGCGTGACGTGACATGTGTGCGAGGTGTTTCAAAAGGCCGTGGTAACGCGATCAGGCGGTGACTTCCCTTTCGGGAAGTCACCGCCTGATGACACAGGGTGAGTGACGGGACTCGAACCCGCGGCATCCTGGACCACAACCAGGTGCTCTACCAGCTGAGCTACACCCACCACGACCGGCGATCGAACTTTGCGGGTTTCCGACCGGCCGAGAAAAAGTGTACAGGGTCCGCAGGGGTGCTCGCGCACGCCTTTTACCGGGCGGGCAGGACGTGCTTCGCGGCGATCGTGCGGGCGGTCTCGGAGTCGGGTCCGGGCTGCGGGACGAAGACGGCCTCGCGGTAGTAGCGCAGTTCCGCGATGGATTCGCGGATGTCGGCGAGGGCGCGGTGGTTGCCGTTCTTCTCGGGGCTGTTGAAGTACGCGCGCGGGTACCAGCGGCGGGCCAGCTCCTTGACCGAGGACACGTCCACGATCCGGTAGTGCAGGTAGCTCTCCAGGGACGGCATGTCCCGGGCGAGGAAGCCGCGGTCGGTGCCGACGGAGTTGCCGCAGAGCGGCGCCTTGCCGGGCTCCTTCACATGCCGGCGGATGTAGGCCAGCACCTGTTCCTCGGCCTCGGCGAGCGTGGTGCCGCCGGCCAGCTCCTCCAGGAGCCCGGAGGTCGTGTGCATCTGGCGCACCACCTCCGGCATCGTCTCCAGGGCCTTGGCCGGCGGCCGGATGACGATGTCGACCCCGTCGCCGAGGATGTTCAGCTCGGAGTCGGTGACGAGGGCGGCCACCTCGATGAGAGCGTCGTCGGACAGCGAGAGGCCGGTCATCTCGCAGTCGATCCACACCATGCGATCGTTCATGCGACCACCCTAAGGGCGGCGGGGGCGTCACAGATGCCCCCGCCGCCCTCAGAGCTTCGGTGCTACAGCCCGCTGCGCTGTCCCGGCACGCTCGCCCGGGCCGCGTACGCCTCCCGGGCGTGGTCGGCCAGGGCCGGCGCGGAGCCGAGCGCGCTGGTGGTCGCGGCGGTCCGCCGGAGCTGCGGCGGCACCGGACCCGGCCCCTCCGGATGCAGGCCGGCCGGCGCGGGCGGTGATGACGGCTCGGAGTCCGTCACCCGCTCACCCTGCGGCCGCCGTGCCCGGTAGGCCGCCCGGTACGCCGCGGGCGACGAGCCGAGCTGCCGCCGGAAGTGCCCGCGCAGCGCCACCGGCGAACGGAAGCCGCAGCGCCCCGCGACCTCGTCCACCGAGAAGTCGGACGTCTCCAGCAGTCGCTGCGCCTGGAGCACCCGCTGAGTGATCAGCCACTGCAAGGGTGCGCTGCCGGTCAGCGAGCGGAACCGGCGGTCGAACGTACGGCGGCTCATATAGGCGCGTGCCGCCAGTGTCTCCACGTCGAACTGCTCGTGGAGGTGTTCCAGCGCCCAGGCGACGACCTCGGCCAGCGGGTCGGCGCCGATCTCCTCGGGTAAAGACCGGTCGAGGTAGCGCTCCTGACCGCCCGACCGGCGCGGCGGGACCACCAGACGCCGGGCCAGCGCGCCCGCCGCCTCGTTGCCGTGGTCCGTCCGCACGATGTGGAGACAGAGATCGATTCCGGCCGCCGTCCCGGCCGACGTCAGCACGTCGCCGTCGTCGACGAACAGCTCCCGCGGATCCACGTGGACCGACGGATAGCGCTTGGCCAGCGTCGGTGCGTACATCCAGTGGGTGGTGGCCGGGCGCCCGTCCAGCAGACCCGCGGCGGCCAGCACGAACGCGCCGGTGCACAGGCCCACGATGCGGGCTCCTTCTTCATGCGCGCGCCGCAGTGCGTCGAGCGCCTCCTCCGGTGGCGGAGAAGTGATCGAACGCCAGGCCGGCACGACGACCGTGCCCGCCCGCGAGATCGCTTCCAGGCCATGCGGTGCGGAGAGTTCCAGGCCCCCTGTGGTCCGCAGCGGGCCGTCCTCGCCGCCGCACACCAGTAGTCGGTAGCGCGGCACGCCGGCGTCCTGGCGGTCAATCCCGAACACCGACAGCGGTATGGAACTCTCGAAGATGGGCCCGCCGCTGAACAGCAGCACCGCGACGATCTCCTTGCGGCGTCGCCCGGAAAGTTTCCGGGCCGCGGCTTCCGGCGCGGCAGTGGAGTCGTGGCTCATCCTGCTAAGCCCCCCTCGGTGGTCGCGGCTCCTCGGTTGTGTCGCTCCTGCACGTTTCCCCTCGGTCCTGCACGAGTCCCCCGCCGTAGACAGTCTCAAGATCGAATCTACTGTGTCGCGTGATGCCGACGTGGCCAGTTCAGCACCCGGCCGATTGTCGACTTGGCAACTTGGCGTGAAGCATTCGATCACGAAGCGTTGCACTCGTGGGGCGTGCAGGGAAGTGCGCCTCGTCGTGGTGGCCAATCCCCGTAGGGTGCACAGGGTCCCCGGAGCCCTTTCTTCGCAGGTGGGACCGGGGGTGGGGGGTGGTGGGGGCAAGAGATGCGCACCGACCGGAAGTTGGCTGAAAACATACGTGCGCGTGCGTGAAAACCGGTCAGTCGACCGGTGTGTTTCCCCCGGAGTGACGACCGCCACGGTGCGACCCCGTTCCGGCGCGCTGACGGCGGCCCCGGGAGGGCGCGGCGGCCGACGGTTCCACGGCGGGCGTACGGGCCGCGACCCGCTCGGACCGGCGCAGCAGCAGCCGGCAGACGGCGGTGACGGCGGCCAGGCCGAGGGCGGTCCCGGCGGCTCCGGCGAGCGAGGAGCCGTACCAGAGGAGGACGACCGGTACGAGGACCGTGCTGAAGGCCGCCCAGCGGATCAGGTCGGTGGAGCGGTCGGCGGGACGGTCGGCGGGACGGGCGGTGGAGCGGTCGGCGCCGGGGTCGGGGCGGTGCGCGGACATACGGCGGGCTCCTCCCCGGGGCGGTGACACGGCACGGGGTTCAACGCGGGCGCGGCCGGTCGGTCACTGGGGCGGCTTGGTTGAAGCCTGTGCAAACCGGCTGTACGGGGCAGCAACCGTTGCGTCGCGGGCGTCGGCTCGTGCATGCTCCCTGGAACCCCCACCGAGGGTGCTCGCGATCTGGGCGTCGAAGGCGTGGCGCCGTACCCTTGGGGGTATGGGGTCGGGAAGACCATTCCCGGACACACAGCTCCGCCGCTCACCGCCGTCCCACCCATACAAGGATCGATTCGCCGAGACAGTCATGGCCGGTCACGAATTCTTCGAACCCGCGGACCGCAAGCGGCCCGTCGCCGACCCCACGGCGGCCGAGCCCCTGGCGGCGGAAGAGACGCGCCCCACCTGCGATCCCGCCTTCAAGCACGGAGTGGTCGTCGGCTTCGACGGCTCCACCTCCAGTGAGCGCGCGCTCGCGTACGCCATCGGCATGGCCCACCGCTCCCGGGCGGGCCTGATCATCGTGCACGTCGCCAACCGGCTGCCCACGACCGTGTGGGCGGGGTGCGAGCCGCCGGTCTTCGTGGACGTCCCCGACCACCGCACCGAGGTCCTCGGCCTGGAGCTGGCCTGTGCGGAGTATCTCGCCGAGGTGCCCTGGATCCTGGTCGAGCGCGGCGGTGACATCTGCCATGAACTCGAAGAGGTGGGGCGGGAGTACGAGGCCGACGCGATCGTCGTCGGGTCGACGCACGGCCTGGTGGGGCGGCTGTTCGGCTCGGTCGCCGGGCGGCTCGCCAAGCGCGCCAAGCGCCCCGTCATCGTGATCCCCTGAGGCATCTCGAAGGCATCTCAGAGGCATCCCCGGGGAGTTGCCCCGGGGCCCGCTCAACTCCCTTTGCCTCGTGTGCGAAACGCGTGCGAATCTCTTTGCGCGCGGAGGTGTTTGTGCTCTTGTGAAGGGCATATATCGGTCACCGCGCATCGCACAACTGCATGAAGGGAGCCCGCCGTGGACAACGACGTCTCTGCGGGAAGCACCGGGAGCACCACCTCCATCGCCGGCCGACTCGCCCTGGGAATCACCCTGTTGGCGTTCGGCCTCGGGTACACCGATCTGATCGACGGCGTGACGGCGGCGGACTCCGTGTCCATCGCCCACTACGTCGGCGGCGTCGCGCTGTTCATCGCCGGCCTGTTCGCCCTCCGCGACCACGACACGGGCGACGGCACCGCGTTCACCGTCCTCGGCGCCCTCTGGTTCACCTGGGCCGTCTCGGCGGGTGCCCAGGTCTCCGACAACGCGGCGGGGCTGTTCCTGCTGCTGTTCGCCCTGGTGACGCTCTCCCTCACCGCGGCCGGCGGGGACCAACTCACCCGTGGCACCTACGGGTTGTTCCTGGTCGGGCTGGTGCTGATGGCCGTCGCCCGGTTCGCCGACAGCGATGTGCTCACCCAGGCCGGCGGCTGGTTCGCCGCCGCGGCCGGGGCGGTGGCCTGGTACGCGGCGACGGCCGCGCTGGCCCACTGGCCCACGGCGCTCCCCAGGCGCGCTGCCGGCCGTGGTGTGACGGCCACCGGCTGATCGGCAGCGGAGGCCGGGGAGTTGGGCTTCCCCGGTGAACATGGGCGGACCCCCGGTGACAGGTGGCGTCACACGGGGGTCCGTTCCGTCGTTCACCCGGCCGGCGGGCCGGTCCCGGCTACTCGACGGTGACCGACTTCGCCAGGTTGCGGGGCTTGTCGATGTCCCGGTCCAGGGCCTTCGCCGTGTAGTAGGCGAGGAGCTGGAGCGGGATGCCCATCAGGATCGGGTCCAGCTCGTCCTCGTTCTTCGGGACGACGATCGTCTGGTCGGCCTTCTCCTGGTGCTCGTGGGCCACCGCGAGGATCCGGCCGCTGCGGGCCTTGATCTCCTCCAGGGCCGCGCGGTTCTTCTCCAGCAGATCGTCGTTCGGGACGATCGCGACCGTCGGCAGGGCGGGCTCGATCAGGGCCAGCGGGCCGTGCTTCAGCTCGGAGGCCGGGTACGCCTCGGCGTGGATGTAGCTGACCTCCTTGAGCTTCAGCGAGGCTTCACGGGCCACCGGGTAGCCCCGGACGCGGCCGATGAAGAGCATCGAGCGGGCCTCGGCGAACTCGTCGGCCAGCTTCTTGATCTCCTCCTCGTGGGAGAGGATCTCGGCGATCTGGCCGGGCAGCTTGCGCAGGCCCTCGATGATCCGCTTGCCGTCGCGGACCGAGAGGTCACGGGTGCGGCCCAGGTGCAGGGCGAGCAGCGCGAAGGCGACCGTGGTGTTGGTGAAGCACTTGGTGGAGACGACGCACACCTCGGGGCCGGCGTGCACGTAGACGCCGCCGTCCGCCTCGCGGGCGATCGCGGAGCCGACCACGTTGACCACACCGAGGACCCGGGCGCCCTTGCGCTTCAGCTCCTGGACGGCGGCCAGCACGTCGTACGTCTCACCGGACTGGGAGACGGCGATGTAGAGGGTGTCGGGGTCGACGACCGCGTTGCGGTAGCGGAACTCGGAGGCCGGCTCGGCGTCGGCGGGGATCCGGGCCAGCTCCTCGATCATCTGGGCGCCGATCATGCCCGCGTGGTACGAGGTGCCGCAGCCGAGGATCTTCACCCGGCGGATCTGGCGCGCCTCGCGGGCGTCCAGGTTGAGGCCGCCGAGGTGCACGGTGGAGAAGCGGTCGTCGATGCGGCCGCGCAGCACGCGGTCCACGGCGTCGGCCTGCTCGTGGATCTCCTTGTGCATGTAGGTGTCGTGGCCGCCCATGTCGTAGGAGGCGGCCTCCCACTCCACGGTGGTGGGCTCGGCGGTGGTGCGGGTGCCCTCGGTGGTGTAGGTGCGGAAGTCGTCGGCCTTGAGGGTGGCCATCTCGCCGTCGTCGAGGGTGACGATCTGGCGGGTGTGGGCGACCAGCGCGGCGATGTCCGAGGCGACGAACATCTCCTTCTCGCCGATGCCGAGGACGACGGGGGAGCCGTTGCGGGCGACGACGATCCGGTCGGAGAAGTCGGCGTGCATCACGGCGATGCCGTAGGTGCCCTCGACGACGCGCAGCGCCTCGCGGACCTTGTCCTCCAGCTTCTCGGCCTGCGAGCGGGCGATGAGGTGGACGAGGACCTCGGTGTCGGTCTCGGAGAGGAACTCGACGCCGTCCGCCTCCAGCTTGCGGCGCAGGTCGGAGGCGTTGTCGATGATGCCGTTGTGGACGACGGCGACCTTGAGGTCGGCCGACATGTGCGGGTGGGCGTTCACGTCGGAGGGGGCGCCGTGGGTGGCCCAGCGGGTGTGGGCGATACCGGTGGTGCCCTTGAAGCGCGCCGGGACCTTGGCCTCCAGGTCACGGACCCGGCCCTTGGCCTTGACCATCTTCAGGCCGGCGGTCTTCGGGGTGGTGACGACGATGCCCGCGGAGTCGTAGCCGCGGTACTCCAGCCGCTGGAGCCCTTCGAGCAGCAGGGGCGCGACATCACGCTTCCCGATATAACCGACGATTCCGCACATATAAACGTATCCCCAAGCTTTCTGGTCACCCGCGGTCCCCCGAAGGCGATGGTTCACCCGTAGACGATGCGCCGGAGCTGCCTCAGCGTCAGCTCCGGCGGGGCCACCGCACGGTATTTCAGGTCCGCCCCGATCCGTTCGAAGATCTCCGCGTTCACCAGGCCCTGGGCCTGGAGCTCGCGGTGGCGGCGACGGACGTAGTCCTCGGTCGTCTCGTCGAAGTAGGCGAGCACGTCCTGGATCACCCGCAGCGCCTCGCCCCGCTGGAGGGGCGTGGAACGCATCAGATGATCAACGAGTTCGTCGTGCACCCGGTAGATCCTGAGGTACCGGAGCGGGTTTCGCAAGAATCCTGCCCGATATCGGGCAGGCGCCTGTTAACCGACCGTGGGGAACCGTTGAATGTGTTATGCGCGCCGGCCGCTCACATGCGCTTGAGGACCGCCTGCTTGGCCAGGCTGAACTCGTCGTCCGTCAGCACCCCGTCCCGGTGCAGCTCGCCCAGCTCCCGCAGCCGCCGCAGCAGCGCGTCGTGGTCCCCGCCCGGCCCGTCCGCCGCGGGGCCCGGCAGCGACCGTACGGCGGCCCTGTCCCGGTCCGCGTCCAGGTCCCCGGCCGGTGCGGCCGGGTGCGGGAGGCGGGCCTGGACGGCCGCCGCGACCAGCGCCATCAGGGGGTCCTTCTTGAAGCCCCACAGCTCGACGGCGTTGGGGTCGTACTTCGGCGGGGCCTTGGTGGGGGAGTGCCGGACGGTGAACCGCAGATGGCCGTTCTCCAGGCCCGCCGCCGGATGCCACTCGACCGCCGTGATGTCCTCGACGGGGATCGTGCGGGCCCCGGAGGACGCCTTCGCGTCCTCCGTCTTCCAGTTCCACTCCAGGCGCACCCGCTCGCCGTCGAAGCTCGCGGTGCCGTCCCCGGCGGAGCAGGACAGCGGCACGGACGGGCCGGGCAGCAGATACGTGTCGACCGGGCCGCCCGGCACCTCGTCCAGGGTCAGGGCCCGGCGCACCTCGTCCACCAGATACTCGGCGACCCCGTACCGGTCGGACTCCACGAGGAGCTGGTAGGGGTCGTGCGGCTCGGACAGCCGTCCGCCGGTGGCGTGCAGCAGCGGGTCGGCGCCGTCCCGCAGCCGCAGTCTGAGCCGTCCGGACCGCTTCCCCTGCTCGAACGAGATGCCCGCCAACGCCCCGAGGGGGACGACGAGTTCGCCGAGTTCGCGGCGCAGCAGCCCGACGTTCTTGTCCCGCCCCGGCGTCAGCCGCAGGGCGTCCCCGTCGAAGACCCAGGTGCCGTCCTTCTGGATAATCTCCGCCATGGGCCGATTGTTCCAAACCGGCCCCGGACGGGCGACGGGCGCCCCGGGGACCGTACCCGGGGCGCCCGCCCGTGATCAGAACCCTGCGACGGGATTTTTCAGGGTGCCGATCAGTTGGAGGGCCCCGGCCGGGTCCGACAGGTCGACCATCTGGCGGTTGTCGCGCAGTTGGAGCCGGTTCAGACAGGACAGGGCGAACTCGGGGGCGAACAGGTCGTACTGGCGGAACTTGTCGGCCAGTTCGGGGTGCGCCTCCTGGTAGGCGCGGCTGACCTCGGCGACCGTGCGCCAGAAGTCGTCCTCGGTCAGGACCCCTTCGTCGGCGAGGGCGGCCGCGAGGAACCGGAAGAAGCAGTCGAAGACGTCCGTGAAGATCGACAGCAGTTTGGTGTCCTCGGGGACGTCGACGCGGATCCGCCGGACCTCGGGCGGCAGTACCGCGTCCGGGTCCATGACGGCGATCTCCTCGGCGATGTCCTTGTAGATCGCCCGGCGCACCACCCCGTCCTCCAGGACCAGGATCGTGTTCTCGCCGTGCGGCATGAACACCAGGTCGTAGGCGTAGAAGCTGTGCAGCAGCGGGGTGTAGTACGCCTCCAGATAGGTGCGCAGCCACTCGGTGGGGGCCAGGCCCGAGCGCTCGATCAGGGCGCCGGCCACCGACCTGCCCTCGTGGTCGACATGGACCAGCGCGGCCATGGTGGCGAGCGACTCGCCGTCCCGCAGGGAGGGGACCGGGCTCTCCCGCCACAGCGCGGCCAGCATCTTGCGGTACGGCGAGTAGCGGTCGGTGGCGGCCTCGTACTCCAGGTGCCGGTAGCCCACGGCCGCCCGCTCCCGGATGATCGACAGACCGGACGCCTTGAGCACCGGGTCGTTCTCGATGAGCTGGGCCAGCCAGTCGTTGATCGCCGGGGTCGCCTCCATGTACGCCGCCGAAAGACCGCGCATGAAGCCCATGTTGAGCACGGACAGGGCCGTCTTCACATAGTGCTTGCCGGGGTGCGAGGCGTTGAAGAAGGTGCGGATGGACTGCTGGGCCAGATACTCGTCGTCGCCCTCGCCCAGGCACACCAGATGGCGGCGGGCGACCTCGGCGGCGAAGGTGACCGACAGCTTGTTCCACCACTGCCAGGGGTGGACCGGGATGAGGAGGTAGTCGGCCGGGTCGAGGCCCTGCTCGCGCAGGACCGTGCCGAACCGCTCGACGGTCGCCTCGCCCAGCTCCTCCCGCACGAAGGACTCGTAGTCGATGCCGACGCCCGCCGTGAACGCGGCCCGGGAGCGGTGCGCGGCCAGCCACACCAGCCGGACCGGGTGCGCCGTCTCCGGGGCGTAGGCCAGGTACTCGTGGACCCCGAAGCCGAGCCGCCCGTTGTTGGCGACGAAGCAGGGGTGGCCCTCGGTCATGCCGGTCTCGACGGCCTGGAAGCCGGCGCGCGCCAGTTCGGCCGAGGTGACCTCCGGTTTGGCCAGCTTGTAGCAGGTGCCGGAGAGGGTGGAGGAGATCTCCTCCAGATAGACCGGCAGGATCTCGTCGCTGAGGTGCAGGGACTCCTTCAGCTCGATGAAGAAGTCCAGCGCGGCGAGGGGGAGTTCGGCCCCGGCCCGGACACGGGTGATGGAGTCGGCGTCCACCTGCCAGTGGTCCAGGGCGCGCCGGACGGCGGTGTAGCGGTAGGCGGTGAGCCCGTCGTCGCTGCGGACGACGTACTCCTCGCCGTCCCGCTGCGGGCTGATCAGCCGCTCGTGGGCGAACTCCGCGAGCGCCTTGCGGATCAGCAGACGGTTGGCCCGCTCCCAGCGCTCGGGGGTCAGATGGGCGACGGAGCCGGTGAGGCTCATGCGGGCACCCCCACGGCGGCGGTGAACTGCTCACGGGTGCAGAAGCTCAGCAGCGCCGGCTTCTCGGGCTTGACGATCTCGCGTTCGGCGACGAACCCGACGGCCTCGTTCAGGGCGTGCACCGCCGTGTTGGAGACGTCCGGCTCGACGACGACCCGGGAGGTGGCCGGGTCGTCGAAGAGCCGGGCCATCACCGCGGTGATGACGGACCGGGTGAAGCCGTGCACCGGCCGGTCGGTGGCCGGCACCAGGAAGTGCATGCCGACGTCACCGGGCAACGGCT
Organism: Streptomyces sp. CAI-85; assembly: GCF_013363615.1. Lineage (NCBI taxonomy): Bacteria > Bacillati > Actinomycetota > Actinomycetes > Kitasatosporales > Streptomycetaceae > Streptomyces > Streptomyces sp. CAI-85. The sequence continues at coordinate 148,157 of NZ_JAANNX010000005.1, read as the reverse complement.
CGTACAGACCCACGAGTTCGCGGTACCGGGGGTCGTAGTACTCCATCAGGAAGGCGGGTTCGCCGTCTTTCAGGCCGAGCAGCGCGTGGTGGTGCTCGTCGGCCGCGATCTCCATGTAGGCGCGCTCGACCTCCTCCGGCTTGGCGCCCTGCATCATCCAGTACGCCGCTTTGGGGTGGGTGACCCAGGCGTGCAGCAGCTCGCCGTCCTCGACGGGGTCGAGCGGGCGGAAGGTGAAGGTCATACGGCGAACTCCTGGAACGCGATGGTCTTCTCGACCGGGTAGTACTCGCTGCCGAGCAGCTCACGGATGATGGCGCTGTTGCGGTAGGCGCCCATGCCGAGGTCGGGGGAGGTGATGCTGTGCGTGTGCACCCCGGCGTTCTGGAGGAACACGCCCCGGCCCGTGGTGTCGATCGCGTAGTTGCGGGCGACGTCGAAGTTGCCGTGCGCGTCGCGCACCAGCCGGTTCTGGACCGGGGCGAGGAACGCGGGCTCGGCGTAGTGGTAGCCGGTGGCCAGCACCAGGCCCTCGGACTCCAGGGTGAAGTCCTTGCCCTGCTCCTCCTGGCGGAAGGAGAGGGTGTAGCTTCCGTCGGCGTACGACGCCCCGTGCAGCGCCGCGTTGGTGAGCAGCCGGGTGGGCACCGGACCGCCGAGGTTCTTCTGGTACAGCAGATCGAAGATCTCGTTGATCAGATCGCCGTCGATGCCCTTGAACAGGCCCTTCTGCTCGGTGGTGAGCCGGTACCGGGTCGCCTCGGGCAGCGCGCGGAAGTAGTCGATGTACTCCGGCGAGGTCATCTCCAGCGTGAGCTTGGTGTACTCCAGCGGGAAGAAGCGCGGGGAGCGGGTGACCCAGTTCAGCCGGTAGCCGTGGACGTCGATCTCGCTGAGCAGGTCGTAGTAGATCTCGGCGGCGGACTGCCCCGAGCCGACCAGGGTGATCGACTCCTTCTTCTGGAGCTCCGCCTTGTGCGCCATGTAGCGGGAGTTGTGCAGGAAGTCCCCGCCGAGGTCCCGGCATGCCTCCGGGACGTACGGGCTGGTGCCGGTGCCGAGGACCAGGTGCCGGGCCCGGTAGACGTCCCCGTCGGTGGTGCGTACGGCGTACAGCGCGTCGCCCTCGTCGTAGGTCACCTCGGCGACGGTCGTCGAGAAGCGCACACTGGTCAGCTTGTTCGCGGCCCAGCGGCAGTAGTCGTCGTACTCGACACGCAGCGGGTAGAAGTTCTCGCGGATGTAGAACGAGTACAGCCGGCCTTTGTCCTTCAGGTAGTTGAGGAAGGAGTACGGCGAGGTCGGGTCGGCGAGGGTGACCAGGTCCGACATGAACGGCGTCTGGAGGTGGGCGCCTTCGAGGAACATCCCGGCGTGCCACTCGAAGTCCGGCTTGGACTCCAGGAAGACGCCGTCGAGCATGTCGATGGGCTCGGTGAGACAGGCGAGGCCGAGGTTGAAGGGGCCGAGCCCGATGCCCACGAAGTCGTAGGTCTTGCTGCGGGGCTCAGGAAGCGCGGTCAAGGGACTCTCCCAGGTACTGCTCGGCGTGGCCGGCGATCAGATCGAGGACGGCGGCCATGTCGGCCGGGGTCGTCTCGGGGTTGAGCAGGGTGAACTTCAGGTAGTGGCGGTCGTTCACCTTGGTGCCGGCGACCACCGCGTCACCGGAGGCGAACAGGGCCTTGCGGGCGTACAGGTTGGCGCGGTCGATCTCGGCCGGGTCGGTGACGCTCCGCGGGATGTAGCGGAAGACCAGGGTGGACAGCGACGGCTGGACGACGACGTCGAAGCGCGGGTCGGCGGCCAGCAGCCGCCAGCCCTCGACGGCCAGGTCGCAGACCTCGTCGAAGAGTTCGCCGATGCCGTCGGCGCCCATGGTGCGCAGGGTCATCCAGAGCTTGAGGGCGTCGAAACGGCGGGTCGTCTGGAGGGACTTGTCCACCTGGTTGGGGATGCGCTCCGCCACCATCCGCCGCGGGTTGAGGTACTCGGCGTGGTAGGTGGCGTGCCGCAGGGTGGCCGCGTCCCGGACCAGCAGGGCGGAGGAACTCACCGGCTGGAAGAAGGACTTGTGGTAGTCGACGGTGACCGAGTCGGCGCGCTCGATGCCGTCGATGCGGTCCCGGTACTTCACGGAGGCGAGCAGTCCGCAGCCGTAGGCGGCGTCCACGTGCATCCAGGTGGAGAACTGGGCGCAGAGCTCAGCGATCTCGGGCAGCGGGTCGATGGAGCCGAAGTCGGTGGTGCCGGCGGTGGCGACGACCGCCATGGGCACCAGTCCTGCCGCCCGGCAGCGCTCCAGCTCACGGGCGAGCGCCACGGTCCGCATCCGCTTGTCGTGGTCGACCGGGATCGACACGACCGCGTCCTGGCCGAGGCCGAGGAGTTTCGCCGACTTCTTCACGCTGAAGTGGCTGACCTCGGAGGCGAAGATGCGCAGTTTCGCGAGCGAGTCGGTCTTGGCCTCCTCGCGCGCCAGCAGCAGCGCCTGGAGGTTGGACTGGCTGCCGCCGGAGGTGAACACGCCGTCGGCGGCGGGTCCGAGGCGGATCCGTCCGGTCGTCCAGTCGACCAGCCGGCGTTCGATGAGGGTGCCGCCGGCCGACTGGTCCCAGGTGTCCAGGGAGGAGTTGACGGCGGAGAGCACCGCCTCGCCGAGCACCGCCGGTATGACGACCGGGCAGTTGAGGTGGGCGAGGTAGCGGGGGTGGTGGAAGTAGACCGCGTCGCGGAGGTAGACGTCCTCCAGCTCGTCGAGGACCGCGGAGGTGTCGTGCAGCGGCTCGTCCAGGTCGATCCGCTCGATGAGGGGGGCGAGGGCGTCGACCGTGACGCCGGTGAACGGACGGTCGGTGGCGGCGAGTCTGGCCGCCACCCGCTCGACTCCTTCGGTCACGGAGCGGCGGTAGTGCTCCGCGGTCGTGTCATTGAGCAGGTGCGAGCGCATGGTGGGGGTCCTCCGGTGGGGCCGGTCGGCTTCAACTTAGGTAAGCCTAACCTAAGTTTGATCGCGCACGGCATGGCTCACCCGTGACAGTGATCACGTACGCGAGAGGGGTTCCGGCGTGCCTGAGGGCACGGGGGAGGTCCCCCGTGCCCTCAGCGGATCGTCTGGCCGGCCTGGCTCAGGCGACCTTCTTCGCCTTCTCCAGCGCCTCGGCGAGGTTCTCCAGGAGCGGCGCGCACTTGGCGTACGACAGGATCGGCTCGGCGGAGCGGGGGATGACCTGACCGGCCTTCACCGCGGGCAGCTTCTTCCAGGTCGCCTCGGTGATGTCGGCGGGCTGGATGGTCTGGGAGCGGTCGTCCATCATGATGATGTCGGCCGCGTACTTGTCGACGTTCTCCCAGCTCAGCGACTCGAACCAGCCGCCGCCCAGCTTCTTGGCGCTCTCCGGCGGCTCGACGAAGTTCACGCCGAGGGACTTGAAGTACTCCAGGTCGACGGAGAGGTTGGTGCCGGAGACGTAGAACAGCTCGGCGCTCGCGGAACCGGCCATCACCTTGATCTCGGGCTTGGCCTTGGCCGCGGCGCGCAGCCGGGTGGCCGCCGCCTCGAAGCGCTTCTTGGCGTCGGTGACCGCGGCGGCCTTCATGTCCGCGCCGAGGGACTCGGCCAGCTCCCACACGCGCTCCAGCGGCGCGGTGAGCTGACGGTCGTAGACGGAGACGCCGACGCTCGGGGCGAGCTTGGCGATCTTGTCCTTGGACGCCTCGGGGACGTACCAGAGGGTGCCGGCGGAGTCGAACATGGTGGAGATGAGGACGTCCGGCGCGAGGGCGGCGTACTTCTCGACGTTGAACTCGTCCCAGACGTTGCCCAGGATCTCGACCTTGCTGACGTCCATGTCGCCGGCCTGGACGTCGGCCTTGCCGTCGGCGGTCTTCGTCGGGCCGAAGACACCCTTGACCTTGATGCCGTAGTCGTACAGGGCCGCGCCGACACCGGTGAAGGCGACGATGTTCGCGGGGACCTTGTCGAGCTTCACGGTGGTGCCGCGGTCGTCCTTGAAGGACCAGGGGCCGGACGTGGCGGAGGTGCCCGCGGACGAGTCCGAGCCACCGCTCTTCGCGTCGTCGTCGCCGCAGGCGGCGAGGACGGCACCGAGGCCGAGGGCGCCACCGGCGGCGAGGATGCCGCGGCGGGTGAGGTGGTTGGCGCTGGCGTGGGACATGAGCGTGACTGCTTTCGGACGTGCGGGAACACCGCCGGACGGATCGAGGGAAGGTTAGCCTAACCTCAGATCATTTCCGTGCCCGGGGTGCTGTGATCCACATCCCGTGTTCCCGCACGTCACCGCCGCCGACGCGGGGACGTCAGCCGACGAGCCCCAACTCCCGCGCGATCAGCATGCGCTGGACCTCGCTCGTGCCCTCGCCGATCTCCAGGATCTTGGAGTCGCGCCACATCCGCGCCACCGGGTACTCGTTCATGAAGCCGTACCCGCCGTGCACCTGGGTGGCGTCGCGCGCGTTGTCCACGGCGATCGTCGACGAGTAGAGCTTCGCCAGCGCCGCCTCCTTCTTGAAGGGCTCGCCGGCCACCAGCCGGGAGGCCGCGTCCCGCCAGGCCAGCCGGGCGGTGTGCGCCTTCATCTCCATGTCGGCGATCTTGAACTGGATGGCCTGGTTGGCGCCGATCGGCCGCCCGAACGCGTGCCGTTCGCGGGCGTACTGCACCGACTCGTCCACACAGCCCTGCGCCAGCCCGGTCGCCAGCGCCGCGATCGCGATCCGGCCCTCGTCCAGGATCCGCAGGAACTGCGCGTACCCGCGGCCCTCCTCGCCCAGCAGGTTGGCCCGCGGCACCCGGACGTCCACGAAGGACAGTTCACGGGTGTCCGAGGCGTTCCAGCCGACCTTGGAGTAGGGCTGGGCCACGGTGAACCCCGGGGTGCCGGACGGCACGATGATCGCGGAGATCAGCGGACGCCCGTCCGGCTTGCGGCCGGTGACCGCCGTGACCGTCACCAGCCCGGTGATGTCCGTGCCCGAGTTGGTGATGAAGCACTTGGTGCCGTTGATCACCCACTCGTCGGTGTCCGGGTCGATCCGCGCCGTCGTCCGGGTGGCGCCCGCGTCACTGCCGCCGTCGGGCTCGGTCAGACCGAACGCGCCCAGCATCTCGCCGGAGCACAGCCGCGGCAGCCAGGTCCGCTTCTGCTCCTCGGTGCCGAACAGATGGACCGGCATCGCGCCCAGCGAGACACCGGCCTCCAGGGTGATCGCCACCGACGAGTCGACCCGCGCCAGCTCCTCCAGCGCGATGCCCAGCGCCAGATAGTCGCCGCCCATACCGCCGTACTCCTCGGGGAACGGCAGCCCGAACAGGCCCATCCGGCCCATCTCACGGACGATCTCGTACGGGAACTCGTGCCGCTCGTAGAAGTCGCCGATCTTGGGGGCGACGACGTCATGGGCGAACTCCTCGACCGTGCGGCGCAGTTCGTCGAGTTCGGGGGAGAGACGATGGTCCATGTCGATCACTGGTCCTTGTGGGGCTGTGTCGGGTTACCGAGCGCGCGGACGGTGCGGGACGGGCTGGGCCGGCCCAGCCGGCCGGCCATCCAGACGCTTGTGGCGACGAGACGGCCGAGGTCGACACCGGTGTCGATGCCGAGACCCTGAAGCATCCACACCAGGTCCTCGGTGGCGAGGTTGCCGGTGGCGGACTTGGCGTACGGGCAGCCGCCGAGACCGCCCGCCGAGGCGTCGACGGTGGTGACGCCCTGTTCGAGGGCGGCGTAGGTGTTGGCGAGCGCCTGCCCGTAGGTGTCGTGGAAGTGCACGCCCACCGCCTCGGTGGGGACGCCCTCCGCGGCGAGCAGCGAGAGCAGCGCCCGCACCTGGCCGGGGGTGGCGACGCCGATGGTGTCGCCCAGGCTCAGTTCGTCGCAGCCCATGTCGCGCAGCGCCCGGCAGACCCGCACCACCTGGGCGGCCGGGACGGGCCCCTCCCAGGGGTCGCCGAAGCACATCGAGACATAGCCGCGCACCAGCACGCCCTCGTCCTTCGCGCGCCGCACCACCGGGGCGAACATCGCGAGCGACTCGTCGAGCGTGCGGTTGAGGTTGGCCTTGGCGAAGGACTCGGTGGCGCTGGCGAAGACCGCGACCCGGCGGGCGCCGAGCGCGAGCGCCCGGTCCAGACCGCGTTCGTTGGGCACCAGCACCGGCAGCGCCACCGGGAGTCCGGCGACCCGCGGGAACAGCTCCTCCGCGTCGGCCAGTTGGGGCACCCACTTGGGGTGCACGAAGCTCGTCGCCTCGATGGTGGTCAGCCCGGCCTCGGCCAGCCGGTGCACGAACTCGGCCTTGACCTCGGTGGGGACGGTCGCCTTCTCGTTCTGGAGGCCGTCGCGGGCGCCGACCTCGTAGATCCGCACCCGCGCGGGCAGCCCCGCCGCCGGCACGGGCATGGGCAGTCCCTGGACTCCCCGAGTTCCCTGAACTCCCTGACCCTGAACTCCCTGCCCCTGGATTCCCTGCCCCTGGATTCCCTGAGAGGTCATTCCGCTGCCTCCTCGTGCGGGGTGACGACGGCCAGCACCTGGTCCATGGCGACCGTCGATCCCGGGGTGACGTCCAGCTCGGCGACCGTGCCGGCGTGCGGGGCGGAGATGACGTGCTCCATCTTCATCGCCTCCACCACCAGCAGGCTCTGGCCCGCGGCCACCTCGTCGCCGACGGCGACCTTGACCACCGTGACCGTGCCGGGCATGGGCGCGGTGAGCGAGTCGGCGCCGGCGAACGCGGAGCCGGTCAGGGACGCGGCCACCGGGTCGTGGTCGCGCACGTGCCAGGCGTCGCCGTCCCGGCCGAGCCAGTCGCCGGCGCGGTCGAAGGTGTGCCGGACGCCGTCGAGGGTGACGGACACCTGGTGGGGGGTGACGGTGTGGGTGCCGCGCGCGGTTTGCTCCACCGGGTCCTGGACCCTGAGCGTGAAGGTCACCGGACGCGGTGTCCCGCCCAGCCGCCACCCGCTCGGCACCGAGAACGGGTCGGTCCACCCCTCGCCCGTGGGCCGCAGCGCCTCCAGACGGACCGCGGCGGCCGCCTCGTAGACCTCCTCCGGCACCTCGCCCGGCACCAGTGTGTCGGCGACCCGCTCGACCAGACCGGTGTCCAGCTCCCCGGCCACGACCGCCGGAAGCGCGAGCAGCCGGCGCAGGAACCCGGCGTTGGTCGGCACGCCCAGCGTGACCGTCTCCGCGAGGGCGGCGCGCAGTTTCCTGAGCGCGGTCGGGCGGTCGGGGCCGTAGGCGATCACCTTGGACAGCATCGGGTCGTAGAGGCTGCCCACCTCGGTGCCCTCGCTGAGCCCGGAGTCGGTGCGCACGCCGTCACCCTGGGGCTCGCGCAGCGCGAGGACCGTGCCGCCGGACGGCAGGAAGCCCCGGGAGGGGTCCTCGGCGCAGATCCGGGCCTCGATCGCGTGCCCGGTGAGGCGTACGTCTTCCTGTCCGAAGGACAGGGGTTCACCGGCCGCCACCCGGAGCTGCCACTCCACCAGGTCGAGGCCGGTCACCAGCTCGGTCACCGGGTGCTCCACCTGGAGGCGGGTGTTCATCTCCATGAAGTAGTACGAGGACGGGTCGCCGCCCGGGACGATGAACTCCACCGTGCCCGCGCCCCGGTAGCCGCAGGAGCGGGCCGCCTGCACGGCCGCCTCGCCCATCGCGGCGCGGGTCTCCTCGTCCAGCAGGACGCTGGGCGCCTCCTCGATCACCTTCTGGTGCCGGCGCTGGAGCGAGCACTCGCGCTCGCCCAGGTGCACGACGTTGCCGTGGCCGTCGGCGAGGACCTGGATCTCGATGTGCCGGGGGCGGTCGATCCACCGCTCCACGAGGAGCGTGTCGTCGCCGAAGGAGGCGCGGGCCTCTCGGCGGGCGGCGGCGATCTCCTCGGCGAGTGCGGCCGTCTCCCGCACCAGGCGCATGCCCTTGCCGCCGCCGCCCGCGGACGGCTTGAGCAGCACGGGGACGCCGATCTCCCGTGCGGCGGCGACGAGTTGCTCGTCGCTGAGCCCGCTGCCGGTGGAGCCGGGCACCACCGGGACCCCGGCGGCCATCACCGTCTCCTTGGCGCGGATCTTGTCGCCCATCAGGGCGATCGCCTCGGCGGGCGGCCCGATGAAGACCAGCCCGGCGTCGGCGCAGGCGCGCGCGAAGCCCGCGTTCTCGGCGAGGAAGCCGTACCCCGGGTGGACGGCCTGCGCGCCGGTGCGGGCGGCCGCCTCCAGGAGCCGTTCCACCGACAGATAGCTCTCGGCGGCCGGTGCCGGGCCGATCCGTACGGCGGTGTCGGCCTCGCGGACGTGCCGCGCGTCGGCGTCGGCGTCGGAGAACACGGCGACCGAGCGCACGCCCATCGCGCGCAGGGTCCGGATCACCCGGACGGCGATCTCGCCCCGGTTGGCGACGAGCACGGTGTCGAACATCGTCTGCAAGTCCCTCACATCCGGAAGACGCCGAACTGGGGGTCTCCCAGGGGCGCGTTGGCACAGGCGGTCAGCGCGAGGCCCAGCACCTGCCGGGTCTCCAGCGGTTCGATGACCCCGTCGTCCCAGAGCCGGGCGGTCGCGTAGTAGGCGTTGCCCTGGCGCTCGTACTGGGCCCGGATCGGGTCCTTGAAGGATTCCTCCGCCTCGGCGGGCCACTCCTCGCCGCGGGCCTGGAGCTGGTCGCGCTTGACGGTGGCGAGGACGGAGGCGGCCTGCTCGCCGCCCATCACCGAGATCTTGGCGCCGGGCCACATCCACAGGAAGCGGGGCGAGTAGGCGCGGCCGCACATCGAGTAGTTCCCCGCGCCGTAGGAACCGCCGACCACGACGGTCAGCTTCGGCACGCGCGTGCAGGCGACCGCCGTCACCATCTTCGCGCCGTGCTTGGCGATGCCGCCCGCCTCGTAGTCCCGGCCGACCATGAAGCCGGAGATGTTCTGGAGGAACACCAGCGGGATCCCGCGCTGGTCGCACAGCTCGATGAAGTGGGCGCCCTTCTGGGCGGACTCGGAGAACAGGATGCCGTTGTTCGCGACGATCCCGACGGGGTGGCCGTGGATCCGGGCGAAGCCGGTGACCAGGGTCTGCCCGAACTCGGCCTTGAACTCGGCGAACCGGGAGCCGTCGACCACGCGCGCGATGATCTCGCGGACGTCGTAGGGGGTCCGGGAGTCGACCGGGACCGCGCCGTACAGCCCGTAGGGGTCGACCTTGGGCTCGGCGGACGGGGTGACCTTCCAGGGCAGCGGCCCGCGCGCGGGCAGGGTGGCGACGATGTTCCGCACGATCCGCAGCGCGTGCGCGTCGTCCTCGGCGAGGTGGTCGGTGACGCCGGAGACCCGGGAGTGCACCTCGCCGCCGCCCAGCTCCTCCGCGGTGACGACCTCGCCGGTGGCGGCCTTCACCAGCGGGGGGCCGCCGAGGAAGATCGTGCCCTGGTTGCGGACGATCACCGCCTCGTCGCTCATCGCCGGGACGTACGCGCCGCCGGCCGTGCAGGAGCCGAGGACGGCCGCGATCTGCGGGATCCCGGCGCCGGACATCCGGGCCTGGTTGTAGAAGATGCGCCCGAAGTGCTCGCGGTCGGGGAAGACCTCGTCCTGCATGGGCAGGAAGGCGCCGCCGGAGTCCACCAGGTACAGACAGGGCAGCCGGTTCTCCAGCGCGACCTCCTGGGCGCGCAGATGCTTCTTCACCGTCATGGGGTAGTAGGTGCCGCCCTTGACCGTCGCGTCGTTCGCCACGATCACGCACTCGCGGCCGCTCACCCGGCCGATACCGGCGATGACCCCGGCGGCCGGTGCCTGGCCCTCGTACATGCCGTCGGCGGCGAGCGGGGCCAGCTCCAGGAACGGCGACCCCGGGTCCAGCAGGGTGTCCACCCGGTCCCTGGGCAGCAGCTTGCCGCGCGCGGTGTGCCGGGCGCGCGCCTTCTCGCCGCCGCCGAGCCGGGCCGCGGCCAGCTTGCCGTGCAGCTCCTCGACGAGTGCGCGGTGGGCCTCTTCATTGGCCCGCCAGGCTTCCGACGCGGGATCTGCCGCGCTCGTCAGCTCCGGTGCCTGCTCCATCCTGCGGTTCCCCTCACCCAGTGATCGCCTGTTAATGAGCGTTAACCATTTCCTTCAGGTTAACGACCGCTAACCTCCCTGTCTAGAATTGGCCGCATGGCCACCAGAACCGACGCCCCCACCCGCCGCGAGCAGATCCTCAAGGAGGCCGCCCGCCTCTTCGCCGAACGCGGTTTCCACGGCGTCGGGGTCGACGAGATAGGGGCCGCCGTCGGCATCAGCGGCCCCGGGCTCTACCGGCACTTCCCCGGCAAGGACGCGATGCTCGCCGAGCTGCTGGTGGGCATCAGCGGCCAACTGCTCACCGGTGCCCGGCGCCGCCGGGCGGAGGCCGACGGGGACCCGGCGGAGGCGGTCCTCGACTCGCTCATCGAGGGGCACATCGACTTCGCGATCGACGACCGTCCCCTGATCACCCTGCACGACCGTGAGCTGGACCGCCTGCGCGACAGCGACCGCAAGCTGGTCCGCCAGCTCCAGCGGCAGTACGTCGAGCTGTGGGTGGAGGTGCTGCGCGCGGTCTACCCGGACCTCGCCGAACCGGCCGCCCGCTCCGCCGTGCACTCGGTGTTCGGCCTGCTGAACTCCACCCCCCACCTCGGCCGCCCGGGTGCCCTGCCCGGCCGCGCGACCACGGCGGAGCTGCTGCACCGGATGGCCCGCGGCGCCTTCGAGGCGGCCGCCGCCTCCTGACGGCATCCGGGGGCGTGACGAGCGTTACCCCCGCCGCACCCTGGACGGCTGCTCCTACCCGCCGGTACGGTTGTCTCTGAGCAAGCGCTTAGACATGGCAGATGTGCACAGCGTGCACGACGCGGTACTGGAGGTGGCGGAGAGTGCGCCGTACGGTGTTCAACGAGGACCACGAGGCGTTCCGGGAGACTCTCCGGGCCTTCATCGAGGCCGAGGTCGTCCCGGTCTACGACGAGTGGTTCGCCGCCGGCCAGGCGCCGCGCGAGTTCTACTACAAGCTCGCCGAGCTGGGCGTCTTCGGCATCCGCGTCGACGAGGAGTACGGCGGCGCCGGCATCGACTCCTACAAGTTCGAGGCCGTCCTGTACGAGGAGACCGCCCGCGCGGGCGTCACCTTCGGCGGCTCCGGCGTGCACGTGCTGCTCGGCCTGCCGTACCTCAAGCTGCTCGCCACCGACGAGCAGAAGAAGCGGTACCTGCCGAAGTTCGTCTCCGGCGAGGAGATGTGGGCCATCGCGATGACCGAGCCGGGCACCGGCTCCGACCTCGCGGGCATGAAGACCACCGCCAAGCTCTCCGAGGACGGCACGCACTACGTCCTCAACGGCGCCAAGACCTTCATCACCGGCGGTGTGCACGCCGACCGCATGATCGTCTGCGCCCGCACCGCCGCGCCCACCGCCGAGGACCGCCGCCACGGCATCTCCCTCTTCGTCGTGGACACCAAGGCCGAGGGCTACTCGGTCGGCCGCAAGCTCGACAAGCTCGGCCTGAAGACCTCCGACACCGCCGAGCTGGCGTTCGTCGACGTCAAGGTGCCCGTCGAGGACCTCCTCGGCGAGGAGAACAAGGGCTTCTACTACCTCGGCCACAACCTCGCCTCCGAGCGCTGGGGCATCGCCTTCGGCGCCTACGCGCAGGCCAAGGCCGCCGTCCGGTTCGCCAAGGAGTACGTCCAGCAGCGCACCGTCTTCGGCCAGACCGTCGCGTCCTTCCAGAACACCAAGTTCGAGCTGGCCGCCTGCCAGGCCGAGGTGGACGCGGCCGAGGCCGTCGTCGACCGCGCCACGGAGGCCCTCGACGCCGGTGAGCTGACCCCCGCCGAGGCCGCCAGCGCCAAGCTGTTCGCCACCGAGGTCGCCCACCGCGTCATCGACCGCTGCCTCCAGCTCCACGGCGGCTACGGCTTCATGAACGAGTACCCGATCGCCCGCCTGTACGCGGACAACCGCGTCAACCGGATCTACGGCGGCACCAGCGAGATCATGAAGTCGATCATCGCCAAGGACATGGGTCTGTAAGGTTCCGGCAATCGTTGGCCGGTACAACTGACGTCATGAGCAAGGCACTTCAGGACCTCCTCGATCTGCTCGACCTGGAGCAGATCGAGGAGGACATCTTCCGCGGGCAGTCCCGCTCCGCCGTCGTCCCGCGCGTCTTCGGCGGGCAGGTCGCGGCGCAGGCGCTGGTCGCCGCCGGGCGGACGGTCCCCGCGGACCGGCCCGCCCACTCCCTGCACGCGTACTTCCTGCGCATGGGCGACCCCGGCGCGCCGATCGTCTACAACGTCGACCGCATCCGCGACGGCCGCTCCTTCACCACCCGCCGCGTGGTCGCCGTCCAGCACGGCAAACCGATCTTCCACCTCTCCGCGTCCTTCCAGACGTACGAGGAGGGCCTCGACCACCAGGCGCCGATGCCGGCCTCGCCCGACCCGGCCACCCTGCCCACCTCGCAGGACCGGCTGGCCTGCTACGCCCATCTCGACCCGGACGTGGTCGAACGGTTCCTGGAGGCCCGCGAGGCGATCGACCTGCGCTACGTCGACGAGCCGCCGTACGGGAAGTTCGGCGCACCGCGCGAGCCGCACTCACAGGTGTGGTTCCGCACCAACGGCAAGCTCGCGGACGACCCGCTGCTGCACGTCGTCCTCGCCACCTACGTCTCCGACATGACCCTCCTGGACTCGGTGCTGCTCGCGCACGGGCGCGGCGGCTGGGCCGTGGGGGACGTCGTGGGGGCCTCCCTGGACCACGCGATGTGGTTCCACCGGCCGTTCCGCGCCGACGAATGGCTGCTCTACGACCAGGAGTCGCCGTCCGCGTACGGCGGCCGCGGTCTCGGCCAGGCGCGCATCTACACCCAGGACGGGCGGCTCGCGATCTCGGTGATCCAGGAAGGCGTGGTCCGCGCCCCTCGCACGGACTGAGGGACGCGCGCCTTCTCCGGGGCCTGCGGGGCTAGGGCCTCTCTTTCGGATCTTGCCGGGGGTCGCGGGGTCTGGCACGCGCTCCCCCAGAGGGGGGACCCCCAGCGGCGTTGTCGTCGGTTGTCAACGCTCCGCGTTGCCGCCCTCCTCCGCCTTGCATCTGCACGCACCAGACCCCGCTCGGGCCCGCCGAGACGCACCGCCGCTCGGGGCCGGCCAGATCCGAAAGAAAGGCCCTAGTCCAGTCCGGCCTGGGCCAGCAGGTACGCCGTCATCGGGTCGTAGTGGCGCGGGCTCTTCACATGGTCGTCGAGCGGGACCGTCACCTGGACGGTGCCCTCGGACTCGGCGACGAACAGCGCCGGGTCGTTGGAGTCGGCGTACCCCACGGAGTCCACGCCGTGCTGACCGGCGTACCCCGCCCAGCCGTGGTCGGCCACGACCAGGTCGGGCAGCGGGCGCCCGGCGCGTTCGAGCCCGGTCAGGATCGCCTTCATCGGTTCGCCCGAGTGGGTGTGCCACAGGGACGCGCCGTGCTCCAGGACCGCCACGTCCGCGAGCTGCCAGACGTACCCCTCGTCCGTCTGGAGCCCCTCCGGGATGACGACGATCTCGCAGCCGGCCTTCCGCAGCGCCGCGGCCGTGGCCCGGTGCACGTCCAGCAGCCCGCCCGGGTGCCCGGTGGCCAGCAGCACCCGCTGCCGGTCCTCGGCCGCCTTGCGCAGCCGGCCCGCCATGCGCTCCAGGCCGTCGACCGTCAGCTCGGGGTCGATGGTGTCCTGGCCGTAGCGGTACTCCGGGTCGTCGTTCACCCCGACCCGCTCCGCCATCACCGCGAGCACGTCCTGCTCGTCGCTCCAGCGGTCCCCCAGCTCCAGGCCGAACCAGTAGTGACGGTTGCCGTTCGCGAGCTGGCGGTAGTGGGAGAGGTTGTTCTCGCGCGGGGTCGCGACGTCCCCGGCGATACGGGTCTTCACGAGGTGGTCGACGAGCTCGGCGCGGCTGGGAGTCCCGGGTATCGGCATGGCACCCATTGTGGGCCAGCGCACGGTGACCGTCGTCACCGTTCTGCGCGCTGGGACGCGCGTCACTGCGGACCGTGGCCGCGGCGTCACCGTTCGGCGCGGCGCAGCGCGAACCACAGCTCCATCCGGACGTCCGGATCGTCCGGGTCCGTCCCGAGCAGGGCCGCGCACCGGGCGATCCGCTGCCGCACGGTGTTGCGGTGCACGGACAGCGCCACCGCCGTACGGTCCCAGCTCCCGTGCAGCGACAGCCAGGTGCGCAGGGTCTCGGTGAGCGCCGGGTTGTCCGCCAGGGGCGCGAGGAGGGCGCGCGCGTGCGCCTCGGCCTCGTCCGGCGGGACCAGTTCGGCGAGGGCCGCCCGGGTGCCGTAGCGCACGAGCGCGGTCCGGGTGGCGCGGGCCCGGCCCAGCGCCCGCGCCGCCTGGGCGTCGGCGTCCTGCCACCGCCCGGGGACGACGGCGGCGCTGACCCCGAGCGTCCAGCCCGGCTGCGGCCCGGGCTCCCGCCCGGCCGGCACCAGCACCCGTACGACGTCCCCGGCGAGGTCGACCAGCGGCGACCCCAGGGCCGCGCCGAGCGCGGAGGCGGCGAGCGCGTCCGGGGTCCGCTCCTCGGGACGCGCGTGCACCACCAGCCAGCGGTCGCTGCCGAGCAGCGGCACCACGTCCTCCGCGGTGTCGCCCAGCAGCAGCCGCACCAGCGCGGAGGAGCGGGCGGCGCCCGACCCGCTGTGCTGCTCGCCGGTGAGGAGGGAGAGCAGGACGGCGGCGACGGAGGCGATGGTGTGGTCGCCGGGGTCCCGCCGCCCGGCCGCCACCCCGAGCACGAAGCCCTGCCCGGCGCCGAGCGCGTAGGCGGTGAGATGGACGCCGGCGGGGGTGGTGTCACTGGCGCTGGCGGAGCCGCGGGCGACGAGGAGACGGGCGAGGGCGGTGAGCGCGGTGAGCGTATCGGGGGAGTCGTCGGGGGAGCCGTCGGGGGCCGGTCCGGCTCCGGGGTGACCGCCGGCCGGTGTCCGCCCCGCCGCCGCGATCTCCGCGCCCTCCGGCCCGTACAGCACCGCCCGGCCGCCCAGATGCCGGGCGAGGCGGTGCAGGACCGCGGGGACCGGGTCGGGGCGGGACGCGGCGGCGGCCAGACTCTGCTGGGCCTCGGTGACCCGCCGCAGCTCGGCGGTGCGGGCGTGCTCCATGAGCTGCCAGACCGCCCGGCCGACCGCCGCGAAGGTGGTCCGCGGCGGCACTTCGAGCAGCGGCAGCCCGAACGTCTCGCAGGAGGCGACCAGCGCCTGCGGCACGGTGTCGTGCACCGGCGCCACCCCGAACCCGAGGGCCGCGCCGCCCGCCGCGACGATCCGGGAGACGTAGTCGTCGAAGTAGGTGCCCGACCCGGCCGCCTCCGGGATGTGCACCCCGGCCGTCAGCAGCAGTTCGCCGCCCAGCAGATACGGGTACGGGTCGGCCATCTCCGAGGTGTGCGCCCCGTGCAGCACCGTACCGGCGGCCGCGGGCCCGGCGATCTGCCGCAGCGCCAGGTCCTCCCGGGCCAGCAGGGCGGTGAGCGGCACCGGGGGAGTGGGCGGAAGGGACGGCTCCGGCACGGTGTGCGTTCCTGTCTGCATTCCTGTGTGCATCCCTGTGTGCGTACCCTCCACTCGGAGTGCCTCGGGTGGATGAAACGTACACTTCGCAGCCGCTCGGGGGCCACCTAGGGTCGAGGCCGTTCCCCGGCCGGGTCACGGCTCCCCAGTAGAGTCGTACGAGAAGCAGTACATACGCTGTCAAGCGTAAGAAAGAAGGCATTCGACCATGAGCGGCAACGAGACTCCCCGCGGCCCCGTCGACTCCTCCCGCGTCCCGCGCTACGCCGGACCGGCGACGTTCGCCCGGCTGCCCCGGCTGGACGAGGTCGGGCGCGCCGATGTCGCCGTGGTGGGTGTGCCGTTCGACTCGGGTGTCTCCTACCGGCCGGGCGCCCGCTTCGGCGGCAACGCGATCCGTGAGGCGTCCCGGCTGCTGCGGCCGTACAACCCGGCGCAGGACGCCTCCCCGTTCGCCCTCGCCCAGGTCGCGGACGGCGGCGACATCGCCGTGAACCCGTTCAACATCCACGAGGCCGTGGAGACGATCGAGGCCGCCGCCGACGAGCTGCTCGGCACCGGCGCCCGGCTGATGACCCTCGGCGGCGACCACACCATCGCGCTGCCGCTGCTGCGGTCGGTGGCGAAGAAGCACGGCCCGGTGGCCCTGCTCCACTTCGACGCCCATCTCGACACCTGGGACACCTACTTCGGCGCCGAGTACACCCACGGCACGCCGTTCCGCCGGGCCGTGGAGGAGGGCATCCTCGACACCGAGGCGCTCTCCCACGTCGGCACCCGCGGCCCGCTCTACGGCAAGCAGGACCTCACCGACGACGAGAAGATGGGCTTCGGCATCGTCACCTCGGCGGACATCTACCGCCGCGGCGCCGACGAGGTCGCCGACCAGCTCCGCCGGCGCATCGGGGACCGGCCGCTGTACATCTCCATCGACATCGACTGCCTGGACCCGGCGCACGCGCCCGGCACCGGCACCCCGGAGGCGGGCGGCATGACCTCCCGCGAACTCCTGGAGATCCTGCGCGGTCTGGCCTCCTGCAACCTGGTCTCGGCCGATGTCGTCGAGGTGGCCCCGGCGTACGATCACGCCGAGATCACCTCGGTGGCCGCGTCCCACACGGCGTACGAGCTGACCACCATCATGTCCCGCCAGATTGCCGAGGCCCGCGCGAAGTGACCCACGACCACGATCTGGTACTGCGCCCGACGGCCGCCCAGACGGAGGCCGCGCTCAGCCCGCCCCCCGGCCGTACGGGCGGAGACCTGGTCGTGGAGACCCTGGCCGGCCTCGGCGCCACCACCGTCTTCGGCCTGCCCGGGCAGCACGCGCTCGGTGTGTTCGACGCGCTGCGCCGCTCCACCCTGCGGTACATCGGCCTCCGGGTGGAGAACAACGCGGCGTTCGCGGCGGACGGGTACGGCCGGATCACCGGCGAGGCGGCCCCGCTGCTGCTGTCGACGGGACCGGGCGCGCTGACCTCGCTGGCCGCGCTCCAGGAGGCGGCCGCCGCGAGCGCCCCGGTGCTCGCGATCGGCAGCCAGGTCCCGACGGCCGGGCTGGGCGGCGGCCGGCGCGGCTATCTGCACGAACTCCCGGACCAGGCGGCCTCGTTCCGGGGCGTGGTCAAGTCCGTCCACACGGTCCGCGCCCAGTCGCAGATCCCGTCCGCGATCGAGGCGGCCTGGAAGTCCGCGCTGACCGTGCCGCACGGCCCGGTGTGGGTGGAGATCCCGCAGGACGTGCTGGCGGCGCCGACGTCGATCCCGGTCGTGACCGGCGGCGACGCCTTCCCCGACGAACTCCCGCCGCGCCCCGAACTGACCGCCGTGGCGGCCCACTTGCTCTCCCACGCGGCCCGCCCGGCGATCATCGCGGGCGGCGGGGTCGTACGGTCGGACGCCTCGGGCAAACTGCGGCGCCTGGCCGAGGTGTTGAAGGCGCCGGTGGTCACCACCCCCGGCGGCAAGGGGGCGTTCCCCTGGACGCATCCGCTCTCGCTCCAGTCCTGGATGGAGGACCGGCACACCACGGAGTTCCTGGAGGACGCGGACGTCCTGCTCGTCGTCGGCTCCGGGCTCGGTGAACTCTCCTCCAACTACCACACGTTCAGGCCCCGGGGCCGGATCGTCCAGATCGAGGCGGACCTCGGCAAACTGGAGTCGAACCACCCCGCCCTCGGCATCCACGCCGACGCCCGCCTCGCCCTCCAGGCGCTCCTGGAGACGGTGGAGGAGCGGGAGGACGAGTCGGCGCCGGACCGCGTGCGCGACCTGCTCGCCCTGGTCGCCGAGCGCATCGCGGCCCAGGAACTCACCCTGGAACAAGAGGTGTTGGCGTCCGTACGCACAGCACTTCCGGCCGACTCCCCGTCCTTCTGGGACATGACGATCCTCGCGTACTGGGCCTGGTCGGCGTTCGACGCGAAGGGCCCCAACCACATGCACTCGGCGCAGGGCGCGGGCGGCCTCGGCTACGCCTTCCCGGCGGCGCTCGGCGCGGCGGTCGCCGACCCGACCCGCCCGGTGCTCGCGGTGTCGGGCGACGGCGGCGCCCTGTACTCGGTCGCGGAGCTGGCGACGGCCAGGCAGCACGGCCTGGACGTCACCTGGCTCATCGTCGACGACGGCGGCTACGGCATCCTCCGCGAGTACATGACGGACGCCTACGGCGAGGCCACGGCGACCGACCTCACCCGCCCCGACTTCACGACCCTGTCGGAGTCCTTCGGCGTCCCGGCGGTGCGGACCACCCCGGAGAACCTGGAGGCGGACCTGACGAAGGCCCTGTCGACCCCGGGCCCTTCGGTGGTCGTACTCCCGGCGGTGCTACGGATGTTCGCGCCGACGCATCTTTCGTAGGGGGCGGGTCACCAGATCGCCTCGACCCACTCCGGGTGGTCGATGAACGGGTTGCGGTTGTGCTGGTAGGTGTCGTAGATGACCTGGTTGCGGCGTTCCTCGAAGGCGCTCGGCGGGTCCTGCTCGTTCCATGCCTTGAGGACCGAGAGCTTGCCGATGTACGGATTGCTGCCGTTGTTGACCTTCTCGTTGGGCTCCAGGTCGGCGAACCCGTCGCCGCCGTCGTAGCGGACGGCCATGTAGAGGATCATGCGCGCCACGTCGCCCTTGTCGGCGTCGCGGGGCTCGAACGAGTCCGAGTCGACCTTGCTGCCGCCGCCGTTGGTGACGGAGCTGCCGCCGTTGTCGAAGTCCAGGTTGCCGCGGATGCTGTTGACCTGGACGTCGGCGGGGCGGAGGTGGTGCAGATCGGTGCCGGGGCCGGTCGCCTCGCCGAAGTCGCCGTGCGACTTGGCCCAGGTGTGCTCGCGGTTCCAGTCGCCGACGTCACCGCCGTTGAGGGACTTGCTGCGGGAGACACCGCTGTACAGCAGGATCACGTTGCCGCTGTTGTTCGGGTCCTGGTCGGTGGCCTTGAGGGCGTTCCAGACGGCGGAGTACGAGATCTTCGTCTGGGTGCTGATGATCGTGTGGAGGGACGACTTGAGGCTGGTGCCGGTCTTTCCGACCGCGTTCTTGTAGTACGTCGAGTCGTAGGCGGTGGTGGTCGCCGCGGCGGGGGTCGCGGTGAGCGCGGGGGCGGCGAGGCCGATGAGGAGGGCGGCGGTGGCGAGCGCCACCGGCCGGCATCGTCGCATGCGTGTTGTCGCCGACATGTGGGGGTCCCATCTACGCGGGTTGAAGGGAGGCGGCAACGCGAGAGTGGCATGAACATGCGGACGCGTCCATGGCTCGAACATGACTATTGGATGACGGGAAACGGCAATCCGTGCGTTGTCCACGCGAGTCGGTCGCGGAGCCGGCCGCGGGCGTCGGCGCGTGACGACGCGCACGGAATTTTCGTACAACCATTCCCACGAACTGGTGCGTCACCTTGGCATGACTCACCGGACTTCACGACGCAGAAGAGGACTGGTCGCCACCGCTCTCGGCACCGGCGTCCTCATCACCGGCGTGGCCACCGCCGCGCCCGCCTCGGCGGCCACACCCACGGTCACCTGTACGTCGAGCAAGGCGGCCCTGGCCACCAAGCTGAAGAAGGACATCACCGCCGCCCTGGCCAACCGCAAGGGCACGGTCGCGGTCGGCCTCTACGACCGCACGACGAACACCACCTGCACCCTGCGCGCCTCCACCGCCTACGACTCGGCGAGCGTGGTCAAGGTCACCGTCCTCGGCGCACTGCTGTGGGACGCGCAGAAGACGAACCGCGCGCTGACCAGCCGCGAGAAGACGCTCGCCACCGCCATGATCACCAAGTCGGACAACGCCTCCACCTCCACCCTGTGGAAGCAGCTCGGCATGACGAAGATCAAGGGCTTCCTCACGGCCGCGAAGATGACCCAGACCAAGCCGGGCGCGAACAACTACTGGGGCCTGACCCAGATCACCGTGACCGACGAGCAGAAGCTGCTCAAGCTGATCACCGCGAAGAACACGGTCCTCACCGACGCCTCACGCACCTACATCCGCACCCTGATGGCCAAGGTCGTCTCCACCCAGCGCTGGGGCACCCCCTACGGCCGCCCCGCCGGCGTCTCCTGGCACGTCAAGAACGGCTGGCTCTCCCGCGCCACCCACGGCTGGCGCGTCCACAGCGTCGGCACCTTCAAGAGCACCGCCCACGACTACACGATCACGGTCCTCACCCACGGCAACAGCACGATGGACTACGGCATCACGACGATCCAGACGGTCTCGAAGACCATCCACAAGGACCTGGCGGCGTCCTGACGAGGAACGCCGCCGACGTGGATCGTGGCCCCGCCGCCCCCGTCATTTGTGAACGCGGGATGAAATCCCCTCCCCGCCGCGTTGGTGCCTTGCGGTAGATCAGGATGACGTGGAGGCGTGGGCGTGAGTGGTGGACGGGGTCAGGGGTGGGCTCGGCGGCTTGCGGGGTATGCGTGGCGGTATCCCAAGGACGTCGTGCTCGCGCTGGGGTCCTCGCTCGCCGGGATGGCCGTCATGGCGCTGGTGCCGCTGGTCACCAAGGTGATCATCGATGATGTGGTCGGGGAGCACACCAGGGACATGGCGCCCTGGGCCGGGGCCCTGATCGGGGCGGCCGTGTTCGTGTACGGGTTCACCTATGTGCGCCGGTACTACGGCGGGCGGCTCGCGCTCGGGGTGCAGCACGATCTGCGGACCGAGATGTACGGGACGATCACCCGGCTCGACGGGCGGCGGCAGGACGAGCTGTCCACCGGGCAGGTCGTCGGGCGGGCGACCAGTGACCTCCAGCTCATCCAGGGGCTGCTCTTCATGCTCCCGATGACCATCGGGAACCTCGCCCTGTTCGTGATCTCCCTGGTCGTGATGGCCTGGCTGTCCGTGCCGCTCACCCTGGTCGCGCTCGCCGTCGCCCCCGCCCTGTGGTGGATCGCCCGCCGCAGCCGCCGCAGACTGCACCCCGCCACCTGGTACGCGCAGGCGCAGGCGGCCGCCGTCGCGGGCGTGGTCGACGGGTCCGTGACCGGCGTGCGCGTGGTGAAGGGCTTCGGGCAGGAGGAGCAGGAGGCCGGCAAGCTCCGGGACGTCGGCCGCCGGCTCTTCGCCGGGCGGCTGCGCACGATCCGGCTGAACGCCCGCTACACCCCCGCCCTCCAGGCCGTCCCCGCCCTCGGCCAGGTCGCGATGCTGGCGCTGGGCGGCTGGCTGGCCGTCCGCGGGCACATCACCCTCGGCACGTTCGTCGCGTTCTCCACCTACCTCGCCCAGCTCGTCGGCCCGGTCCGGATGCTGGCCGTGGTCCTCACCGTCGGCCAGCAGGCCCGCGCCGGCACCGAACGCGTCCTGGAGCTGATCGACACCGAACCGTCGATGACCGACGGCACCCGCGAGCTGCCGGCCGACGCGCCCGCCTCCGTCGAGTTCGACGACGTCTCCTTCGGCTACGACAGCGACCGCCCCGTCCTCGACGGCCTCAGCTTCGAGATCCGCCCCGGCGAGACCCTCGCGGTCGTCGGCTCCTCCGGCTCCGGCAAGTCCACCGTCTCCCTGCTGCTGCCCCGCTTCTACGACGTCGGCCGCGGCGCCGTCCTGGTCGGCGGCCACGACGTCCGCGACCTCACCCTCGACTCGCTGCGCGCCGCGATCGGCCTGGTCCCCGAGGACTCCTTCCTCTTCTCCGACACGGTCCGCGCCAACATCGCCTACGGCCGTCCCGACGCCACCGACGCCCAGATCGAGGCCGCCGCCCGCGCCGCCCAGGCCGACCGGTTCATCGCCGAGCTGCCCGCCGGGTACGACACCAAGGTCGGCGAGCACGGCCTGACCCTGTCCGGCGGCCAGCGCCAGCGCGTCGCCCTGGCCCGCGCGATCCTCACCGACCCCCGGCTGCTGGTCCTGGACGACGCGACCTCCGCCGTGGACGCCGCCGTCGAGCACGAGATCCACGAGGCGCTCCGCCAGGTCATGCGCGGCCGCACCACCCTCCTCATCGCCCACCGCCGCTCCACCCTCAACCTCGCCGACCGGATCGCCGTCCTCGACGCGGGCCGGCTCGCCGACCTCGGCACCCACGAGGAGCTCCAGGAGCGCTCGGCGCTGTAC
The DNA here is from genome assembly GCF_013363615.1 of Streptomyces sp. CAI-85. NCBI lineage: Bacteria > Bacillati > Actinomycetota > Actinomycetes > Kitasatosporales > Streptomycetaceae > Streptomyces > Streptomyces sp. CAI-85. The sequence goes on along the minus strand of NZ_JAANNX010000005.1, from coordinate 125,982 downwards.
CGCAGGCTGCTCACCGACCCCGACGAGCTGGGCGGCGTCTCACCCGGCCACACCCGCCCCGCGACGGCCGCCGACGACACGACCGTACGGGAGGAGCTGGACGCCGAGTTCGACGCCGAGCGCGGCATCACGCCCCGGCTGTGGGCGGGGGAGCGGACGCCCCGGGACGCCGCGAAGGACGGCATGCCGGCCACCCCGGAGCTGCTCGCCGAGGTCGAGGCGCTGCCGCCCGCGACCGACGTCCCGGAAGTCGACGAGGCCCGCGCCGTCACCCCCGAGGACTCCTACGGTCTGCGCCGGCTGCTGCGGGGCTTCGGCCCGCCGCTGCTGATCAGCCTGGGCCTGGTCGCCGTGGACGCCGGGTCGGGACTCTTCCTGCCGGTGCTGATCCGGCACGGCATCGACCAGGGCGTCACCCAGGCCGCCCTGGGCGCCGTCTGGGCGGCCTCGCTGCTCGGCCTGCTCACGGTGGTGGTGCAGTGGGCGGCGCAGACCGGTGAGACCCGGATGACCGGCCGCACCGGCGAACGGATCCTCTACGCGCTGCGGCTGAAGATCTTCGCCCAGCTCCAGCGGCTCGGCCTCGACTACTACGAGCGCGAGCTGACCGGCCGGATCATGACGCGGATGACGACGGACGTGGACGCGCTGTCGACGTTCCTCCAGACCGGCCTGGTCACCGCGTTCGTCTCGGTCGTCACCTTCTTCGGGATCATGGTCGCCCTGCTGGTGATCGACGTCGAGCTGGCCCTCGTCGTCTTCGCGACGCTGCCGCCGCTGATCGTCGCCACCTACTTCTTCCGCCGGGCCAGCGTGAAGGCGTACGAGCTGGCCCGCGAGCGGGTGTCGGTGGTCAACGCCGACCTCCAGGAGTCGGTGGCCGGGCTGCGGATCGTGCAGGCGTTCCGCCGGGAGCGGGACGGCGGGGCGCGGTTCGCGGAGCGCAGCGACAGTTACCGCCGGGCGCGGATCCGCGGCCAGTGGCTGATCTCGGTCTACTTCCCGTTCGTCCAGTTCCTGTCGTCGGTGGCGGCGGCCGCCGTGCTGATCGCGGGCGCGGGCCGGGTGGACGCGGCCACGCTGACCACCGGCGCGCTGGTGGCGTACCTGCTCTACATCGACCTGTTCTTCGCGCCCGTGCAGCAGCTCTCCCAGGTCTTCGACGGCTACCAGCAGGCGACCGTCTCGCTGGGCCGCATCCAGGAACTGCTGCGGGAGCCGACCTCCACCCGGAGCGCCGACCGGCCGCTGGAAGTGCTCTCGCTGCGCGGCGAGATCGCCTTCGAGGACGTCCGGTTCGCCTACGGCGCCGAGGACGCCCCCGGTGCCGAAAAGGCCCACGCTCCCGAGGAGGCCCTCGGCGGTGTCACCCTGCGCGTCCCCGCCGGCCAGACGGTCGCGTTCGTCGGCGAGACCGGCGCCGGCAAGTCGACCCTGGTCAAGCTGGTCGCCCGGTTCTACGACCCCACCGAGGGCCGGGTCACCGTCGACGGCACCGATCTGCGCGCCCTGGACCTCACCTCGTACCGGCACCGGCTGGGCGTGGTCCCGCAGGAGGCGTACCTCTTCCCGGGCACCGTGCGCGACGCGATCGCCTACGGCCGCCCGGAGGCCACCGACGCCGAGGTGGAGGCGGCGGCACGGGCGGTCGGCGCCCACGAGATGATCGCCACGCTGGACGGCGGCTATCTGCACGAGGTCGCCGAGCGCGGCCGCAACCTCTCGGCCGGGCAGCGCCAGCTCATCGCGCTGGCCCGCGCCGAACTGGTCGACCCCGACGTGCTGCTCCTCGACGAGGCGACGGCGGCCCTGGACCTGGCCACCGAGGCACAGGTCAACCAGGCCACCGACCGGCTCGCGGGGCGCCGTACGACCCTGGTGGTCGCGCACCGGCTGACCACGGCGGCCCGCGCGGACCGGGTGGTCGTCATGGACCACGGCCGGGTCGCCGAGGACGGCACCCACGACGAACTCCTCGCCCTCGACGGCCGCTACGCCCGTCTGTGGCGCACCTTCATCGGCGCGGGCGAGCCGGAGGAGCCCGTCGGGGCGGCCCGCTGACGAGCCGCCGCCCCCGGCCGCCGACGGGCGCGCAATCACCCGATCGGTGACGACCGCGCAACCATCGGACATACGTCGTGCGTCCGTACATCAGTACGGCGAATGACTGTGAACCGACGGTGCGCGTCGGGGGTACGGGGAGGGGCGGGGCCCGTGGTGACAGGTGCGCTACGGCGGTGGGCGGCGGCGCTGCCCGTCGCGCTGGTCGTCGCCGTCCTGCTCGGTCTCCTGGCGCCGGGCACCGCCCAGGCCGCGCCCGGGTCCTGCGACGGCATGCGCAAGGTCCGGACGGTCTCCTTCCGCAACGGTTCCGTGCAGGTCTACAAGACCGGCGGCCGGGTCTGCGCCCGCACCGTCGCCAAGCACCCCGGCGGACAGCGCAGGATCACCGTGAGTGTGCAGGCGCGCGGGCATGTTGCGGTCAAGAAGGGGCGCAGGCACACGGCGAGTTCACCGTCCGTGCAGATCTACGCCGGCCGCCGCTGTGTGTGGGTGAAGGGCTGGGTCGGGCGCGATTCGGGCAGTTCGGGATGGATCCTCTGCTGACCACCCGCCCGGCGGGCCCCGCGCCACGCCGTTGACTCAACCCCCTCTGGTGTGACGGGTGTTGCTCCGATAGCTTCCGGCGCACATATGTTCCACATATTTCCACAGGGGAAGGGTGCACGCGCATGCGCAAGGCGCTCAGATGGCTGCTCGCGCTCACGGTGCTCATAGGCACACTGAGCACGGCGGGGGCGGCGACCGCCTCCCCCATGCCGGAGGCCGACATCAAGGACCGGCTGCTCGCGATACCGGGCGTGAGCCTGATCCAGGAGAAGCCGTACACCGGTTACCGCTTCTTCGTCCTGAACTTCACCCAGCCGGTCGACCACCGGCACCCGTCCAAGGGCACGTTCCAGCAGCGGATCACCGTGCTGCACAAGGACGTCAGCCGCCCCACGGTGTTCTACACCGGCGGCTACAGCGTCTCCACCAACCCCGGCCGCCGTGAACCCACCCAGATCGTGGACGGCAACCAGGTCTCCATGGAGTACCGCTACTTCACCCCGTCGCGGCCCGAACCGGCCGACTGGTCCAAGCTCGACATCTGGCAGGCCGCCAGCGACCAGCACCGCATCTTCACGGCCCTGAAGAAGATCTACGACAAGAACTGGATCTCCACCGGCGGCTCCAAGGGCGGCATGACGGCCACCTACTACGAGCGTTTCTACCCCAAGGACATGGACGGCGTCGTCGCGTACGTCGCCCCCAACGACGTGGTGAACGACGAGGATTCGGCCTACGACCGCTTCTTCCGCAGCGTCGGCACCAAGGAGTGCCGCGACCGGCTGAACGCCGTACAGCGCGAGGCGCTGGTGCGCCGGGAGCCGCTGGAGAAGAAGTACGCCGACTACGCGGCCGCGGAGGGCTACACCTTCGACACCATCGGCAGCCTGGACCGCGCCTACGAGGCCGTCGTCCTCGACTACGTCTGGGGCTTCTGGCAGTACAGCCTGCTCTCCGACTGCGGCACGATCCCGGCGGACGCCAAGAACGCGACCGACGACGAGATCTGGACCTCCATCGACACGATCTCCGGGTTCTCCTTCTACACCGACCAGGGCCTGGCCCCGTACACGCCGTACTACTACCAGGCCGGCACCCAACTGGGCGCCCCCACCATCCACTTCCCGCACATCGAGAAGAAGTACGTCCGCTACGGCTACCAGCCGCCGCGCAACTTCGTCCCCCGCGACATCTCCATGAAGTTCCAGCGCGGCGCGATGCGCGACGTCGACACCTGGGTGAAGCACAACGCCCGGCACATGCTCTTCGTCTACGGCCAGAACGACCCGTGGGGCGCCGAACCCTTCCGGCTCGGCAAGGGCGCCAAGGACTCCTACGTCTTCACGGCACCCGGCATGAACCACGGCGCGAACGTCGCCGGACTGGTCGCCGACCAGAAGGAGCTGGCCACCGCCCGCATCCTGGAGTGGGCCGGCGTCTCCGCCACCGCCGTCGCGCAGGCGAAGCCGCTGGCGCGGTTCGACGCGAAGCTGGACGTCCGGGACGTGGAGCGCGAGCCCGCGCTGCGCCCGTGACACCGTGCTGAGGGACGGTCAGACCGGCCGCGCGCATCCCACCGGAGCCGCGCCGCCGAGCTGGACGTAGAGGGCCGTGGACGCCGGGCACTTCGCCCGCGCGGCCACGGCCCGCACCACTTCGTACTGCGGCCGGTGCGCCCCGGACCCGTCGCACGCGGTCTCGCGCACCTGCCCGCCGCCCACGTCGTAGACACAGTCGCCGACCGTGGTGCGCGGTCCGCCGCCCTCGCCCGGGTCGCCGGGGTGCGGGGGCTGGAGGTTGCGCATACAGGCGTAGCCCTCGCGCACCGCCCTCGCCGGGGCGGTCTGTTCGCCGATGTGGAGCACGAAGTCGGTGGTCGGCGGGCACGGCGGCCCCGTCCCGGACGCCCCGTCGTGCCGGGCCACGACCCGGGCCGCCGCCCGCTCCCCGTCGCAGGGCACCTCGGTGTACCGGGTCGTCCCGAACGAACTGCACTCACCGGCCCCGAGGAACACCGCCCCGAAACCGGAACCCGCGGGGGTCGTGGCGGTGTCCGGGGCGGAGCCGGCGGGAGCCTGGCACCCGGCCAGGAGCAGCAGCAGCGCGCACAGCGCCGTCCCCGTGACCCCCGACGACGATCGTCCGCAGCGCATTCCGTTCCCCCACCGCACCGAGCCCCCGACCAGCGTGACCCCGGGGAGCGGGGCACGCCAGCCGGGCGGGCCGCTTTGCGCGCGGTGCGGGGATCGCGGTCAGCGGGCGGCGTATCCCGGATACGTCAGCCCGTGCCCGACCGGGTACAGCACCTGCTCCGGGTCGTCGGCCCGCCGCACCGGCACCGGCAGCCGTCCGCGCGGCGCCGCCGTCCCCGCGATCACCCGTGCGGCGGCGCGGAGTTCGACGTCGGTCCAGGAGTACGCCGCCAGGAAGGCGTGCACGCCGGGCAGTTGGGCCACGTCGTACGGATTGCGCACCGCGACCGCGACCACCGGCCGCCCCGTCGCGACGAGTTGCTCCACCAGCGTGCGCTGCGGGCTGTCCGCGGTGACGTTGTACGTCGCCACGACCACCGCGTCGGCGCCGGACGCGGCTCTCACCGCCCGCTCGACCGCCTCGGCCGTCGGGGCGGTGCCGGTGGACAGGGCGGTCGCCGTGAACCCCAGCCCGGTGAAGGCGTCCGCGAGCACGGTGGTGGGCGGGCCCGTGGTGCCGGAGGGGGAGGCCGGATCGGCGCCGACGACCAGCAGACGGCGGTGGGTGCGCGGCGCGAGCGGCAGCGTCGGACCCTTATTGACCAGCACAGTCGTGGTCGCCTCGGCGATCCGGTCGGCCGCCGCCCGATGCGTACGCCGGCCCACCACTCGGGCAACGGCGGCGGGATCGGTGTACGGCTCGTCGAGCAGCCCGAGCCGCTCCTTGAGCCGCAGGATCCGCAGCACCGCCGAGTCGAGCCGCTCCTCGGCGAGTTCCCCGTCCCGTACGGCGTCCAGGACGGCGTTCCAGGCGACGGCGAGGTCCGGCGGGTCGAGGAGCTGGTCCACGCCCGCCTTCAGCGCGAGCACCGGCACCCGCTCGTCGCCGTACTTGGTGCGCACGCCCGCCATGCCGAGGGCGTCGGTGACCACCACCCCGTCGTAGCCGAGCTGTTCGCGCAGCACGCCGGTGACGATCGGGCGGGAGAGGGTGGCCGGGTCGCCGGAGGGGTCGAGGGACGGGAACAGCAGATGCCCGGTCATGACGGAGTCGACCCCGGCCGCGATCGCCTCCCGGAACGGGACGGCGTCCAGCCGCTCCCACTCCGCCCGGCTGTGGGTGATGACCGGGAAGCCGGTGTGGCTGTCCACGGCGGTGTCGCCGTGCCCGGGGAAGTGCTTGGCGGTCGCCGCCACCCCGGACGCCTGGTAGCCGCGCACCTCGGCGGCGGCCAGGCGCGCGGCGGCCGCCGGGTCGGCGCCGAACGAGCGCACGCCGATCACCGGGTTGGCCGGGTTCACGTTGACGTCGGCCACGGGGGAGTAGTTCTGCCGGACGCCCATGGCGCGCAGCTCCCGCCCGGCGATCCGGCCGAGCTGCCGCGCGTCCGCCCGCGAACCGCCGGCGCCGAGGGCCATGGCACCGGGGAAGAGCGTCGCGGGCGCGCCCACCCGGCAGACGATGCCGTGCTCCTGGTCGGTGGAGATCAGCACCGGCAGCCCGCGCGGCAGCGCCAGGGAGGCCCGCTGGATGCCGTCGGACAGCTCGGCGATCTGGCGCGGGTCACGGGTGTTGTGCGCCCAGGTGAAGTAGATGATCCCGCCGACCCGGTACCGGGCGACCAGCTCGGCGGCCGTCCGCACGCCCATCTCCGCGAGGTTGGCGTCGACGTCGGTCTGGTCGGGGGCGGTCGCGGAGTGCCCGTAGACCCGGGCGACGAAGACCTGCCCGACCTTCTCCTCCAGGGTCATGGCGGTGAGGAGGGCGCGTGCGCGGCGGTCGTCCGCGCGGGCCGCTCCGCCGACGGCGAGGGCCGCGGTGACCCCGGCGGTGGCGGCGAGGACGGCGCGTCGGGGGAGGGCGGCGCGGTGTGGGGGCACGTGCGGGCTCCTTCCGGAGGGGGTCCGGTGGCGCACGGTACCCGGTGCGGGGGCGGCATCGGGGTATTGGCGGGGCTGCGGTCGGGGTACGGGTGGGACCCGCCCTCGACGCCGTAGGGGGCATGGGCGGGGCCGCCACCGGCGCAGGGAGGGGGGCGCGCCGATGGCGGCGGGGGCCGCCGGGCGCGGTGCGGCGGAGAGGGTGGGTCAGCGATCGCAGCCAGCAGCGAGGGCCGACACCGCACCGCGGTGACTCGTTCCGACAGCTCGCGGGTTGGACGAGCGGGACGGGGACCGGGTTCCCGGTCCGGGCGGATTCCCGGAAGGTGGTGACGGGGGTGACCGGTGAGGCGGGTGGGGTGCCCTTCTCGGGGGACCGGCTCGGGGAATCGGCTCGGGGACCGGCCAGGAGGATCCGCTCGGGGACCGGCGAGGTGTCAGGGAGCGGCGGCCGTCACTCTCGGCCACTGTTCCCGCAGCACCCGTACTGTCTCCGTGATCGACGGACGGCCCGCCGCGCCCGTGCGCCACAAGGCGTACAGGCGGCGGACCGGGGCCGGGTCGAGGGGGACCTCCACGACCCCCGCGGGGAGGGGGCCGCGGCCCAGGCGGGGGATGAGGCCGATGCCCAGGCCGGCGGCGACCAGGGCGACCAGGGTGGGGTTCTCGTCGGCCTGGTGGACGATGTCCGGCTCGTGCCCGGCCGTACGCAGGGTCCGTACCAGCCAGTCGTGGCAGACCCGCCCCGGGGGCTGGCACACCCACCGCTCGCCGCCCAGCTCCTCCCGCCGTACGGACGTCCGCCCGGCGAAGGCGTGCGCCTCGGGGACCAGCAGGGTGCACGGGTCGTCCCCGATGACCGCCTGCTCGACGCCCGGCGGCACCGGCAGCGGCGCGATGTCCCAGTCGTGCGCCACGGCCAGGTCCAGCGCGCCCCGGGCGACCAGTCCGACCGACAGATGCGGGTCGACCTCCGTCAGACGGGCGTCGAGGCCCGGATGCCGCCGGGCGAGGTCGGCGAGGACGGCCGGCATCAGACCCCGCGCCGCCGACGCGAACGCGGCCACCGTCAGCCGGCCCGCCGGCACCCCGCGCCGCTCCTCGAGGGCGGTCTCCGCCCGCTCCACGAGCGACAGCAACTGCTCCGCCGTGTCGACCAGTTGGAGCGCCTCCGCGGTGAGCCGCACCCCGCGTCCCTCGCGTTCGAGCAGGACCGTCCTGGTCTCCCGCTCCAGCTTGGCGATCTGCTGGGAGACGGCGGACGGCGTGTAGCCGAGCGCGGCGGCGGCCGCCCCGACCGTGCCGTGGACGGAGACGGCGTGCAGGGCGCGCAGCCGCTGGAGATCGAGCACGGGACCCACCTTCGTTCAGCATCGCTACACCCGACCGTGCAGTAATCATCGCTGGTGCTTCACGGTCCCGGCGCGTGATCCTCGACGCATGAGACCCGCCCACCTCGCCCTCGCCGTCTGTGTCGCCGCCGTCTGGGGCGTCAACTTCACCGTCATCGAGATCGGCCTCGACCACTTCCCGCCGCTGCTCTTCTCCGCCCTGCGCTTCCTGGTGGCCGCCCTGCCCGCGGTGTTCCTCGTGGGCCGCCCGAAGGTGGCGTGGAAGTGGATCGTGGCCGTGGGGCTGGTGCTGGGCGTGGCGAAGTTCGGGCTGCTGTTCGTCGGGATGGACGCCGGGATGCCGGCCGGGCTGTCCTCCCTGGTCCTCCAGATCCAGTCGGTGTTCACGGCGGCCGTCGCCTTCGCGGTGCTGGGCGAACGCCCCACCCGGGTCAGGCTGTTGGGCATGGGCGTCGCCCTCGCCGGGATCGCGGTGGCGGCCGTGGACGAGGGCTCCTCGGGCCCGCTCGGCGCGTTCGCGCTGGTCGTCGCGGCGGCGGCCTGCTGGGGCGTCTCCAACGTCCTCACCCGCAAGGCGGCGCCCCCGGACGCCCTGAACTTCATGGTCTGGGTGAGCACGGTCCCGGTGCTGCCGCTCCTCGCGCTCTCCCTGCTGACGGAGGGCCCCGAACGCGACCTGGCCGCGCTGCGGGCGCTGGACTGGCAGGGCGCGGGCATGGTCGTCTACGTCGCCTGGGTCACCACGGTGTTCGGCTTCGGCGCCTGGGGCTGGCTGCTGCGCCGCCACCCCGCCTCCACGGTCGCCCCCTTCTCCCTCCTGGTCCCGGTCTTCGGCATGACCTCGGCCGCCGTCCTCCTCGGCGAACCGGTGACGGGCCTGCGCTGGTGCGCGGCGGTGCTGCTGGTGGCGGGGGTGGCGCTCACGTCCGTGACGCTGCCGGGCCGCAGGCGGACGGCGTCCGGGAGTCCGTCACCGGCCCGGACCGGCGAACTCTCGGAGGCGGGGACGCCGTCCTCCTCCGGCTGAGTCACCGCCGAGGCGCGTCCGGCAGCGTGGGCAGCACGCGGGTCAGCAGCAGGTCGAGGAAGAGATCGGGCCGCCGGTAGACGGCGAAGTGGCCCGTGTCCTCGATCAGGGTGAACTCCTTGACCGGCGCCCGGACGTCGTCGAAGAACGCGCGGGCCCTGGCAGGGGTGTTCACCAGATCGCACGCGCCCTGCACGACGAAGAACGGGACGTCGAACCGGGTGCCGTCCGCCCAGTCGTCCAGGCGCGCGGTGCCCGGCAGCACGGCGGCGGAGACCATGAAGCTCCTGAAGAACGTGACGATCTCGCGCAGCGAGTGCAGCGGCGAGTACCACAGCGACTTCATCACCACGGACTTCATCGCGGCGAAGGTGTGCGGATCGGTGGCCGAGGCGAAGCGGCTGAAGTGGCTGAACTGCTCGGCGCTCCAGGCCCGTTGGTCCGGCCCCATCTCCCGGACGGCGGCGGCTTCCTTCTTCTTCCCCGCCCGCTCCAGACGGTCCAGCGCGGCGAAGTGGTCGGAGGTGTCCCGGCCGCCGTCGAAGATCTTCTGGTCGGTTCCGATGTACGCGCCGACCAGGTCCGGACGGCTGCGCGCGACCCGCATGGCTATGGCACTGCCGAAGGAGCAGCCCAGCAGCACGACCCGCCGTACGCCGAGACGTTCCCGTATGTGCTCCACCACCTCCACGGCGTCCCGCACCAGCCGGTCGAACGACAGCTCCCCCTGCCCGTCGGCGCCGGAGCGGCGCAGGGTCTTCCCGGTGCCGCGCATGTCCCAGCGCACCAGGGTGACGTGCCGCTCCCAGGAGCGGGAGACGCCGGCCAGGATCGCGTTGGACGAGCCCGGACCGCCGTGCAGTTCCACCATGACCGGGTTGGCGCGGTCCTCGCCGCGCACGGAGATCCACTGCTCCAGCCCGCCGATCCGTACGAAGTCCTGCTCGTCGACGCCCCGGGCGGCGGTGATGACGGCAGCGAACATGGGGCCCTCCAGAGGCGGCGAGAGAAACTGTGTACGTGCTACACGGTTAATTACTGTGTAAGTTATACACAGTTGCTGGAGGGGTGGCAAGACGGGAAGGGAGGCCGGTCCGTGCCGGCGAACAAGGAGAACGAACGGGACCCGGGCGCGGCCCTCGCGCTGCTCTGGGGCGTCGGGAACGACCGCCCGCGGCGGGGCCCGAAGCCGAAGTTCACGCCCGCCGACGTGGCCCGCCGCGGTATCGAGATCGCCGACGCCGAGGGTCTGGAAGCCCTCTCCATGCAGCGGGTCGCCGAGTCGCTCGGCCTCACCACGATGGCCCTCTACCGCTACGTCCCCGGCAAACCCGACCTCATCGACCTGATGGTCGACACGGTGCTCAGCGATCCGCCCGACCTCGACCGGGCCCCCGACGGCTGGCGTCCCCGCCTGGAGGCGTGGGCCCGCGCCTGCCGGGACGTCTACCGCGCCCACCCCTGGATCCTGACCGCGACGGGCCTGCGGCGACAGGCCATGGGGCCGCACCAGGTGGCCTGGCTCGACGCGGCCCTGGCCGCCCTCGAACCGACCGGGCTCAGTGCGCGCCGGCGTCACGACGCCGCCATCCTCGTCCTGAGCCTGGTCCGCAGCCTCACCCAGGAGGCGCTCGACACCACCGAGGAGGGAAACGCCGAGTGGGACCGCCTCACCGCCGGCCAACTGGCCCGGCACGCCGACCGGTTCCCCGCCCTCACCCGCGCCGTCGCGGAGGGAGCCTTCGCCCCCACCGACGAGGACCCGCTCGCCTTCGGCCTCACCTGCGTACTGGACGGCATCCAGGGACTCGTGGATTCATCCGCCACCAGCCCCTAGCCGAGGCGGCGGAGGACAGGGGGCCTCGGGTCCACTTTCCGGACAGCTCCGCGTCCCGTCCGGCCCGGGCGGGATCATGCGGGGCATGGCCCTCGTCGACATCCCCGGTTCCAAGTCCATCACCGCCCGTGCCCTGTTCCTGGCGGCCGCCGCCGACGGGGTGACGACCCTCCGGCGCCCCCTGCGCTCCGACGACACCGAGGGCTTCGCCGAGGGACTGGAACGGCTCGGCTACCGGATCGGCCGTGGTCCGGACGCCTGGCGGATCGACGGACGGCCGGAGGGCCCCGGGGTCGCCGAGGCCGACGTGTACTGCCGGGACGGCGCGACCACGGCCCGCTTCCTGCCCACCCTGGCCGCCGCGGGCCACGGCACGTTCCGCTTCGACGCCTCCCCGCAGATGCGGCGCCGCCCCCTCCTCCCGCTCACCCGCGCCCTGCGCGACCTCGGCGTGGACCTGCGGCACGAGGAGGCGGAGGGCCACCATCCGCTGACCGTCGCCGCGGCGGGCGTCGAGGGCGGGGACGTGGTGCTGGACGCCGGGCAGTCGTCCCAGTACCTCACCGCGCTCCTGCTGCTCGGCCCGCTGACCCGCACCGGCCTGCGGATCACCGTCACCGACCTGGTCTCGGTGCCGTACGTCGAGATCACCGTCGCGATGATGCGGGCGTTCGGCGTCGAGGTGGTCCGCGAGGGCACCACCTACGTCGTCCCGCCGGGCGGCTACCGGGCCACCACGTACGGGATCGAGCCCGACGCCTCCACGGCGAGCTACTTCTTCGCGGCGGCCGCGCTGACCGGCGGTGAGGTGACCGTGCCGGGGCTCGGCCGGGGCGCGCTCCAGGGCGACCTGGGGTTCGTGGAGGTGCTGCGGCGGATGGGCGCCCGGGTGGAGACCGGCGCGGACGGCACCACGGTCGCCGGCACCGGCGAACTCCGCGGCCTCACCGTCACCATGCGCGACATCTCCGACACCATGCCGACCCTCGCCGCCCTCGCCCCCTTCGCCTCCGGACCGGTCCGCATCGAGGACGTGGCCAACACGCGCGTGAAGGAGTGCGACCGCCTGGACGCCTGCGCGGAGAACCTCCGCCGCCTGGGCATCGACGTGGCGACGGGCCCGGACTGGATCGAGATCCGCCCCGGCACCCCCAGGGGCACGGACATCAAGACCTACGGCGACCATCGCATCGTCATGTCCTTCGCGGTGACGGGCCTGCGCGTGCCGGGAATCTCGTTCGACGACCCGGGATGCGTCCGCAAGACTTTCCCCGGTTTCCACGAGGCGTTCGCGCTGCTGAGGAAGGACATCGTCGGGTGAGTTTCACACTGCGGGGCCCGGTACTGGAGGGCGGCCTCGTCCGCCTGGAGCCGCTGGAGCACCGGCACGCGGCCGATCTGGCGGTGGCGGCGGAGGAGGACCGGGGCACGTACGCGTTCACCTGGGTGCCCAGGGTCGACGAGGTGGACGCCTACATCGACGCCCAGCTCGCCCGCGCGTCCACGGGGCGGCTCGCGCCGTACGCCCAGGTCAGTACGGCCACCGGACGGGCGGTCGGCGCCACCTCGTACTGGGAGCCGCGCTGCTGGCTCTCCGAGGACCGACTGGACGCCGTCGAGGTCGGCTTCACCTGGCTCGCGCCCTCCGCCCAGGGCACCGGGGTGAACGCCGAGGCCAAGCTGCTGCTGTTCCGGCACGCCTTCGAGGAGTGGGGCGTCTCCCGCGTCGACCTCAAGACGGACGCCCGCAACCTCCGCTCCCGCGCGGCCATCGAAAGCGTCGGCGCCCGCTTCGAGGGCATCCTCCGCAACTGGTCCCGCTCCTGGGCCCCGGGCGAGGCCGGCCACCTGCGCGACTCCGCGATCTTCTCCCTGACGACGGAGGAGTGGCCGCGGGCCCGGGCGGGGCTGGAGCGGAGGGTGGCGGGGTATTCGGGGGCGGTTGTCTAGGGGGTGAGGTGGAGCGGGGCGGGGTGAGGGCGGCGCGTGAGGGTTCGATGCGTGGTGGGCGCTTGATCCGGGCGGCGATGGGTGCGACTCGGCCCGGTGGGTCCGCCCCGGCCCGGCCTGGCGGGTCCGCCCCGGCCCGGCCTGGCGGGTCCGACCCGTCCCGGCCCGGTGGGCCCGCCCCACCCGGAGGGTCCGACCCCGACCCGGCGGGTCCGACCCCGGCTCGACCCGACCTGTCCTGGCGGGTCCGCTCCGGCCTGGCGGTCCGCCTCGACCGGGTGGGTCCGACCCCAACCCGGCCCACCCCAACCCGGCCTGGCGGGTCCGACCCCGGCCCGGTGGGTCCGCCCCGACGCGGCGGGTCCGGTCCGGCCGGCTCGACCCGACCTGTCCTGGCGGGTCCGCTCCGGCCTGGCGGGTCCGCCTCGACCGGGTGGGTCCGGCCCGGCCCGGCCCGCCCCAACCCGGCCTGGTGGGTCCGACCCTGACCCGGTTGGTCCGACCCGACCCGACGTGGCGGGTCCGGTCCGGTCGGCTCGACCCGAACTGGCCCGGTGAGGCCGCTCCGGCCAGCCACTGACCGCGACTGCCTTGGCGGTGACCTCTCGCCCTCGGGCTTTCACCCCGACCGGCCTTCACCGATCCGCACCGCGGCCAGCCGCAGTCCCCGAACCGCCGCCACTCGCCGCCACCGAGCCGGACGGCAGCCACGGCACCGGACCGTACCCGTCGGCCGCCCTCCGCCAGGGCTGGTCACCGGCCCGGACGGTCAGCCGTTAGCCCATCCCCCCGTCACCCCTCACCCCCTCCGCCGCCCGCCGCAGTTCCTCCCGTACCGCCGTCACCACCGGGTCGTTCTCCGCCCCGGTCCGGACGGCGGCGAAGACGTTGCGGGACGGGGGCGGGCCCTCGGCCGGGCGCAGGGCCAGGGCGCGGGGGGCGTAGAGCGAGCGGACCAGGCGGGGGACCAGGGCGACGCCCTGACCCGCCTCGACCAGCCCGGCCAGCGCCGCCCAGTCGTTGACGTCGTGCCGGATCTCGGGCGTGAACCCCGCCGCCGCGCACACCGAACGCGTCACCGCACCGCAGCAGCTCGACGCGGCCCCCACGATCCACGTGTCCAGGGCCAGCTCGCGCAACGGCACCGCGTCCCGCTCCGCCAGCCGGTGGCCGGGCGGCAGGGCGACGTCGAGGACGTCGGTGAGCAGGTCCTCGCGGGTGTAGCGGCGGTCGGTGTGCGGGGGAGCGGCCGCGAAGTCCACCGCGACCGCCACGTCCACCTGCCCGGCGTCCAACGCGGTGAACAGGTCCGGCGGTTCGGCCTCCACGACGTCCACCCGCACCTGCGGCAGCCGTTCGCGCAACGCCCGCAGCGCGGCCGGCAGCAGCCCCAGGATGGCGCTGGAGAAGCAGCCGACGGTCACCGTGCCCCGCCCGCCGTCCCCGTACGCCGCGAGGTCGGCGCGGGCCCGCTCCAACTGGGCGGCGATGGCGTCGGCGTGCGCGAGCAGGACCCGGGCCTGACCGGTGAGCCGTACGCCACGGCCGTCCCGTTCCGTGAGCGGTACGCCCAGGTCACGGGCGAGGGCGGTGAGTTGCTGGGAGACCGCCGACGGCGTGAGATGCAGCGCCTCGGCGGTCCGGGCGACGCTGCCCCGCCGCTGGAGTTCACGCAGCACGGTGAGGCGGCGCAGATCGATGGTGAAGGCCGGGCTTAAGGGATCCACCAGAAAAGATTAACTGGACCTGCGTGGTCGGGTCTGGCGATCATCGGAACATGACGACGACCCCGAGCGCCTTCCTCATCCTGCACGGCTGGCAGAACCACCGTCCCCCGGCCCACTGGCAGCATCAGCTCGCCGACGGGCTCGCCCGGCTGGGGCACGACGTGACATACCCACAGCTCCCCGACCCCGACGACCCCTCCCTCGGCCGATGGCTGGCCGAACTGGCCGACCACCTCGACGGGTTCGGCACCGGCCGCGCCGAGCGGGTCGTCGTAGCCCACAGCCTCTCCGCCGTCCTGTGGCTCCACGCGGCCGCCGGGAAACTACCGGGGACGGAGGCCGTCGACCGAGTGCTCCTGGTGGCCCCGCCGTCCGCGACCGTGCTGGCGCGCTACCCACAGGTCGCGGAGTTCGCCCCACCGCCGCTCGACGGGATCACCCTCCCGGGCACCACCACACTGCTCGCGGGCGACGACGACCCCTACCTCCCCGAGGGCATCCGCACGGCCTACGGCGACCCCCTGGGCCTGAACCCCGTCCTGCTACCGGGCGCGGCCCACCTCGACCTGGACGCGGGCTACGGCTCCTGGCCGTCGGTGCTGGAGTGGTGCGTGGACGCGGGGGCGCGGATCACGGTTCGGGGGCAGGGGCCGGCGTAGGGGCAGGGGACGGCGTAGGGGAAGGCCGTGGATCAGGGACCGCCCTCCCACCCCGAAGCTCCGGCGTGGTCACCCCCACCGCTGTCACCGCCGCCACGCACATCAGGCCGCCCGCCACCAGCGCGGTCGCCCCCGAGGACCAGCCGGCCAGCGCGCCGCCGCGCAGGTTGCCGAGGTGGGGGCCGGCCTGGCCGACGATGGTCTCCGCCGCCGTCACCCGCCCCAGCAGGGCGTCCGGCGTACGGGTCTGCACGATCGTCGTGCGGGAGAGCACGGCCACCGAGTCCGCCGCCCCGGCCACCACCAGCGTCGCCAGCCCCGCCCAGGCACTCGCCGTCAGCCCGAACAGGGCGAGGGCGAGGCCCCAGGTCGCCGACGCGCACAGCATCACCGGGCCGGGACGGGCCAGCCGGGTGACCGGCCCGGAGAAGGCGGTCGCCGCCACCCCGCCCACCGCGAGCGCCGACAGGAACAGCCCGAGGGTGTGCGGATCGCCCCCGAAACGCTCGGCGTTGACCAGCGGGAACAGACTCACCGGCATGGCCAGCACGGTCGCCGCGAGATCTGTCAGCAGTGCCCCGCGCACCACCCGGTGCCCGGTCAGAAACCGCAGCCCGTCCAGCACCCCGTGCACTCCGGGACGCGACGACCCGCCCTCGGGCGGCAGCGCGGGCAGCCCGTAGGCGCCGTAGAAGGCGAGGCCGAAGCTGAGGGCGTCCAGCAGATAGCAGACGCCGATGCCCCACCAGCCGAGCACCAGGCCCGCGAGGGCCGGGCCCAGCAGCATCATCGCCTGCCCGGTGACCTGGTTCAGGGCGAGCCCGGCCGCCACCTGGTCCTTGGGCAGCAGCCGCGGTACGAACACCCCCGCCGCGGGGGCGCCGAGCGCGCCGAACGCCGACTGCGCCGCGACCAGCGCCAGCACCCCCGGCACCGGAACGTGCCCGGTGAACCCCTGCACGGCCAGCAGCACGGAGCAGACCGCGGAGCCGACCGTCGACAGAAGATAGGCGCGGCGCCGGTCCGCCCGGTCCACCCAGGCCCCCGCGAACAGGCCGACGCCGATCATCGGCAGCGCCTGCGCCAGACCGACCGCCCCGCTCCACAGCGAGCTGTGGGTCATGTCCCACACCTGGTACATGACGGTGACCATGGTCATGAAGCCACCGAGCGTGGACACCGTGCGCCCGATCAGCAGCCGCCGGTAGACGGGGGAGGTCCGCAGCGGACGGACGTCGAGAAGGGCCCGGGAGACCGGGCTCATGACGGGACGGGGACGGCGGAGGGCGCCGGGGACTGCTGCATCACGGCGCGGAGGCTAACCCGCGCCCCCAGGCGCCCGCCAGCCAATATCCCGCCGCCGCGCGTCCGTCACGCGGAGTCGTTGAGCAGCCGGGACAGATGCTCCCGCCCCCGCCCCAGCAGCCCCGCGAGCGGCTCGGCGTCCGGGTACCAGCGCTTCTCGTACTCCCAGCACAGCCACCCGTCCCAGCCGTGCCGGGACAGCACCTCCACGCACTCGGCGAGCGGCAGCACCCCCGCGCCCAGCGCGAGCGGGGTCGTGTCCTGGGCCGAGGCGATGTCCTTGACCTGCACATATCCGAGATACGGCGAGAGCGCGGCGTAGGTCTCCTGCGGCTGCTCGCCGCCGAGCCAGGTGTGCATGACGTCCCACAGCGCGCCGGCGTTACGGTGCCCGACCGGGCCGAGGACCCGGATGGCGTCCGCACCGGTGCGGTGCGAGTCATGGGTCTCCAGCAGGATCCGTACGCCGTGGTCGGCGGCGTACTCGGCGGCGGTGCCGAGCCTGCGCGCGGCGACCGCGTCGGCGTCCTCCTGTCCGTCCGCCGCGCCGGGGAAGACACGGACGTAGGGCGCGCCGAGGTCCTTCGCGAGGTCGATCAGCGTTCTGATCTCCTCGATGACGGCCGCGTCGTCCCCGTCCGCGGCCACCTGCACATACCCGGCGACGCCGAGCACCTCCACTCCGGCGGCCTCGAACGCGGCGGCCGTGGCGGCCCGTTCGTCCGGCCCGAGCCCGGGGTTCACCGGCTCCTCCGGATGGGCGCGCAGCTCGACGCCGTGATAGCCGTGCGCGGACGCGAGCGCCAGTACCTCCGGTACGGGCAACCCGGGAACACCGAGGGTGGAGAAGGCGAGCTTCATGTCTCGGACCCTACTCGTCCCGGCCCCGCCCGCCAGTCCTACCGGCCCGAACCCGCCGCCGCTACCGCCCACGCGAGCAGCACGCGCCGCCCTTCCCGCGAGACCCGGGCGACGACGACATCGACCTCGTCCCCGACGACCACGTCGACCACGACATCGACCCGATCCCTCACGACGACGTGACCCGCCTCCGACACCTCCGCCCCCTCGACCGGCACCAGCCCCTCCACCCCGTCGGCGACCCGCACGAACACCCCGATGGGCGTCAGCTTCGTGACCTGCCCGCGGAGCGTGAGCGCGCGGCCCTCCCCGCCCGCCGCGTCGGCCGCGTCGACCGCGTCCGCGAAGGCGAGGAACGGGTCGGGAAGGGTCGCCCGCAGGGACAGCCGCGCCTCCCCGTTCCATGTGTCGATCTGGAGGAAGACGCACGTGACCCGCTGCCCCACCCGCACCACGTCCGAGGCCGACTCGAAGCGGGGCCAGGACAGTTCGGGGTAGGTGATGAAGCCGACGCCGGGGAAGACGGGGTGGGCCGGGCCCTCGTCCAGCGCGACGAAGACGCCGTAGGGCTCGATCGACGCGACCGTCCCGGTGAGACGGCAGTCCGGCCGGAGCCCGCTCAGGAACGCCCACAGCTCCGGGTGCGCGGCGGCGGCCGGGGACAGGCTCGCCCGCTCCCCGTCCGGACCGACGGCCATGACCACCGCCCTGATCCGCTGTCCGACCGCGAGGTCGGTCGCCCGGCCCCGACCCCACGGCGTGTCCACCGGCCCGATCTTCCCGACCGGTCGCGCGGGAAACCCGTCCAACGTCACCCACACCGACCCGTCGACGCTCGCGACGACCCCCTCGACCAGGTCCCCGGCCCGCACGCCGACGCTCACGGGCGCCTCACCCTCGCGGCACCCCGGAGGACCCCCGCACCATCAACTCCCCCCGCACCACCGCGATCCCGCCCGGCGGCGGCTCCTCGCGGCCCATGGCGATCCGGCCCGCGCGGGCGCCCGCCTCCGCGAGGGGGAGCCGTACCGTCGTCAGCGAGGGCACCGCGTCGATGCTGAACGGCAGGTCGTCGAAGCCGGCCACGGAGACGTCCTCCGGGATGCGCAGCCCGGAGTCGCGCAGAGCCGCGCAGGCGCCCAGCGCGACGGAGTCGTTCGCGGCGACCACGGCGGTCAACGTGGCGTCGCGGCGCAGGAGTTCGAGCGTGGCCTCGTAGCCGGCCCGCCGGTCGTAGGGCCCGTGCACGGTCCAGCGCGGATCCTCCTCGATACCCGCCGCGGCCAGCGCCGCACGGTGGCCTTCGAGCCGGTGCCGGGTCGTGGTCCGCTCCTCGGGACCCGCGATGTAGCCGAGCCGCCGGTGGCCGAGCCCGATGAGATGCTCGGTCAACTCCCGCCCGCCGCCCCGGTTGTCGAAGGTCAGCGCGATCGCCCGGGTGTCCGGCGCCGGCGGCCGCCCGCACAGCACCACCCGGGTCCCCGCCTCGCCCAGCTTGCGCAGCTTCGCCGCGGCCGCCGCCGCGTGCGGCTCGTCCTCCACGGCCCCGCCGGTCAGCACCACGGCCGCGGCCCGCTGCCGCTGGAGCAGGGTGAGATAGGTCAGTTCACGCTCGGGGTCGCCGCCGGTGTTGCAGACCACGGCCAGCCGTTCCCCGCCCGCGCGGCCGCCGGGGCCGCCGATCTCCGACTGGATGGCGCTCGCCATGATCCCGAAGAAGGGGTCGGCGATGTCGTTCACCAGGATGCCCACCAGGTCGGACGTGGCGGCCGCGAGCGCGCTCGCCGGGCCGTTGAGCACGTAGTCCAGCTCGTCCACGGCCCGCAGCACCCGTTCCCGGGTGGTCGCCGCGACCGGGTAGTTCCCGTTCAGCACGCGCGACACCGTCGCGGGGGAGACCTGCGCGCGGGCCGCCACGTCCGCCAGGGTCACCGTCATCTCGTCGTCCTCCGGTCGCGCATCTCGTCGTACGTCCCCGTACCTCACGTACGTCCGCGTACTTCACGTACGTCCACGTAGACAGGCAGGTCGTGGTCTCGGTTCCGTGCGTGTCGAGCAGACCTTACGGCCACAGGCCCCCGTTGTTCGCCCCCTCGAACAACTCGGTCGGGACACGGTCTTGTCCCGGGCGCCGGTCAGGGGCTAGCTTCTCCCTGGATAGAAAGCGCTTGCTGTGACGCTGATCAGGACGGCGTACGCGGCGGGCGGACCCGCGTACCACGCCTACGAAGGGATCCGACGTGACCCGCAAGACGGTGCGTATCGCCATGAACGGCGTGACCGGGCGCATGGGTTACCGCCAGCACCTCGTCCGTTCCGTCCTCGCCCTGCGCGAACAGGGCGGCCTCGACCTCGGCGACGGCACCGTGCTGTGGCCCGAACCGGTCCTCGTCGGCCGCCGCGAACCCGCCCTGCGCGCGCTGGCCGAACGGCACGGACTGGAGCACTGGGCCACCGACGTGGACGAAGTCCTCGCGGACCCGACCGTGGACATCTACTTCGACGCCCAGGTCACCTCCGCGCGCGAGGAGGCGATCCGCAAGGCGATCGCCGCGGGCAAGCACATCTACACGGAGAAGCCGACGGCCACCGGCCTCGACGGCGCCCTGGAACTGGCCCGGCTCGCCGACGCCGCCGGCGTCCGGCACGGCGTCGTCCAGGACAAGCTGTTCCTGCCGGGCCTGCTCAAGCTGAAGCGGCTGATCGACGGCGGCTTCTTCGGCCGGATCCTGTCCGTGCGCGGCGAGTTCGGCTACTGGGTCTTCGAGGGCGACTGGCAGAGCGCCCAGCGTCCGTCCTGGAACTACCGTGCGCAGGACGGCGGCGGCATCGTCGTCGACATGTTCCCGCACTGGGAGTACGTGCTGCACGAACTCTTCGGCCGGGTCACCTCCGTCCAGGCCCTCACCGCCACCCACATCCCGCAGCGCTGGGACGAGAACGGCAAGCCCTACGACGCCACCGCCGACGACGCCGCGTACGGCGTCTTCGAGCTGGAGGGCGGCGCGATCGCCCAGATCAACTCCTCCTGGGCGGTCCGCGTCCACCGCGACGAACTCGTGGAGTTCCAGGTCGACGGCACCGAGGGTTCGGCGGTCGCCGGCCTGCGCGACTGCCGCGTCCAGCACCGCAGCGCCACCCCCAAGCCGGTCTGGAACCCGGACGTCCCCGCCACCGAGACCTTCCGCGACCAGTGGCAGGAGGTCCCCGACAACGCTGTCCACGACAACGGCTTCAAGGCCCAGTGGGAACTGTTCCTGCGCCACGTCTACGCCGACGCCCCCTACCACTGGGACCTCCTGGCAGGCGCCCGAGGAGTCCAACTCGCCGAACTGGGCCTGAAGTCATCGGCGGAGGGCCGCCGCCTGGAGGTCCCGGAGGTGACCCTGTGACGCTGCGGCTCCCCGCCCCCGACGGCACCCTGCGCACCCACGAACCCCGCGCCGAACCCTTCGCCCCCACCACCCGCACCGCGGGCTCCGCCCCCCTCGCCTCCCGTACGGTCTTCTCGGCGGCGCATGTCGTGGCCGATCCGTTCGCCGACGTCACGCCCGACTCGCCCGCCGCCGTCGACTGGGACGCCACCCTCGCCTTCCGTCGCCACCTGTGGTCCCACGGGCTCGGCGTCGCCGAGGCGATGGACACCGCCCAGCGCGGCATGGGCCTGGACTGGGCGGGCGCGGCCGAGCTGATCCGCCGCAGCGCCGCCGAGGCACGGGCGGTCGGCGGCCGGATCGCCTGCGGCGTGGGCACGGACCAGCTCACCGCGAAGGACACGGCCGTCACCACGGCGGACGTCCGCGCCGCCTACGAGGAACAGCTCACGCTCGTGGAGGAGTCGGGCGCCCAGGCCGTCCTGATGGCCTCCCGCGCGCTGGCCGCCGCGGCCACCGGCCCGGAGGACTACCTGGAGGTCTACGGCCATCTGCTGCGCCAGTCCGCCGAACCGGTGATCCTGCACTGGCTGGGCCCGATGTTCGACCCGGCGCTGGACGGCTACTGGGGTTCGTCCGACCTGGACGCCGCCACGGACGTCTTCCTGGAGGTGATCGCGGCCCACCCCGACAAGGTCGACGGCATCAAGGTCTCCCTCCTGGACGCCGGACGCGAGATCGAACTGCGGCGACGCCTCCCGCAGGGCGTCCGCTGCTACACCGGCGATGACTTCCACTACCCCGAACTGATCGCGGGCGACGCGAAGGGCTTCAGCCACGCGCTGCTCGGCATCTTCGACCCGCTGGGCCCTCTGGCGGCGGAGGCGGTCCGCGTCCTGGACACAGGTGACACGTCAGCCTTCCGACGCCTCCTGGACCCGACGGTCCCCCTCTCCCGGCACCTCTTCCAGGCACCCACCCGCTACTACAAGACGGGCGTCGTGTTCCTGGCCTGGCTGGCCGGCCACCAGTCGCACTTCACGATGGTCGGCGGCCTCCAGTCGGCCCGCTCCCTCCCGCACCTGGCCCGCGCCTACGAACTGGCCGACACCTTGGGCCTGTTCCCGGATCCCGCCCTCGCCGAGGCCCGCATGCGCACCCTCCTGGCCCTGCACGGAGTGCCCCAGTGACCCCCCTGAACCGCTTCTCCATCAACCAGATGACGGTGAAACAACTCTCCCTACCCGAACTGGCGGAAGCATGCGCCGAGTTGGGAGTGACGAACGTCGGCCTGTGGCGCGAGCCGGTCCAGTCGTACGGCGTGGAGGCGACGGCGAAACTGATCCGCGAGGCGGGCCTGACGGTCACGACCCTCTGCCGCGGCGGCTTCCTCACGGCGACCGACCCGACCGCCCGCGCGGCGGCGCTGGACGACAACCGCCGCGCCGTGGAGGAGGCCGCGACCCTCGGCACGGACACCCTGGTCCTCGTCTCGGGCGGACTCCCCCCGGGCTCGAAGGACCTGCACGGAGCCCGGGAACGCATAGCCGAGGCCCTGCACGTCCTCGCTCCCCACGCCGAACAGCACGGCGTACGCCTGGCCATCGAACCCCTCCACCCCATGTACGCGTCCGACCGCTGCGTGGTCTCCACCCTCACCCAGGCCCTCGACCTCGCGGAACGCTTCCCGGCCCACCAGGTCGGCGTGGCCGTGGACACGTACCACATCTGGTGGGACGACCGGGCCCCCGCCGAGATCGCCCGCGCGGGCGCGACCGGCCGCATCCACACCTTCCAACTCGCCGACTGGACAACCCCTCTCCCCGAGGGCGTCCTCAACGGCCGTGCCCAACTGGGCGACGGAGTCATCGACTTGCGAGCCTGGCAGAACCACGTAGAGAAGGCGGGCTACACAGGCGCGATAGAGGTGGAACTCTTCAACGACACCCTGTGGACCCGGAACGGCAGAGAGGTCCTCGCGGAAACGGCAACCCGCTTCACCCACCACACCACACCCTGAACCGCCCGCCACGCCCCCGAAAGAATCATGTACTCCCCGTGCAACCCTCCCCACCCTCCGTGTGTCGTACATGGCGTCAGGACTTCTGGAGGCGGATCTGGGGGGATCGCGGGGGTTCTGACGGAGGGGGCACGCCGAGGGGCCCGGCACGCGACCGGGCCCCTCGAAGCATCCCGCTACGGGCACACCGACCCGTCGTGCAAATAAACCGCCCGCTCCTCCCGAACAGCCCGCACCGCCTCCGCCAACCGCCGCCGCATCCGCCCCCGGACCAGCCCTCCGGCCTCGGCGACCCCGACGAACCGAGCCTCGGACAACTCGCCGTCGTGCGGCGTCAGCCGATCCACCCCGTCAACGACGCCACCATCAAACACAAACGCGATCTGGTCGTCCCAGGGCCCGTGCGGTGCCGCCCCCGCTTCCACGTCTGCGTGGCATTGCCCCGGGTGGCATCTGTTCTGCGAGCGACGGCAACTAGTCCGTAGCCCAGGCCGGTTGGAGTACTACGCTGCCCCAGTCCGTCGCGGGTGGCATGCCCGTGCCAAGTGAACAGGGGAGAGAGCGATATGCGCGCAGGTCGGATACTCGGTGCCGTCGTGGGGGCTGCTGGGCTCGTGGGGGCCATGGTCGTCGTCGCCACGCCGGCTGCCGCGGCGAGTTGTACGGCCACGGCTCTGGAGACCGTGATCATCCGTTCCACCACGAGCACCGGCGGGACCGCGCTGGCCCAGCTCAACAAGGGGCAGAGCGCATCCGCCTCCTGCACGATGTACTACGGCTCCGCCGAGTACGAGAAGTGCGACATCGTCAGCAAGCGCTGGGTGAAGGTCACCCGCAGCGGTATCACCGGATACGTGGTCGGCACCTGCGTGACGATCAAGCAGTCCTGAGCCGGCAGACCCAGGACGGCACCGCCGCCCGGACCGCGTTGTCGGTGCCGGGCGGTACCGTCGGATCATGACCGATCAGGCGGGGGCCTCCCGGCCGGGGGAGCGGCGGCTCGCCACGCTGGAAGGCGTGCTGGAGCGCATCACGTACGCGAACGAGGACAGCGGCTACACGGTCGCCCGTGTCGACACCGGCCGGGGCGCCGGCGACCTCCTCACCGTCGTGGGCGCGCTGCTCGGCGCGCAGGTCGGGGAGTCGCTGCGGATGGAGGGCCGCTGGGGCTCCCACCCGCAGTACGGCAAGCAGTTCACCGTGGAGAACTACACGACCGTACTGCCGGCCACCGTCCAGGGAATCCGGCGGTACCTGGGGTCCGGGCTGGTCAAGGGCATCGGGCCGGTCTTCGCCGACCGCATCACCCAGCACTTCGGCGTCGACACCCTCACGATCATCGAGGAGGAGCCCAAGCGCCTCATCGAGGTCCCCGGCCTCGGCCCCAAGCGCACCAAGAAGATCGCCGTCGCCTGGGAGGAGCAGAAGGCGATCAAGGAGGTCATGCTCTTCCTCCAGACCGTCGAGGTGTCCACCTCCATCGCCGTCCGCATCTACAAGAAGTACGGCGACGCCTCCATCTCCGTCGTGAAGAACCAGCCCTACCGGCTCGCCTCCGACGTCTGGGGCATCGGCTTCCTGACCGCCGACCGCATCGCCCGGTCCGTCGGCATCCCGCACGACAGTCCGGAGCGCGTCAAGGCCGGCCTCCAGTACGCGCTGTCCCAGTCCGCCGACCAGGGGCACTGCTATCTCCCCGAGGAGCGGCTGATCGCCGACGCGGTCAAGCTCCTCCAGGTCGACACCGGCCTCGTCATCGAGTGCCTCGCCGAACTCGCCCTGCCCGACGAGGACTCCGGCGAACCCGGCGTCGTACGCGAACAGCTCCCCGGGGAGGACGGCGAGCCGGTCACCGCGATCTACCTCGTCCCCTTCCACCGCGCCGAACTCTCCCTCTCCGGCCAGCTCCTGCGCCTGCTGCGCACCGCCGAGGACCGTATGCCGGGCTTCCGTGACGTGGCCTGGGACAAGGCGCTCGGCTGGCTGCGGCAGCGCACCGGCGCCGATCTCGCCCCCGAGCAGGAGGCCGCCGTCCGGCTCGCGCTGACCGAGAAGGTCGCGGTGCTCACCGGCGGCCCCGGCTGCGGCAAGTCCTTCACCGTGCGCTCGATCGTGGAGCTGGCCCGCGCCAAGCGGGCCAAGGTCGTCCTCGCCGCCCCCACCGGCCGCGCCGCCAAGCGCCTGGCCGAGCTGACCGGCGCCGAGGCGTCCACCGTCCACCGCCTCCTGGAGCTGAAGCCCGGCGGGGACGCCGCCTACGACCGGGACCGCCCGCTCGACGCCGACCTGGTGGTGGTCGACGAGGCGTCGATGCTGGACCTGCTGCTCGCCAACAAGCTGGTCAAGGCCGTACCGCCCGGCGCGCACCTGCTCTTCGTGGGGGACGTCGACCAGCTCCCCAGCGTCGGCGCAGGCGAGGTGCTGCGCGATCTGCTGGCCGACGGCGGCCCGGTCCCCGCGGTCCGCCTCACGCGCGTGTTCCGCCAGGCCCAGCAGTCCGGCGTGGTGACGAACGCGCACCGGATCAACGCCGGACAGCACCCGGTCACCGACGGCATGAAGGACTTCTTCCTCTTCGTCGAGGACGAGACGGAGGACGCCGGACGGCTCACCGTGGACGTCGCGGCCCGCCGTGTCCCCGCCCGGTTCGGGCTCGACCCGCGCCGGGACGTCCAGGTGCTCGCCCCCATGCACCGCGGCCCGGCCGGCGCCGGCACCCTCAACGGGCTGCTCCAGCAGGCCATCACCCCGGGCCGCCCCGACCTGCCCGAGAAGCGGTTCGGCGGCCGGGTCTTCCGCGTCGGCGACAAGGTCACCCAGATCCGCAACAACTACGAGAAGGGGAAGAACGGCGTCTTCAACGGCACCGTGGGCGTCGTCACCGCGCTCGACCCGGTCGACCAGCGCCTCACCGTACTGACCGACGAGGACGAGGAAGTCCCGTACGACTTCGACGAACTGGACGAACTGGCCCATGCGTACGCGGTGACGATCCACCGTTCACAGGGGAGTGAATATCCCGCCGTGGTGATCCCCGTCACCACGGGAGCATGGATGATGCTTCAGCGGAACCTTCTGTACACGGCCGTCACCCGCGCCAAGAAGCTCGTCGTGCTCGTCGGCTCGCGCAAGGCGATCGGTCAGGCGGTGCGCACGGTCTCGGCGGGCCGCCGCTGCACCTCCCTGGCCTTCCGGCTGGCGGCGGGATCCGGCGGTGCCCGCCCCGGAGAGCGCGCGGAGGACCCGGCGGACGGCCCGGTGGACGACCCGGCGGAGGACCCCTTCGGTGACCGCTGACCGGTCATCCGTGACCGCTGGACAGGAAATGATCGATCAAATGAGTCACGTGGGTCACAGAGCACTTCCGCAAGGGGGGCGAAGGCGGCAGGATGAGAAAGTTGGCGGCACTCAGTGCCGCCGATACGCCCAATGGTCGACCCCGAGTGCACTCTCCTGCGCCAAATGGGGGATGGTAGAGACAGTCAGGGCAACCTCGAAGAAGAGGCACAACGTCGGTGAGGGATGACGTGAGCGAGCACACCAACAATGCTGTAGTACTGCGGTACGGCGACGGCGAGTACACCTACCCGGTGATCGACAGCACCGTCGGCGACAAGGGCTTCGACATCGGGAAGCTCCGCGCGCAGACCGGTCTGGTGACCCTGGACAGCGGCTACGGCAACACCGCCGCCTATAAATCCGCCATCACCTACCTTGACGGCGAGCAGGGCATCCTCCGGTACCGCGGCTACCCGATCGAGCAGCTCGCGGAGCGGTCGACCTTCCTCGAGGTCGCCTACCTGCTGATCAACGGCGAGCTGCCGACGGTCGACGAGCTGAGCGTCTTCAAGAACGACATCACGCAGCACACCCTGCTGCACGAGGACGTCAAGAACTTCTACCGGGGCTTCCCGCGCGACGCCCACCCGATGGCCATGCTCTCCTCGGTGGTCTCGGCGCTGTCCACCTTCTACCAGGACAGCCACAACCCGTTCGACGAGAAGCAGCGCAACCTCTCGACGATCCGGCTGCTCGCCAAGCTCCCGACGATCGCCGCGTACGCGTACAAGAAGTCGATCGGCCACCCGTTCGTCTACCCGCGCAACGACCTCGGGTACGTCGAGAACTTCCTGCGCATGACCTTCTCGGTCCCCGCCCAGGAGTACGAGCTGGACCCGGTCGTCGTCTCGGCGCTGGACAAGCTGCTCATCCTGCACGCGGACCACGAGCAGAACTGTTCGACCTCCACGGTCCGTCTGGTCGGCTCCTCGCAGGCCAACATGTTCGCGTCGATCTCGGCCGGCATCAACGCCCTGTGGGGCCCGCTGCACGGCGGCGCCAACCAGTCCGTCCTGGAGATGCTGGAAGGCATCCAGGCGAGCGGCGGCGACGTGGACTCCTTCATCCGCAAGGTGAAGAACAAGGAGGACGGCGTCCGTCTGATGGGCTTCGGCCACCGGGTGTACAAGTCCTTCGACCCGCGCGCCAAGATCATCAAGGCCGCCGCGCACGACGTGCTGTCCGCCCTCGGCAAGTCCGACGAGCTGCTGGACATCGCGCTGAAGCTGGAGGAGCACGCGCTCTCCGACGAGTACTTCGTCTCGCGCAACCTCTACCCGAACGTCGACTTCTACACCGGTCTGATCTACCGGGCCATGGGCTTCCCGACCGAGATGTTCACGGTCCTCTTCGCCCTCGGCCGGCTGCCGGGCTGGATCGCCCAGTGGCACGAGATGATCAAGGAGCCCGGCTCCCGCATCGGCCGTCCGCGCCAGATCTACACCGGCGTCGTCGAGCGCGACTTCGTGCCGGTCGAGGCGCGCTGACCCGCCGATACCGCCGACACCGCTGACCGCGAGGGGCGCCCGCAGCGCGCCGGTGCCCCCGCCCGTCGGCCCCGTCGGCCCATGAACGCAGCCCTGTCCGAGCGGATCGACCCGCCCGGACAGGGCTGTCTCAGCCAGGTCCGGACATACGGAAGGCGCCCTGACGTCAGTCCCCCCACGGGCCGACGACCAGGGCGCCTTCCCATGTCCCGGTGCGGATTCCCCCCACGGGATCCGGCCGGGCGTTCATGAGACCAGCGCCTGAATTCGCTGTGTCCATATGCGGTTGTCCACCGAAGGTGCGATCTGCCGGGACAGCGCACGCTGGGAGGGCCGCTCAAAGCTTCCCGGTGTGCGTGCCCCGGCAACGCATCTCTGAGGAAGTCCCCCAAGACATCCCCAGATGCCGGTCTGCGCCCCCCAAGACGCTTTCCGACATCGTCAACTTAGACCGTCGAACCCCTTCGGTGGTTACGTTCCCATCACTGTGATCTGTGTCTCTTGCATATGTCCGATAGATGCGCAAGGGCCCAAATACAGCGATCGAGGCCCAAGCGTAAGGAACATGCGCGAGCCTTGTGAAGAGCTTATGTGAGGCTCGCGCTGGACTCCAGGGGGTCTGACGTAAACGTCCCCTCTTACCGGACTGTTACCGGAAGGACCGCAGCCGCAGACTGTTGGTCACCACGAACACCGACGAGAACGCCATCGTCGCGCCCGCGATCATCGGGTTGAGCAGTCCGGCCGCGGCCAGCGGCAGCGCGGCCACGTTGTATCCGAACGCCCAGACCAGATTGCCCTTGATCGTCGCCAGCGTCCGCCGCGACAGCCGGATGGCGTCCGCGGCCACCCGCAGATCCCCGCGCACCAGCGTCAGATCGCTCGCCTCGATCGCCGCGTCCGTCCCGGTGCCCATCGCGAGCCCCAGATCGGCGGCGGCCAGCGCGGCCGCGTCGTTCACGCCGTCGCCGACCATCGCGACCACCCGGCCCTCGCCCTGGAGCCGCCGGACCTCGGCGACCTTGTCCTCGGGCAGCACCTCGGCGATCACCTCGTCGATGCCGACGGCCCGGGCCACCGACTCCGCGACGGCCCGGTTGTCCCCGGTCAGCAGCACCGGCGTGAGCCCCAGCGCACGCAGGGCCCGCACCGCCTCGGGGCTGGTCTCCTTGACCGCGTCGGCGACCGCGAGCACCCCGCGCGCCTCGCCGTCCCACCCGACGACGACGGCCGTACGACCGTCCCGCTCGGCCTCGTCGCGGGCGCGGGCCAGCTCGGCCGGGAGGCCGTCGAAGAGGCGGCCCACGGCGACCTCATGTCCCTCGACGCGTCCACGCACGCCGCGTCCGGGCACATTCTCGAAGTGCTCGGCCGCCGGCAGCGGACCGTTCTCCGCGGCGGCAGCGGCCACCGCCTGCGCCACCGGGTGCTCGGAGGCGTGCTCCAGGGCGCCCGCGAGCCGCAGCAGCTCCCGCTCGTCGGTGCCCTCGGCGGCGTACACCGACTGGAGGGTCATCCGGCCGGTGGTGACGGTGCCGGTCTTGTCCAGGACGACCGTGTCGACACGCCGGGTGGACTCCAGGACCTCGGGGCCCTTGATCAGGATGCCGAGCTGGGCGCCGCGGCCGGTGCCGACCATCAGCGCGGTGGGCGTGGCGAGCCCCAGGGCGCACGGGCAGGCGATGATCAGCACGGCGACGGCGGCGGTGAACGCGGCGGCCGTGTCCCCGGTCGCGCCGAGCCAGCCGCCGAAGGTGGCGGTCGCGATCAGCAGCACCACCGGGACGAAGATCCCGGAGATCCTGTCGGCCAGCCGCTGCACCTGCGCCTTGCCGTTCTGCGCGTCCTCCACCAGCCGGGCCATCCGGGCGAGCCGGGTGTCGGCGCCGATCCGGGTGGCCTCGACGACCAGCCGCCCGCCGGCGTTGACGGTCGCGCCGGTGACGGTGTCGCCGGGCCCGACGTCCACCGGCACGGACTCGCCGGTGAGCATCGACGCGTCCACCGCCGACACGCCCTCGACCACCGTCCCGTCGGTGGCCACCTTCTCCCCGGGCCGTACGACGAACCGGTCGCCGACCGCCAGCCGGTCGACCGGAATCCGTGTCTCGCGCCCGTCCCGCAGGACGGCGACGTCCTTGGCGCCCATCTCCATCAGGGCCCGCAGGGCGGCCCCGGCGCGCCGCTTGGAGCGGGCCTCCAGATAGCGGCCGAGCAGGATGAAGACGGTGACGCCCGCGGCGACCTCCAGATAGATCGCGGAGGAGCCGTCGGTGCGGGAGACCGTGAGTTCGAAGGGGTGCCGCATACCGGGCATCCCGGCGTCGCCGAAGAACAGCGCCCACAGCGACCAGCCGAGCGCGGCCAGCGTGCCCACCGAGACCAGGGTGTCCATGGTGGCGGCGCCGTGCCGCAGGTTCGTCCAAGCGGCCCGGTGCAGCGGGGCGCCGCCCCAGACGACGACGGGCGCGGCGAGCGTCAGCGAGAGCCACTGCCAGTTGTCGAACTGGAGGGAGGGCACCATCGCGAGCAGCACGACGGGCACGGCGAGCAGGGCGGAGACCAGGAGCCGGTGGCGCAGGGCGGCCAGTTCGGGATCCTGCGGGGCCTCGACGCCGGAGCCGGCGTTGGTCTCCGCCGGGGTGGGCTCGGGCGTGGGTTCCTCGGCCGTGTAGCCGGTCTTGACCACGGTCGCGATCAGGTCGGCGACCTCGACGCCGGCCGGGTAGCTGACCCGGGCCTTCTCCGTGGCGTAGTTGACCGTGGCGGTGACGCCCTCCATGCGGTTGAGCTTCTTCTCGACGCGGGCCGCGCAGGAGGCGCAGGTCATCCCGCCGATCAGCAGCTCCACCTCGGCGGCGGGGTCGGCTATCGGGGTCTCGGCGGCGGTGGTGGTGCCGACGGTGCTGGTCATGCGTACTCCAGGAAACGGACCGGGCCGCACGGATCCAGTATGAGCTGGTCGGTACGGCCCGGTGGATGCCTCGGGGTGTGCCGGCGGTCGCCTCGGGGGCGCGCCGGGCGGGGCCGCTGCCGCCTCAGGCCCGGCCGGCCAGCTCGAAGCCGGCCTCGTCGACGGCGGCGCGCACGGCGGCCTCGTCCAGTTCGGCGGCGGAGACGACGGTGACCTCACCGGTGGAGGCCACGGCCTTGACCGAGCTGACGCCGGGCAGCTCGGAGATCTCACCGGAGACCGCGCCCTCGCAGTGGCCACAGCTCATGCCGGTCACCTTGTAGACGGCGGTGACGGTTCCCGGGGTGTCGGTTCGAGCGGTCATGTCGTTCTCCTCGTGGAGGCAGGTGGGGCCGTCGGGGCCCGCGAGGGGCTCCCGCTCTCCACAACACTATACCCCTAGGGGGTATTCCCGGCGGTGGCGCCCGGGGCGATCCCGAGGCGGTCGCCCACCAGCGGCTCCAGGTAGCGGATGAGCACGGCCTTCAGCTCCCGCACATACGCGTCGCGTTCGGCGCCCTCGTGTCCCAGGATCAGTTCGAGGCCCGCCTTGTAGACGCCGAGGCACATCTGCGCGGTCCGGGTCAGCTCGGCGGCGGACGCGTCGGGCAGGAACGAGGACAGCAGGTCCTGGATCCGGGCGAGCAGCGTGGCGTGCAGCGCGTCGTGCTCCTCGGCCATGCGGCCGGGGATGTCGGGGCCGTGCATCAGGGCGAAGAACACCGGATGGTCGCAGTTGAAGGCGATGAACCGGTCGATCGCCGCGCCGACCGCGCTCTCCAGGGGTGTCGCGGGGTCGACGGGGGCGAGCGCCTCGCCGTAGGTCTCGCGCATCTCGTGCATCAGCCGGTCGCCCAGCTCGATCGCGATGGCTTCCTTGTTCGGGAAGAACT
Organism: Streptomyces sp. CAI-85; assembly: GCF_013363615.1. NCBI lineage: Bacteria > Bacillati > Actinomycetota > Actinomycetes > Kitasatosporales > Streptomycetaceae > Streptomyces > Streptomyces sp. CAI-85. The sequence continues at coordinate 94,515 of NZ_JAANNX010000005.1, read as the reverse complement.
GGTAGAGCGTGCCCGGTGAGACGCCGGCCTCGCGGGCGATGGCGTTGGTGCTGGCGGCGGTGTATCCGGTCGAGCAGAAGACACTGGCCGCGGCTTCGAGCAGTTGTGCGATACGGCGCTCTCCCCGCGCCTGGCGGCGGCGTGGCTGTTCCTTCTGCGGGTTGTCGGGCACGAGTTATCCCCAGCTCTCCGAACGTCATTGACAAACGCGAGTGGTCGCTCGCATTCTGGTCCCGGACGGAAATGCGAGCGATCCCTCGTGTTTTCAGTTAATGGTGCCAGGTGAAGGGGACACCGCACGATGACCGAAGTCAACCGCACACCCCGTGTCGGGGGCTGGACCCGCTTCGTGACCGCCCGGCCGAGGCTGTCGCTGCTCGCCGCCCTGGTGCTCACCGCCCTCGCGGTGCTGGCCGGCAGCGGTGTCGCCGACCGGCTCGGCAGCGGCGGCTGGGAGGACCCGGCCGCCGAGTCGACCTATGCGACCCGGGCCCTGGAGCGGGCGTTCCCCGACTCCCAGCCCAACCTCGTGCTGCTGGTCGGCGCGGGCAACGCCTCGGTGGACGACCCGGCGGTGGCGGCCGAGGCGAACCGGCTGACCGAGCGGCTCGCCGCCGAGCCCGGTGTCGTCGGCGTCGGCTCCTACTGGCGGGCCGACCCCGCCGCGGCCCCCGCCCTGCGCGCCACCGACGGCCACGAGGCGCTGATAGCGGCCCGGATCACCGGCGACGAGAAGGCGATGGGCGAGACCCTCGACCGCATCGCCCCCTCCTACCGCGGCGCGCACGGCCCGGTGGAGGTGAAGATCGGCGGCATCGTCGCCGTGCGGCACGAGATGCAGACCACCATCCAGGAGGACCTGGTCCGCGCCGAGCTGATCGCCCTGCCGATCACGCTGATCCTGCTGGTGATGGTCTTCGGCAGCGCGGTCGCCGCCCTGCTGCCGCTGGGCATCGGCATCGTCGCCATCCTCGGCACGAACGCGATCCTCAGCGGTCTGACGGCCTTCACCGACGTGTCCGTCTTCGCGATGAACCTCACCACGGCCCTGGGCCTCGGCCTCGCCGTCGACTACGCGCTGTTCATCGTCCGCCGCTTCCGCGAGGAACTCGCCGCCGGCGCCGACTCGCGGACCGCCATCGGCACCACCCTGCGCACGGCCGGCCGCACGGTCCTGTTCTCCGCGCTCACGGTCGCGGTGTCGCTCGCCGCGATGCTCGTCTTCCCCCAGTACTTCCTGCGCTCCTTCGCCTACGCCGGCATGGCGGTGGTCCTGCTGGCCGCCGCGGCCGCCCTGATCCTGCTCCCGGCGGCCCTCGTCCTGCTCGGCGACCGGGTCAACGCACTGGACCTGCGCCGGGCCTTCCGCAGAAGGCGCGCCGGGGCACCGGACGCCACCACCGCCTCCGTCACCGAGGAGGGCGGCAAGGGCTGGGGCCGCACCGCCGACCTGGTCATGCGCCGGGCCCCCTTCTTCGCCCTGGGCACCACGGCCGTCCTCGTCCTGCTCGGACTGCCCTTCCTGGGCGTGAAGTTCGGCACCGCGGACGACCGCCAGCTTCCCTCCTCCGCCGAGTCCCATGTCGTCCAGCAGCACATCAGGGACGGCTTCCCGGGCAGCCCGGGCGGCGGCCTGGAGATCCTGGCCGAGGGCAGGGCCACCCCGGCCCAGTACGCGGACTACAAGCAGCGGATCGCGGCGCTCCCCGAGGTGGTCCGGGTCGACGGCCCGCTGGTCAACGGCGACAAGGCGTACTTCACGGTTCAGCCCGAGGGCGAGGCCGTGGACGAGGCGGCGCAGGGTCTGGTCGGTGACCTGCGCGCCACGGAGGCTCCGTTCGACACCAAGGTGACCGGCACCGCGGCCGTCCTGGTCGACTCCAAGCACGCCATCGGCGCCCAACTGCCCTGGGCGCTGGCCTTCATCGCGATCGTCACCCTGCTCCTGGTCTTCCTCCTCACCGGCAGCGTGGTCGTCCCGCTCCAGGCGGTGCTGCTCAACGCCCTCAGCCTGACGGCGATGTTCGGCGCGGTGGTCTGGGTCTTCCAGGACGGCCATCTCTCGGGCCTGCTCGGCTTCACCAGCCCCGGTTCCATCGAGACCACCCTGCCGGTGCTGATGTTCTGCGTCGCCTTCGGCCTCTCCATGGACTACGGCGTGTTCCTGCTCTCCCGCATCAAGGAGGAGTACGACCGCACCGGCGACCACGACCGCGCGGTCCGCCTCGGCCTGACCCGCACCGGCGGACTGATCACGGCGGCGGCGGTCATCCTGGCCGTGGTGATGGTCGCGATCGGCACCTCCCGGGTCACCAACACCAAGATGCTCGGCCTGGGCATCGCCCTGGCGGTCGTGATGGACGCGATGGTGGTCCGCAGCCTCCTGGTCCCGGCGATCATGCGCCTCACCGGCCGCGCCACCTGGTGGGCCCCGGCACCGCTACGCCGCTTCCACGACCGCTTCGGCGTGAGCGAGGGCGGCCCGACGGCCCCGGCCGAGGAGATACCCGGCGCGGGGACCGAGACCGCCGGCGTACCGGAGGACACCGAGGACACCGAGGACACCGAGCAGGCAGAGGGGACACGGGACAAGGCGACCACACGCGGTTAGCGTGCTCGGTGATCTCGGGACGGCAGGGCAGGGGCCGTCCCGGGCGGGCCGAGAAGGAGCCGTGGATGCGGGCAGTGGTCTTCGAGCGGTACGGCGAGCCGGCCGAGGTGCGGGAGGTTCCCGACCCCCGGCCCGCTGCCCACGGGGTGGTCGTCCGGGTCGAGGCGACCGGCCTGTGCCGCAGCGACTGGCACGGCTGGATGGGCCACGACCCGGACATCGTCCTGCCGCACGTCCCCGGGCATGAACTGGCCGGGGTCGTGGAGGAGGCGAGCCCGGCCGTCACCCGCTGGCGGGCGGGCGACCGGGTCACCGTCCCCTTCGTCTGCGGCTGCGGAAGCTGTCCGTCCTGTGCGGCCGGCGACCACCAGGTGTGCGAGCGCCAGACCCAGCCCGGGTTCACCCACTGGGGCTCCTTCGCCCAGTTCGTCGCCCTGGACCACGCCGACGTCAATCTGGTCGCCGTCCCCGAGGACCTCTCCGCGGCCACCGCCGCCTCCCTGGGCTGCCGGTTCGCCACCGCGTTCCGGGCGGTCGTCCGGCAGGGCCGGGTCGCGGCGGGGGAGTGGGTCGCGGTGCACGGCTGCGGCGGGGTGGGCCTGTCCGCGGTGATGATCGCGGCGGCGAGCGGCGCGCGGGTGATCGCCGTGGACGTCTCTCCGCGCGCCCTCGACCTGGCCCGGAGGCTCGGCGCGGCGGAGTGCGTGGACGCCGGGAGCGTGCCGGACACGGCGGCGGCGGTGCGTGAGCTGACCGGCGGCGGCGCGCATCTCTCGCTCGACGCCCTCGGCTCCCCGGCCACCTGCGCCGCCTCGGTGAACGGCCTGCGCCGCCGGGGCCGGCACGTCCAGGTGGGCCTGCTGCCCTCGGCCGACGGCACGACCGCCGTCCCGATGGCCCGCGTCGTCGCCCTGGAACTGGAGATCCTGGGCAGCCACGGCATGGCCGCGCACACCTACCCGGCGATGCTGGAGGCGGTCCGCTCCGGGGTGCTCCGCCCCGACCTGCTGGTGACCTCGACGATCACCCTGGACGCCGTACCGGAGGCACTGGCGGCGATGGGGACGGCACCGGGGGCCGGGGTGACCGTCATCGAGCCCTGGAGCTGAGCGGGGAAAGCGAAAGGGGAGGGCCCGCGCCGAGTTCGACGCGGGCCCCCGGATCACTCCCGGGTCGCCGCCCGGTCACTCCAGCCGGCGACCCCGGTTGCCCGGTCGGGAGGCGACCCAGGCGCGGACGGTGTCGGCGTACCAGTAGGGCTTGCCGCCCTCGACATGGTCGGGCGGCGGCAGCAGCCCGTGCTTGCGGTAGGACCGTACGGTGTCCGGCTGCACCCTGATGTGGGCCGCGATCTCCTTGTAGGACCAGAGCCTTCGGTCGGTCATGAGGCGCACCTCCCTGCGCGCGCGGGGGCGGCGGCCGGGAGGCCGCCCGGGGGAGCCCGGCGCTGCGCTGTGGATCACCTGGGCTGTGCCCGGTGAACGACGGGTGGTGACCCTCCGGAAGTGCCTGTTGACGGCACGTGGCGGAGGACCCGCGTAGCCGAGACATCCGTGACAGAAAGCAAGCTTTAGTGACGCAAGTGACACAAACGCCCCCAAGCGAGCCCTCTTGACACGCCGGTGACTGCAACCCACCCAAGGGGCGCGGGGAACTGCGCGACCAGCCACGACCGACCCGCACCCGGCACCCGACAGGCACCCGCACCCCCGTAGCCGCCCCTGCCGACCCCCGGAGGGCTACGCCCCGCAGGACCGCAAGAACGCCCGAGTCCGCCGAGCAATAGGCAACGGCGCATCCGGTTCACACGGATACATGTCCTGCTCCACGATCGCGAACAACTCCACCCCCAGCCGCTGCGCAGCATCCAGCACCGGCCCCAGCTCCGGCACCCCGCGGGGCGGCTCGCACATCACGCCCTGTGCCACCGCCGGTCCGAACGGCGTGCCCTTGGCCCGCACGTCCGCCAGGATCTCCGGGTCCACCTGCTTGAGGTGCAGGTATCCGATGCGCTCCCCGTACGTCTCGATCAGCTTCACGCTGTCGCCGCCGCAGTAGGCGTAGTGCCCGGTGTCCAGGCACAGCGACACGAGGTCGGAGTCGGTGCCGTCGAGGAAGCGGACGACGTTCTCCTCGCTGTCGATGTGGGTGTCGGCGTGCGGGTGGACGACGATCTTCAGCCCGTACCGCTCCCGCACCTCCTTGCCCAGCCGCTCGGTCAGCGTGGTGAGGTTGCGCCACTGCTCGGGCGTGAGGGTGTCGGGTTCCAGCACCTCGCCGGTCTTGTCGTCCCGCCAGAAGGACGGGATGACGACCAGGTGCCGCGCGCCCATCGCCTGGGCGAGCGCCGCGTTGTCGGCGACATGCGCCCAGGTTTTGTCCCAGACCGCCTCGCCGTGGTGGAGCCCGGTGAAGACGGTGCCGGCCGACACCTTCAGGCCGCGCCGGGCGGTCTCCTCGCTGAGGAGTGCGGGGTCGGTCGGCAGGTACCCGTAGGGGCCCAGCTCGATCCACTCGTAGCCGGACTGCGCGACCTCGTCGAGGAAGCGCCGCCAGGGCACCTGGGCGGGGTCGTCGGGGAACCAGACGCCCCAACTGTCCGGGGCCGATCCGACCCGGATGCGGGAAAGTGAGGAATGAGGTGACAACGGCGTCATGGCCGTCAGCGTGCGGTCTCCCCGAGAGGCTGTCAAGGGCTGGTCCGAATGTCTGGACAAACTATTGACAGGGCTGCCGGTGCGGGGCTAGAAATCCGTGAGAGCCCGACGGAGCCGGGCCGCCACGCAGGCATCAGGGCATGAAGGCACGAAGGGAACTCGATGGCGTACGACCTGATCACCATGGGGCGGATCGGAGTAGACCTCTATCCGCTGCAAACGGGGGTGCCACTGCCCCGGGTCACGTCCTTCGGGAAGTTCCTGGGCGGGTCGGCGGCCAATGTCGCGGTCGCCGCGGCCCGGCTCGGCCGGTCCACCGCCGTGATCACCCGCACCGGCGACGACCCCTTCGGCACCTATCTGCACGAGGAGCTGCGCGGCTTCGGCGTCGACGACCGCTGGGTCACCCCGGTCCCCGGACTGCCCACCCCGGTCACCTTCTGCGAGATCTTCCCGCCGGACGACTTCCCGCTGTACTTCTACCGTCGTCCGAAGGCGCCCGACCTGGAGATCGACGCCCATGAGCTGGACCTCGACGCGGTCCGCGACACCCGGATCTTCTGGGTGACCGGCACCGGCCTGAGCGAGGAGCCCAGCCGGACGGCGACCCTCGCGGCGCTCGCCCACCGCGCCAAGGCGGGCACCACCGTCTTCGACCTCGACTGGCGCCCGATGTTCTGGGCCGACCCGGACACGGCCCGCCCCTTCTACGCCGAGGCCCTCAAGCACACCACCGTCGCCGTCGGCAATCTCGACGAGGTGGAGGTCGCCACCGGGGTGCGCGAGCCCGCGGCCGCCGCCCGGGCGCTGCTGGACGCCGGCGTCGAACTGGCCGTCGTCAAGCAGGGCCCCAAGGGTGTCCTCGCCGTCAACCAGGCGGGCGAGTCCGCCGAGGTGCCGCCGCTGCCGGTGGACGTCCTCAACGGCCTCGGCGCCGGTGACGCCTTCGGCGGCTCCCTCTGCCACGGCCTGCTCGCGGGCTGGGACCTGGAGAAGATCATGCGGCACGCCAACGCGGCCGGCGCCATCGTGGCCTCCCGCCTCGAATGCTCCTCCGCGATGCCCACGGCCGCCGAGGTGGAAGCCGCGATCGAGGCGGGAGCCGTGCTGTGAGCGTCGACGTCCGTGAACTCGTCCGGCTGCGCACCCGTCACCCCGAGGCGATCGCCGAGGCCGCCGCCCGCCGGCCGCGCAGACCGCTGCTGAACGACTCCGGCCGGCTGATGATCGTCGCGGCCGACCACCCGGCCCGCGGCGCGCTCGGTGTCGGCGGTGACCGGCTGGCCATGGCCAACCGCGCCGACCTGCTCGAACGCCTCTGCCTCGCGCTCTCCCGCCCCGGCGTCGACGGCGTCCTCGCCACCGCCGACATCCTGGACGACCTGCTGCTCCTGGGCGCCCTCGACGGCAAGGTCGTCATGGGCTCCATGAACCGCGGCGGCCTCCAGGGCGCCGTCTTCGAGCTGGACGACCGTTTCACCGGCCACCGCGCCGAGGACATCGAGCGGCTCAACTTCGACGCGGGCAAACTGCTCCTGCGCGTCGACTACGACGACCCGGGCTCCCTCACCACCCTGGAGTCCACGGCCCGCGCGATCGACGCCATGGCGGCCCGCCGGCTGCCGGTCTTCGTCGAGCCGTTCATCAGCCGCCGCACCCCCGAGGGCCGGCTGGCCAACGACCTCTCCGCCGAGGCCGTCACCCGGTCCATCGCCATCGCCTCGGGCCTCGGCGGCACCTCGGCCTACACCTGGCTGAAGCTCCCCGTCACCGAGAACCCCGACGACATGGCCGAGGTCATGGGCGCCTCCACCCTGCCCGCCGTGCTGCTCGGCGGCGAGGTCGGCGACGACCAGGACGGGGCGTACGAGAAGTGGCGCGGCGCGCTGCAACTGCCCACCGTCCGGGGCCTGGTGGTCGGCCGCTCGCTGCTGTATCCGGCGGACGGGGACGTCACCGCCGCCGTGGACACCGCCGTAGGACTGCTGTGAGGGCCGCCGCATGACGAACACCGAGCCGCACACCCCCGACCGTCAAAACCTGCATCTCCCGCACGGCAGCACCGCCGGTGCCGGGCATGTGCTCGACATCGACCCGAAGCGGGCCGGCTGGACCTACAGCAGTCTGCGGATCGTCGCGCTGGAGCCGGGGGAGACCCACACCCTCACCACCGGCGACAGCGAATGGATCGTGCTTCCGCTGGACGGCGGATGTACGGTGCGGACCGAGGGTGCCGAGTTCCAACTCCTGGGCAGGGAGAGCGTCTTCGCGTCCGTGACGGACTTCGCCTACGTTCCCCGGGACGCCCGGGTCCAGATCGCCTCCGGCGCGGGAGGCCGCTTCGCCCTGGCAGGAGCGAAGTGCGAGCGACGACTCCCCGCCCGCTACGGCCCCGCGCCGGAGGTACCCGTCGAGGAACGCGGCAGTGGCAACTGCGCCCGCCTGGTGCGCAACTTCGCCTCCGCCGACGCCTTCGACTGCGACCGGCTGATCGCCGTCGAGGTGATCACCCCCGGCGGCAACTGGTCCTCGTACCCGCCGCACAAGCACGACGAGCACCGGCCGGGCGAGGAGGCCGAGCTGGAGGAGATCTACTACTTCGAGATCGACGGCCCGCACGGCCTCGGCTACCAGCGGGTGTCCCCCTCGCGCGAGGGGGGCGCCGACGTCCTCGCCGAGGTCCGTTCGGGGGACGCCGTCCTCGTCCCCGACGGCTGGCACGGCCCGTCGATCGCCCAGCCCGGCCACGCCATGTACTACCTGAACGTCATGGCCGGACCCGGCGAGACCCGGGAGTGGCGGATCTGCTTCCACCCGGACCACGTAGACACCACAGGGGGTTACCGATGACCTCGAACCGGCCGGACCGGTCGACCCGGCTCACCGTGGCCCAGGCGCTGGTGCGCTTCCTGGCCGCCCAGTACACCGAACGCGACGGCGTCCGGCAGCGGCTGATCGGCGCGACCTGGGGCATCTTCGGCCACGGCAACGTGGCGGGCCTCGGGCAGGCGCTGGTCGAGTACGGCGAGGCGATGCCGTTCCACCAGGGCCGCAACGAGCAGTCGATGGTGCACGCGGCCGTCGGCTACGCCCGCCAGTCCAACCGGCTGTCCACCCACGCGGTGACGACGTCCATCGGCCCCGGCGCGACCAATCTGGTCACCGGCGCCGCCCTCGCCACCGTCAACCACCTCCCGGTGCTGCTGCTGCCCGGCGACACCTTCGCCACCCGGGTCGCCGACCCGGTCCTCCAGCAGCTCGAAGTCCCGTACGCGGGCGATGTGTCGGTCAACGACAGCCTGCGCCCGGTCTCCCGCTATTTCGACCGGGTCACCCGCCCGGAGGCGCTGATCCCGGCCGCGCTCCAGGCCGTACGGGTCCTCACCGACCCGGTGGAGACGGGCGCGGTCACCCTCGCACTGCCCCAGGACGTGCAGGCCGAGGCATGGGACTGGCCCGAGGAGTTCTTCGCCGAACGCACCTGGACCGTACGGCGTCCCGGTGCCGACCCGGCCGAACTCGCCGCCGCCGTACGGGCGATCAGGTCGGCCCGGCGCCCCCTGCTCGTCGCGGGCGGCGGGGTCCACCACAGCCGCGCCGAGGACGCCCTCGCCGCGTTCGCCGCCGCCACCGGCATCCCGGTCGCCTCCACCCAGGCCGGCAAGGGCTCGCTGCGCCACGACCACCCCCAGGACGTGGGCGGCATCGGCCACACCGGCACCGCGACCGCCGACGAGCTGGCCCGCACCGCCGACCTGGTCATCGGCGTCGGCACCCGCTACACCGACTTCACCACCGCCTCCAACACCCTCTTCCAGGGCGACGGGGTCCGCTTCCTCAACCTCAACATCGCCTCCTACGACGGCCACAAGCTCGCCGGCCTCCCCCTGGTCGCCGACGCCCGCAGCGGCCTGGAGGCGCTGACCGGGGAGCTGGCGCGCGACGGCCACCGGGTCGCCGACGCCTATGCCGCCGAGTACGGCGAGGACAAGGAGCGCTGGGAGCAGCGCGTCGACGCCTGCTTCGAGGCCGAGGAGACCGACGTACGCCCCACGCAGACCCAGGTGCTCGGCGCGCTGGACGCACTGGCCGACGAGTCGGACATCGTGATCAACGCGGCCGGTTCGCTCCCCGGCGATCTGCACAAGCTGTGGCGGGCCCGGTCCCGGGACCAGTACCACCTGGAGTACGGCTACTCCTGCATGGGGTACGAGATCCCGGCCGCCATCGGGGTGAAACTCGCCGCGCCCGAGCGCAACGTCTGGGCGCTGGTGGGCGACGGCACGTATCTGATGATGCCGACCGAGATCGTCACGGCCGTGCAGGAGGGGATCGCGATCAAGATCCTGCTCGTGCAGAACCACGGCTACGCCTCGATCGGCGGACTCTCCGAGTCGGTGGGCGGCGAGCGGTTCGGCACCGCCTACCGCTACACCGCGGGGGACGGCACCTTCACGGGCGCGCCGCTCCCCGTCGACCTGGCCGCCAACGTGGCGAGCCTGGGCATGCGCGTCCTGCGCGCGAAGACCGTCCGCGAGCTGCGCGAGGCCCTCGCCGAAGCGCGCGCCGCCGACACTCCCACTTGTGTCTACGTCGAGACCGAAACGGCCGACACTGTGTCGGGCCCGCCGCCGGCGCAGGCCTGGTGGGATGTACCCGTGGCCGAGACCGCGACGCGACCGTCCGCGGTGAAGGCCCGTGAGCTGTACGAACGGCACGTCTCCACCCGACGCCGCCATCTGTGAAGGAGCACTCGGTCATGACGAAGATCGTCAACCACTGGATCGGCGGCAAGACCGTCGAAGGCGCGTCGGGTACGTACGGGCCGGTCACCGACCCGGCGACCGGCGCCGTCACCACGAAGGTCGCGTTCGCCACCGTCGACGAGGTCGACGCGGCGGTGGCCGCCGCCAAGGACGCCTACGCCACCTGGGGCACCTCCTCGCTCGCCAAGCGGTCCACCATCCTGTTCAAGTTCCGCGCCCTGCTGGACGCGCACCGCGACGAGATCGCCGAGCTGATCACCGCCGAGCACGGCAAGGTGCACAGCGACGCGCTCGGCGAGGTCGCGCGCGGTCTGGAGATCGTGGACCTGGCCTGCGGGATCACCGTGCAGCTCAAGGGCGAGCTGTCGACCGAGGTGGCCAGCCGGGTGGACGTCGCCTCCATCCGCCAGCCGCTCGGGGTCGTCGCCGGCATCACGCCGTTCAACTTCCCGGCGATGGTCCCGATGTGGATGTTCCCGCTCGCCATCGCGTGCGGCAACACCTTCGTGCTGAAGCCGTCCGAGAAGGACCCGTCGGCCTCGCTGAAGCTCGCCGAGCTGCTCGCGGAGGCCGGGCTGCCGGACGGCGTCCTCAACGTCGTGCACGGCGACAAGGTGGCGGTGGACCGGCTTCTGGAGCACCCGGACGTCAAGGCCGTCTCGTTCGTGGGCTCGACGCCGATCGCCCGCTACATCCACACCACCGCCTCGGCGAACGGCAAGCGCGTCCAGGCCCTGGGCGGCGCCAAGAACCACATGCTGGTGCTGCCGGACGCGGACCTCGACGCGGCCGCCGACGCCGCCGTGTCCGCCGCCTACGGCTCGGCCGGCGAGCGCTGCATGGCGATCTCCGCCGTCGTCGCGGTCGGCGCCATCGGCGACGAGCTGGTGGAGAAGATCCGCGAGCGCGCCGAGAAGATCAAGATCGGTCCCGGCAACGACCCGACGTCGGAGATGGGCCCGCTCATCACCGCCGTCCACCGCGACAAGGTGGCGTCCTACGTCACCGGCGCGGCCGCCGAGGGCGCGGAGGTCGTGCTCGACGGCACCGGCCACACGGTCGAGGGCTTCGAGGACGGCCACTGGATCGGCATCTCGCTCCTCGACAAGGTCCCGACCACCGCGAAGGCGTACCAGGACGAGATCTTCGGCCCGGTGCTGTGCGTGCTGCGCGTGGACACCTACGACGAGGGCGTGGCGCTGATCAACAGCTCGCCGTTCGGCAACGGCACCGCGATCTTCACCCGGGACGGCGGCGCGGCCCGCCGCTTCCAGTTGGAGATCGAGGCCGGCATGGTCGGCGTGAACGTCCCGATCCCGGTCCCCGTCGGCTACCACAGCTTCGGCGGCTGGAAGGACTCGCTCTTCGGCGACCACCACATCTACGGCAACGACGGCACGCACTTCTACACCCGCGGCAAGGTCGTCACCACCCGCTGGCCGGACCCGGCCGACGCCCCCGCGGGCGTGGACCTGGGCTTCCCGCGCAACCACTGAGGCAGTTCCCGGGCCATGGAGGGGCCGTCCGCATTGCGGACGGCCCCGTTTTTTATGCGGTGCGCACTGCGGTTCCCGTAGGTCGGCGGGGGCCGGTACCGGCGGGCACCGAAGCCGCGTTTTCAGCGGTCCAGGCGCCTCGCGGCTGCGGATTCCGTAGTCAATCACCTATTGACGCACTGGTTTTCGTCGGGGTTCCATGCGGCATCGCCCCAACCGCCGGAGGCACCCGCCCGAGTCGATCGGAACCCGCCGCATGACCGACACGCTCCGCCCGGCCGAGACCGCCCTCCCCCGGGCGACCGGCGCGACCGACAGTGCGACCGACAGCGCGACCGCCGGCCCCCGGCAGCTCAAGCGCTCCATCGGAGTCGTCGGCGGCACCCTCCTCACCCTGTCCTGCGTGACCCCCGCCTCCACCCTCTTCGTCGTCGTGCCCGACCTGTTCGGCTCGCTGGGCACCGCGACCGCCCTCACCATCGCGATCGGCTCCCTGCTCTGTGTCGCCGTCGCGTTCTGCTACTCGGAGCTGGGCACCCTCGTCCCCAGCGCGGGCGGCGAGTACGCCATGGTCTCGACGATGGCCGGACGGCTGGCGGGCTGGCTGGTGTTCGTCCTCTCCCTGCTGGTCGTCATGATCGTCCCGCCGGTGATCGCGATGGGCACGGCCGGCTACCTGGCCCCGATCGTCCACCTCGACCCGTCCGTGGCGGGCGCCGGAGTGATGCTGCTCGCCACCCTCGCGGGCCTGCTCGACCTGCGCGCCAACGCCTGGATCACCGGCGTCTTCCTGGTCCTGGAGGTCATCGCCGCGGCCGTCGTGGCCCTCCTCGGCTTCGCCCACGGACAGCGCGGCCCCGGCAGCCTGCTGTCGATGCAGGTGGCCGGCGGCGACGGTCACGCCGACACCGTCACCGCCGCGCTGGTCGTCTCCGGACTCGCCATCGCCCTCTTCATCACCCAGGGCTTCTCGACCGCCGTCTACCTCTCCGAGGAGCTGGAGCACCCGCGCCGCAACGTCGCCCGCACGGTCCTCGCCACCCTCGCCATCTCCTCGGTGATCATCCTGGTGCCGGTCGTCGCCATCACCTTCGGCGCCTCCGACGTCGCCGAACTCACCGGCGGCGACATCGGCGCCATGGTCACCGCCTGGTCCAGCTCCGCCGTCGGCACCTTCGTCAGCCTCTGCGTGGCCCTCGCGATCATCAACGCGGGCATCGTCATGGTCATCCAGAACTCCCGTGTCCTGTTCGCCTCCGCCCGCGACAAGGCGTGGCCGGAGCCGGTCAACAACGTCTTCGCCAGGCTCGGCCGCTTCGGCTCCCCCTGGGTCGCCACCCTCGCCGTCGGCATCCCCGGCGCGGCCCTGTGCTTCGTCAACCTCGACACCCTGTACGGCGTCACCGGCGTCTCGGTCACCGGCATGTACCTCCTGGTCGCCGTCGCCGCCCTGCTCGCCCGGCGCGGCTCCCACCGGCACGTGCCCGCCTGGCGGATGCCGCTCTGGCCGGCCGTCCCGGTCCTGCTGATCGTCGTCCTCGGCTACATCCTCACCCAGCAGGAGACCGGCTACCTGCTGTGGACCGGCGGCATCACCGCCGTCGCCACCCTCTACTGGGTCTGCTACCTCCGCCCGCGCCGCGCCACCCGCTGGCTGGTGACCGTCCCGGAGGACACCCGGGTCTGACGTACCGCGGACGCGGTATGCCGCCGGTCCGTGTACACCCCCGGGAGGGCACGGAGTTCGGCCTGCGGTCGACACCTTCCCGACAGGTCGACCCCGTACCGTTGAACCATGGATCTTCGACTGCCCGGCCTCCGGGGACCACGGCGGCCGCGGCGGCTCCTCGCCGCCGTGGCCGCCGTCGCCGTCCTCGCCGGCGCCGGTACGTGGACGGCCGTCGCCTCCGACGACGGCCCCACCCCGGTGCGCCGCGCCGACCGGGTGACGACGGTGGACGGGGTCCGCCTGGACACCTCCTACTTCACCGCGGGCCCCTCCGGCCGCCGCCCCGCCGTCCTGCTCGGCCACGGCTTCGGCGGCAGCAAGGACGACGTCCGCCGGCAGGCCGAGGACCTCGCCCGCGACGGCTACGCGGTCCTGACCTGGTCCGCGCGCGGCTTCGGCGAGTCCACCGGGAAGATCGGGCTGAACGACCCGAAGGCCGAGGTCGCCGACGTCTCCAGGCTGATCGACTGGCTGGCCGGACGGCCCGAGGTGCGGCTGGACGGCGCGGGCGACCCGCGCGTCGGCGTCGCCGGCGCCTCCTACGGCGGCGCGGTCTCCCTCCTCGCCGCCGGGTACGACGACCGGGTCGACGCCATCGCCCCCGCGATCACCTACTGGAACCTGGCCGACGCCCTGTTCCCCGACGGCGTGTTCAAGAAGCTGTGGGCCGGCATCTTCGTCAACACCGCCGGCGGCTGCGCCGAGTTCGAGCCCACGCTGTGCGCGATGTACGAGCGGGTCGCCGAGTCCGGCACCCCCGACCCCGCCGCCCGCGCCCTGCTGGAGGAACGCTCGCCGTCCGCCGTCGCCGACCGCATCAAGGTCCCCACCCTCCTCGTGCAGGGCCAGACCGACTCCCTCTTCACCCTCGCCCAGGCCGACGCCGCCGCGCGGGCGATCCGCGCCAACGGCGCACCGGTCGACGTCGACTGGATCGCGGGCGGCCATGACGGCGGCGATCTGGAGGGCGACCGGGTCCAGGCCCGGGTGACCTCCTGGTTCGACCGCTATCTCAAGGGCGAGAAGTCCGCCGACACCGGCCCCGCCTTCCGTGTCTCGCGCACCGGAGGCGTCGACTCCACCGACGGCGCCGCCCTGCTCAGGGGCGCGAGCGCCGACCGCTACCCCGGTCTGACCGGCGACCCCCGTCCGATCGCGCTCACCGGACGCGAGCAGTCCTTCGCCAACCCGGCCGGCGCCGCCCCGCCCGCCGTCTCCGCCCTGCCCGGCCTCGGCGGCGGCGGACTCTCCCAGCTCTCCTCCCTGGGCGTCGGCGTCTCCCTCGACTTCCCCGGCCAGTTCGCCGCCTTCGAGTCCGCGCCCGTCACCGACGACCTGCGCATCACCGGTTCCCCGACGGCCACCGTCCACGTCACCTCCACCTCGAAGGACGCCGTCCTCTTCGCCAAGGTCTACGACGTCGGCCCCAACGGCAGCAGGGTGCTCCCCGCCCAACTCGTCACCCCCGTCCGGGTCGAGAACGCCGAGGCCGGCCAGGACGTCACGATCACCCTCCCGGCGATCGACCACGACCTCGACAAGGGCCACCGGCTGCGCCTGGTCCTCGCCTCCACCGACCTCGGCTACGCCTCCCCGGTCACCCCGGCGACCTACACCGTGTCCCTCAAGGGCGACCTGAACGTCCCCACCGCCCCCGGTGTGACGACCGCCGCCGCCCCGCTGCCGTCCTGGGTCTGGTGGCTGCCCCTGGCGGGCGCCGCGCTCGCCCTCGTCCTGCTGGCCACCGGCCGCCGCACCGCGGGACCCGCCCCCGACCCGGAGCTGGCCGAGGTCCCCCTCCAGATCACCGACCTCGCCAAGAAGTACGCGGGCGGCGAGCGCTACAGCGTCCGCGACCTCTCCTTCCGCGTCGAACAGGGCCAGGTCCTCGGCCTGCTCGGCCCCAACGGCGCCGGCAAGACCACCACCCTGCGCATGCTGATGGGCCTGATCACCCCCGACGGCGGCGAGATCCGCGTCTTCGGGCACGCGATCCGGCCCGGCGCGGCCGTCCTCTCCCGGGTCGGCGCGTTCGTCGAGGGCGCCGGTTTCCTCCCGCATCTGTCGGGGCGGGAGAACCTGGAGCTGTACTGGCGGGCCACCGGCCGCCCCGCCGAGGACGCCCACCTGGACGAGGCCCTGGAGATCGCCGGCCTCGGCGACGCCCTCGCCCGCGCGGTCCGCACCTACTCCCAGGGCATGCGGCAGCGCCTCGCCATCGCCCAGGCCATGCTCGGCCTGCCCGACCTGCTCATCCTGGACGAGCCGACCAACGGCCTCGACCCGCCGCAGATCCGCGAGATGCGCGAGGTGATGATCCGGTACGCGGCCGCCGGACGCACGGTGATCGTCTCCAGCCATCTGCTCTCCGAGGTCGAGCAGACCTGCACCCACCTCGTGGTCATGGACCGCGGCCGGCTCGTCCAGGCCGGCCCGGTCGCCGAGATCGTCGGCTCCGGCGACACCCTCCTGGTCGGCACCGCCGTCCCCGTGGAGGAGCCCGTCGCCGAGAAGGTCGCGGCGCTGCCCGGGGTCACCTCGGCGACCGTCACCGACGACGGACTCCTCGTCCGCCTCGCCGCCGACGGCTCCGCCCCGCGCCTGATCGCCGAACTGGTCCGCCTCGACGTGCCCGTGGCGTCGGTCGGCCCGCACCGCCGCCTGGAGGACGCCTTCCTCACCCTGATCGGAGGTTCCGCATGAGCACGCTCACCGAGGTCGCCTCCGGATACCGGGCGGGCCACACCCTCCCGCTCCGCGTCGAACTGGTCCGCCAGCTCAAGCGCCGCCGCACCCTCGTCATGGGCGGCATCCTCGCCGCCCTGCCGTTCGTGCTGCTCATCGCCTTCGCCATCGGCGGCGAACCCGACGGCCGGGGCGACCGGGTCACCCTGATGGACACCGCCACCGCCTCCGGCGCCAACTTCGCCGCCGTCAGCCTGTTCGTGTCCGCCGGCTTCCTGCTCGTCATCCCGGTCGCCCTGTTCTGCGGCGACACCGTGGCCTCCGAGGCCGGCTGGTCCTCGCTGCGCTATCTGCTCGCCGCCCCCGTGCCCCGGGCCCGGCTGCTGTGGTCCAAGCTCGTCGTCGGCCTCGGCCTCAGCCTGTCCGCGATGATCCTGCTGCCGGTCGTCGCCCTCGCCGTCGGCACCGCCGCCTACGGCTGGGGCCCGCTGCGGCTGCCCACCGGCGGCGCGCTCGACCCCGGCACCGCCGCCCAGCGCCTCGTGGTCGTGGTGGCGTACATCTTCGTGTCCCAACTGGTCACCGCCGGGCTCGCGTTCTGGCTGTCCACCCGGACCGACGCCCCGCTCGGCGCGGTCGGCGGCGCGGTCGGCCTCACCATCGTCGGCAACGTCCTCGACGCCGTCACCGCCCTCGGCGACTGGCGGGACTTCCTGCCCGCGCACTGGCAGTTCGCCTGGGCCGACGCCGTCCAGCCCACCCCCGAATGGTCCGGCATGATCCAGGGCACCGCCGTCTCGGTGACGTACGCCGTCGTCCTGTTCGCCCTGGCCTTCCGCGGTTTCTCCCGCAAGGACATCGTGTCCTAGGCCAACGGAGGATCACCCACCGGTCTCGGCGGGCCCGTTCCGTGCCCGCTTCGAGACACATCCGCAACACCCCGTACCGCACGTTCCGGCCCCCTGCCCCGTCACAGTCACACACGACGAGGGAATCCGAAGGACACAGGGGGTACGGAACATGAGGATCCATCGGACACGGCGTCTCCTCGCCCTGGCCGCGGCCACCGGGCTGCTGCTCACGGGCTGCGGCTGGGGCGGATCGAGCAGCGACCACAGCGGCGCCGACCGCGCCGGCGACCAGCGCGCCGGCGACCACCGGGCACCGACCGTGCCCCGGGGCGGCACCGACGAGGACGACACCTCCCGCGAGGCCGCCCCCGACCGCCTCTCCACCTTCGCCCTGGACGTCGACACCGCGTCCTACGGCTACGCCCGCCGCACCCTCGCCGACGGCGCGCTGCCCGACCCCTCGACGGTCCGCCCCGAGGAGTTCGTCAACAGCTTCCGCCAGGACTACGAGCGTCCCGACGGCGACGGCTTCTCGGTCACCGTCGACGGCGCCCGCACCGGCGACGACTGGTCCCTGGTCCGGGTCGGCCTCGCCACCCGCGCCGCCGAGAGCCGCGCCGAACGGCCGCCCGCCGCCCTCACGTTCGTCGTCGACGTCTCCGGCTCCATGGGCGACCCCGGCCGCCTCGACCTCGCCCGGTACGCCCTCGGCACCATGACCGACGGGCTCCGCGACGACGACTCCGTGGCGATCGTCACCTTCAGCGACCGGGCCGAGACCGTGCTGCCGATGACCCGCCTCGGCGCACACCGCGGCCGGGTCCACGACGCCATCGACAGCCTGGAGCCGCTGTCCGCCACCAACCTCGGCGCCGGCGTCGAGACCGGCTACGAGACCGCCGTCGAGGGCCTGCGCCGGGGCGCCACCAACCGGGTCGTGCTGGTCTCCGACGCGCTCGCCAACACCGGTGACACCGACGCCGACACGATCCTGGAGCGCATCTCCACCGCCCGCCGCGAGCACGGCATCACCCTCTTCGGCGTCGGCGTCGGCAGCGACTACGGCGACGCCCTGATGGAACGCCTCGCCGACAAGGGCGACGGCCACACCAGCTACGTCTCCACCGAGGAGGAGGCCCGCACCGTCTTCGGCGAGCAACTCCCGCGCAACGTCGAGCTGACCGCCCGCGACGCCAAGGCCCAGGTCGCCTTCGACCCCGGGACCGTCGCCGAGTTCCGCCTCATCGGCTACGACAACCGCCGCGTCGCCGACGACGACTTCCGCGACGACCGGGTCGACGGCGGCGAGGTCGGCCCCGGCCACACCGTCACCGCCCTCTACGCGGTGCGCACGAAGCCCGGCGCCCGCGGCCACCTCGCCACCGCCACCGTCCGCTGGCTCGACCCCCGCACCCGCACCCCGCACGAGGCCACCGGCCGGATCGAGGCCGGCGCCCTGCACGAGCGGCTCGACGACGCGCCCGCCCGCTTCCAGGTCGCCGCCGTCGCCGCCTACCTCGCCGACGCCCTGCGCGCCCCGGACCGTCCGCTGCCGGACGCCCCGTCCCTCGGCGCCCTCGGCGAACGCGCCGACACCCTGGCCGCGCGGACCGAGGACGACGACGTGCGCGACCTCGCCGAGGCCGTGCACTCCGCCGACAAGCACGCGAAAGGCGGGTCACCGGAGGACCGGTGACCCGCCTTGGCGGGGAAGGACGGCTCAGCCGTTGCCCGCGCCGTTGCCCGAGAGGGCCGAGATGTCGTCCAGGATGTGCGACAGCGGCTCGTCGCCCTTGGCCTGGGTGGAGTTCTCGACACACTGCTGGTTCTGCGGGGAGGACAGGACGTTGATGTCCTGGACCGCGACCGGGATGGCACCGATCAGCGAGCCGACGTTCGCCTTCAGCGGCAGGCCCACACACGGCTTGTTCAGCGAACCCTGCACCAGCGCGAGCTGCGGGCTCATGTCGCCGAACGTGGCCGAGTTGCCGAACGACTGGCTGGCGCCGTTGCCGCTCGCGGACGTGGTGCCGCTGTCGTCACCGATGGCCAGGGCCTGCGGAGCGGACGCGATCGCGACGCCGGCCAGGGAGGCGGCGACAGCCGCGGTTGCCCACAGCTTCTTCATGTTCTTTCCCTTCGAGAAGCGGGCTCCGGGGGAGGAGCTGCGTGCTGGTTAATACCTGGTGAGGGACGAAAGTTGCGGGCTGTGCCCCGTTCGGAGCAGCGCACCCGCCACGGGCGCCGCGCGCCCCTCACCTGCCCGTACACGCGGCAGCGGGCCGCCGGAGAACCGGCGGCCCGCTGCACGGGACGGACTCAGTGGTTGGCGGCGCCGTTGCCGGCGAGCACGGAGATGTCGTCCAGGATGTGCGACAGCGGCTCGTCGCCCTTGGCCTGCGTGGAGTTCTCCACACACTGCTGGTTCTGCGGGGAGGACAGGACGTTGACGTCCTGGACCGCGATCGGGATGAGACCCACGGCGCTGCCGAGGTTGAGCTTGGCCGGCAGACCGATGCAGGGCTTGTTGAGGGAGCCCTGGATCAGCGCCAGCTGCGGGCTCATGTTGCCGTAGGTGGCGGAGTTGCCGAACGCCTGGCTGGCGCCGTTGCCGCTCGCGGAGGTGGTGCCGGTGTCGTTGCCGATGGCCAGCGACGGGGCGGCGGCCGCAGCCATGGCACCGACGACGGATACGGCGACCGCGGCGCCGGCCCAAACCTTCTTGATCACGTTCAAGTCCCTTTCTGGAGAAACCCCGTCCACCGGAGCGCCCTGGTCAACTCTCCGCACCGTGTTTGGTTGTTCTTCTTCACTCCGATGGCCCATTCCGCGGCACTGTCCGCACGCCCAGAACTTCGATCGGGTGAAGCGCCGCAACCATTCCCCGTGCGCCCGGTTGAGTCGGGGGCAGGCACATGGCCCCGGCGTCGGAGCCGGGGCAGGGAAAGGAAAAGCGAAATGCTGAAGAAGGCAATGGCCGCGGCGGCGGTCGCCGCTTCTGTCGTCGGTGCGTCGGCGGCGGCAGCCCCCCAGGCGCTTGCCATCGGGGACGACGCCGGCACCACCTCCGCGAGCGGCAACGGCGCGCAGTCGGCGTTCGGCAACTCCGTGACCAAGGGCGACCTGAGCCCGCAGGCCACGCTGGTGCAGGGCTCCGTCAACAAGCTCTGCCTGGGCGCTCCGGTCAAGGCCAACGCGGGCAGTCTGGTCGGCCTCCTGGTTCCGGTCGCGGTCCAGGACGTCAACGTGCTGGCCTCCCCGCAGAACCAGCAGTGCGCCGAGAACAGCACCCAGGCCAAGGGCGACGAGCCGCTGTCGCACATCCTGAGCGATATCTCCGCGCTCTCGGGCAACGGCCTCCAGAACGGCTGACACCCCCCGCGCTCCCCGAACGGCCCGCATTCCGTGCGGGCCGTTCGGCTTTTCCGCCATGCGAGTTAATAGTGTGAATATATTCGAGTGAATTCCCTGGCGAAGCGTGGTGGGTGCTTCTCCCGGACGGCTATCTCTGGTTCAGGCATGTCCGCAGAGAAGGGAAAATCATGAAGAAGAGCGCTGCTGTTGTCGCGGGTCTCGTGCTGGCCCTCGGTGGAGCCACTCCGGCCTTCGCCGACTCGGACGCCCACGGTGCCGCGGTCGGCAGCCCGGGCGTCCTGTCCGGCAACGTGGTTCAGATCCCCGTGGAGCTCCAGGCCAACGTGTGCGGCAACTCGATCAACGTGATCGGCCTGCTGAACCCGGCCTTCGGCAACGTCTGCGTCAACGGCTGACGGCACGTCACACCGGCCGCAGGGCCGGATCCGGGCCGGCCTTGGAGAGCTTCCGCGCGTTCTGAGGCCGGCCCTTCCCACTTCTTCGAGCAGGAACAAGCAGGAAGACAACGAGATTGCGACAGACGCTGAGTAAGGGAATGGTCGTGGCCGCCGCCGCGGCCGGCATTCTGTCCCTGTGCGCCGGCGGTACCGCTTTCGCGGACTCGCACGCGGACGGGGCCACCAGGGGCTCGCCCGGAGTGGTGGCGGGCAACGACATCCACGTTCCGGTGCACCTGCCGGCGAACGTCTGCGGCAACTCGACCGATGTCGCCGCCGCGCTCGACGCCGCCTTCGGCAACCTCTGCGCCGACACCTCGGCCGCCCCCGCCGCCACGCCCACCCACAAGGTCCCGGTGCCGGCCAAGCAGCAGAAGGACGACGACGCGGGATACGGCAAGGACGACTCCGACGAGGGCGACTCCGACGAGGGCCGCGGCTACGGCGACGACCACACCACTCCGCCCCCGTACGGCGGGGACGACGACCACACCACCCCGCCGCCCTACGGAGGCGGTCACTCGACCCCGCCCCCGTACGGCGACGACGACGCCACGACCCCGCCCCCCTACGGCGGCGGCCACTCGTCCCCGCCCCCCTACGGCGGGGACGACGACCACTCCACGCCGCCTCCGTACGGCGGGGGTCACACGACGCCGCCTCCCTACGGCGGCGACGATGACGACCACACGACCCCGCCCCCGTACGGCGGGGACGACGACCACACCACGCCGCCGCCCTACGGTGGCGACGACGACCACACCACGCCGCCCCCGTACGGCGGGGACGACGACCACACCACGCCGCCGCCCTACGGCGGGGACGACGACGATCACTCCGCCCCGCCCCCGCACCACAACGGCGACCACTCCGGCGGGGACCACCAGGGCGGGGGCAACGGCTGGGGTCACGACCGGCCGCAGCTCCCGAACACCGGTGGTGAGCGCCAGGCCCTGCTGGCGGCCTCCGGTGTCAGCGCCGTCCTGATCGCGGGCGGCGTCATCCTCTACCGGCGAGGCCGGTCCGCGACCCGTCGCTGACCGAGCCGGGTGCCGGGCCGCCTCGCGCGCGCCCGGCACCCGCGCCCGCCGCCGGCAGCCCCTCCCGCAGCCGGCGGCCCACATGCGCGCACCACAGACGCCGCATCGCCCGCCCCGGCCCCGGATCGTCGGCCGCGCCCCAGGCCAGCTCACGGCCGTGCGCACCCCGGCGCAGCGTGGCCAGCGGCGCGTAGTTCTCCACCACGAACACCCGCCCGGGCCGTGCCACCCCGGCGGACAGCGGACGGTGGGTCAGATCCAGGTGCTGCGCCCGTACGACGTCCAGTCCGGCCGTGTCCGTGAAGAGCCGGAACTGCGCGCCGGGCCGCGGGTTGAAGTCGAGCAGGTGGTAGTCGCCGGTCGTGCCGCAGCGGCGGAAGTCCAGATCGAGGATGCCGCGGTAGCCGAGCCGCTCGGTGAGCCGTTCGGCGAGCGAGCGCACTCGGGCGTTCTCGGCCCACTCGCCCACCGCGGTCAGCCCGGCGCCGCGCGGCCAGGCGGAGAGCTTGCGGCCCGGACCGCCGGCCCGCAGGGTGCCGTGGCGGTCGGCGTACGCGTGGAAGAACCAGTCGCGGTCGCGCCCCGGCGGCAGGAACTCCTGGAGCAGCAGCCGGCTGCCGGCGTCCCCGGAGCGCAGATACAGCTCGCGCGCCTCCCGGGGTGAGCGCACGACGGCGGTGCTGCGCAGTCCGCCCGCCGCCGGCAGCAGCCACGGCCGGCTCCACTTCGCCACCACCGGCAGCCCGAGCCGGTTCACGGCCGAGACGGCCTCCTGGGCGCTGTCCGGGGCCAGCGTCACCGGGTGCGGCACCTCCGCCGCGGCGCACAGCGCGGCCAACTCGGCCTTGTCCGCGACCTGTTCGGAGACCGGGGCGGGTTGCCGGGGCAGCAGGTAGGCGGGGGCCAGCTCGGCGCGCAGTCCGCTCACCGCGAGCGCGCCCGCGTCGTCCATCGGGATCAGCACGGCCGGCCGTTCGATCCGCGCGGCCACCCGCAGCAGCACGGCGGCGACCTCCTCGGGTCCGGCGCCGGGCGGCGGCGGATGGTGCACCTGGCGGACGAACCGGGACGCGCGGACCGGGCTGTCGGCGGTGTCGGCGACCAGGTGCACGGGCACTCCGGCCCGGCCGAGCGAGCGCACGGCGCCCAGGGTTCCGTGGTGGAAGGGGTTGCGGTCGATCCGCAGCAGTACGGCGGGGACGCGGACGTCGAGCGGCGACACGGGCAGGTCTCTCTTCGGTTCGTCAGATCGTCGGTTCGTCAGGTGATGAGGTGTCACCGGGTTGGGCGATCAGGGCACTCGAAAGCCGTAGTGGCGGTGGCGTGCGCCCTTTTTCTGTGACTTTCATATGACTTGAGTGACGGACAAAGGAGCTGGTATGGCCCCACCACAGCGACGCGGCCGGTTCCGGCGTTCGGCCGTCGTCGCGGCCGCGGTCGCGACGACCGCCGCCCTCGCGGCCGGCCCCGGATTCGCCGCGGCCACGGGATCGGCACGGGACACCGACCCGCCCGCCCCCACCCCGGCCGCCGCTTCCACCGAACCCATCGAGTCCCCGGCCGCGCGCCCCGCCTTCGGCGCCTACCTCGACTACGGTCCCCGGGGCGTGGCCCGGATCGCCCGGCTCAGCGCCTGGCTGGGCGGCGCCGACCTGCGGGTCGGCCACACCTATCTGCCCGGCGACCGCTGGCACAACATCGAGGGCCCGCCCGGCTTCCTCGACGTCTGGGCGGACTGGCGTGCCGAGCGGGAGGACCGGATGCTCGTCCTCAACGTGCCGATGCTGGAACGCAACGAGGAGGGCGTCCCCGACGACGAGGTGCGCGAACTGCTCCGGCAGGGCGCCGAGGGCCGGTTCGACCACCACTTCAAGGCGCTCGCCGAGCGGCTGGTCTCGCTGGAGGCGCCGGACACGGTGATCGTGCTCGGCTGGGAGATGAACGGCGTCACCTACACCCACCGCTGCGGCCCCGACCCCGAGGCGTGGAAGACGTACTGGAACCGGATCGTCACGACGATGCGGTCCGTGCCGGGCCAGAAGTTCAGGTTCGACTTCACCCCGTCGCGCGGTCTGGACGCCGTGCCGTGGACCGAGTGCTATCCCGGTGACGACACGGTCGACGTCATCGGCATGGACTCCTACGACCAGCCGGCCGGCCTCTCCTTCGACGAGCAGGTGACGGAACCGTACGGGCTCCAGGCGCACGTGGACTTCGCCCGGGCCCACGGCAAGCCCGTGTCGTATCCCGAATGGGGGCTCTTCCGCAACGGCGACAACCCCGAGTACATGCGGCGCATGCTCGCGTGGATGGACGAGCAGCGGCCGCTCTACAACACGCTGACCGACTACTGCCCGCACGGCGTCTGGCAGTGCGGGGAGAACCCGCGGGCGTCCGACGTCTACCGCACGGTTCTGTCCGGCCGCACCGACGGGCCGACGACCCCCGTGGAGCCCGCCGGTCCCACGGCCCCCGCCGAGCCCGCGACCCCGGCCGAACCCCCGTCCTCCATGGAGTCCACGCCGCCCGTCGCTCCACCAGCCCCTCGCCCCTCCTCCACCTGTTCGCCGCTGGATCTCGGTCTCTGGGTGGAGCACTGGCTCGGCGGACGGCCGTGCGTGCCCGTCGAACGGCGGTCGCGCACCGGGTGAGCCGGGCGGTACGGCACACCGCGGTGGCGGCGGGCCCGCGTCAGGACCCGCCGCCACCGTCACGCTCCGTCCGGCGCTCCCAGCGCAGCCGCAGTTCCTTGCCGCCGCGCCGCGCGGCCACGTCGCAGAGCGCCGCCGACAGCAGCGGCGCGGTGCGGCGCCGGGCCAGCAGCAGCCGCTGGTTGACGACCGGCTCCGGCCGCCAGTGGTGCTTGTACGGTTCGTCGCCGCGCAGCAGGCTCAGCGCGGTCCGGCCGCCGTCCCGGGTGTGCTCGGCGCAGGCGTCGAGCAGCATCACCGCCACGTCCGCCTTGCGCTCCCGCAGCCGCGGATGGGCGCCGTACAGATAGCCGCCCGCGAGCCGCCGGGACAGCAGGGTGAGGTCGACGGCCACCACCTCGCCGTCGAGCCGGAACTCGGTGACCACCGCGTCCCCGGAGCGTGTCATCGGCCCGACCGAGCGCACCAGGTGCTCGTGGAAGCGGGGGCGCAGATGCTCGCCGGTCACCCCGCGGCCCTGCCACTGGAGCCGGTGCAGTGCGAGCAGCCGGCGCAGCGCCCCGTCCACCTCGCCGGGCGGCACCGTGCGGCGCTCCACCCCGAGCGCGGCCAGCTTGCGCTGCTTTGCGCGCACCCGCTGGGCCTTCGCGGACGGCAGCCGGCCCACCAGCTCCGCCATCGGCAGGGCGGGCAGCTCCAGGCACAGCGAGTCGTCCACCCGTCGGCGCGGTCCGGTCCAGCGGTCGTAGACCCGTTCCACCGCGCCGCCCGGCCGTACCTCGCGGAAGTCGATCACCGCGGTGCGGGCGGCGGCCGTGAGGCCCTCGGTGAGCGCGGCGACGGCCCGCTCGGCGTGCCCGTCGTCGACGAGCACGTCCGCGTAGTCGGAGATCGCCCCGCCGAGCGGCACCAGCGCGGGCACCGGACGGTGTACGGCGGTCAGGGGAGCGGCGGCGAGGAGTTCGCCGCCCTCGCGCACCAGCAGCAGCCGCAGCCGGCCGGGCCTGCCGTAGGACTGCCACCAGGAGTGCAGCCAGGCGTGGTGCTGGAACGGGGTGGCCGTCGCGCAGCGCCCGTACAGGCGGCCCCAGGCGGGGGCGAGGGCGGCGAAGTCCCTTTCGGTGGTGACGAGTTCGGTGACGAGACCGCCGCCGCCCCGTCCTGCGCCGCTCCCGGAGCCGGGGCCGATGCCGCCGCCGGGCCGGGTGCGGTGTCCGGTGGCCCCGGCGTCCGGGGCCGCCGCCGGCTTCACAGCGCTCCGCGGACGTCCGCGGCCAGGGCGGGACCCGGCACGTTCGCGGCGGGGCGGCCCGGTGCCTCGCGCTCCCGCCTCGGCCGCACCAGCAGCGCGAGCCCGCCGAGGAGCCCGCCCGCGCTCGTCCCCACCAGCGCGGTGATCAGCGGGGAGGCGGAAGAGGGGTCGGTGGGCCGTACCGCGGGGGCGAACTCCTGGAGTTCGACGTTGGTGGACTTCTCGCTGGTCGCCGCGTGCCGGGTGAGCGCGGCCGAGACCGCGTTGGCCATGCCGGCGGCCAGGTCGGCCCGTTCGGAGGTGGCCGTGACGGCGACCATCGGGGCGTCCGGGGAGGTCGACGTGCGCACACTGCGCTGGAGGGTCCCCGCGGGCACCCCGGCCGCGTCCTGCGCGTCCCCGAGCACCGCGAGCTGCGTCGCGACCCGCCCGTACGCCTGCGCGAAGCCCAGCGCGGACGCCGGATCGGACCGTTCGGTGGGGACGGCGACGACATAGGCGGTGGCCGTGTAGACCGGCGGCTGGAGCGCGCCGTACGCGCCGCCGAGGACGCCCCCGGTGACGGCCCCGGCGGCCAGCAGGGACCAGGGCGGCAGTCGTCTGGCGCGGTGTGTGGCGGTGGCACGCCGAGAGTGTTCGGTCATGGGGAACTGACTCCCTTGGGTGTCGGGGAAGCGGCGGTCGGCAGGGGCTGTCCGGTGAGGGCGGCCGCGTAGACGTCCATGAGCCGGGCGGCGCTGCGGCCGACGGCGTAGTGGTGCGCGGCCTCGGGCGCGGTGCGCGCGGCCGGGGGTGCGGCGCGTGCCTCGGCCAGCGCGCGGGCGAACGCCCCGGCGCCGCCGCTCACTTGGCGCGCGAGCGGCGTGGGGTGGTGGTCGAGCGCGGGGCAGGAGGCGTGGCGCACGGGCAGTCCGGACGCCAGCGCCTCCACCACGGCCAGACCGAAGGTCTCGTCGGGGGACGGCGAGGCGAGCACGTCCATCGCGGCGAGGAGGGACGGCAGATCGGGGCCCGGGGTGCCGTCGGGGACGTAGGGGCGCTCGCCGGTCAGGATCACCCGGTCCGCGACCCCGGCCTCGCGGGCGGTGCGCCGCAGCGCGTCCTCCTCGGGGCCGCCGCCGACCAGCAACAGGTGGCAGTCGGAGGGGAGTTGCGCGAGGGCGCGGATCACGACCGCGAACCGCTTGCCGGGGACGAGGCGGCCGACGCCCCCGACGACGTACGCGTCCTCGGGCAGCCCGAGGGCCCGCCGGGTGCGATGGCGGGCGGCCGGTTCGAAGCGGAAGCGGTCCAGGTCGATGCCGTTGGGGACGACCCCGATACGCGCGTCCGGCACCCCCCAGGCGCGCAGCCGGGCGGCGACCGCGGGGGAGACGGCGACCGTGGCGCGGCCCAGCCGCTCGCCCGCCAGATACAGCGCGCGGACCCCGGCGGTCAGCCGCCTGCCCTCCAACTGAGTGTTGCCCAGGGAGTGTTCGGTCGCCACCACGGCCCGCACACCCGCGAGCCGCGCGGCCAGCCGCCCGTACAGACAGGCCCGGTAGAGATGGGTGTGGACGAGGTCGTAGCCGCCGGAGCGGACGATGCCGGTCAGCCGGGGCAGCGCGGCGAGGTCCCGGTTGCCGCGCATGCCGAGGTGGATCACCCGGACGCCGTCCGCGGTCAGCCCGTCGGCCACCGGCCCCGGGTTCGTCAGCGTCACCACGTCGCATTCGGCGGGCAAGTGCCGTAGCAACAGCCGAAGTTGCTGCTCGGCGCCGCCGGTCCCGAGCCCGGTGATGATGTGCAGCGCCCGCACTACAGACCCTCCACCGGTCGCCGGCGCAGCCCGTGCAGCCGGTACTTGAGGAAGAGCCGGACCGCGCGGTCGTTCTGTCCGACATGGACGCGGGGGAGCGCGTGCGGGCCGTTCAGCGGGCCCGGGTCGATCGCGCAGGCGTAGTCGTATCCGGCGTCCCGTACGGCGGCCACGGCGCGCGCGTCGACCGTCCCGTACGGGTAGCAGAACCCGGCGACGTCGGTGCCGAGGAGGCCGGCGAGGACGGTCCGGCTCTCGGCGGTCTCCGCCTTGAGGGTGAGGTCGTCGGCGCGGGTGAGGTCGGTGTGGGTGAGGCCGTGCGAACCGATCTCGATGCCCTCGGCGGCGGCCCGCCGGACGCCGTCGGCGGTGAGCAGCGGTTTGCGCGGGCCCAGCGGGTCCCAGGCGTTGTCGCCGCCGAGCCGTCCCGGCAGCACGAACAGGGTGGCGGTGCAGCGGTGTTCGCGCAGCACGGGCAGGGCGCCGGTGACGAAGTCGGCGTACCCGTCGTCGAAGGTGAGACCGACCAGCCGTCGCCGGTCGGGCGCGGCCAGCAGTTCGGCCACCGACACGCCCCGCAGGCCGCGGCGGGCCAGCCAGGTGAGCTGGCGGTCCAGGCGTTCGGGGGTGACGGTGATGCGGTACGGGTCGTCGGAGCAGTCCCCCACGGAGTGGTACATCGCCACCCAGGGGACCCTGGCGTCAACGGGAACGGACATACGGCAGCCTTCGGGTCACGGAACCTGCGAAACGGAGTGCGTGAACGACACCTTGGGCGCCCAGGGCCCGGCCGGCCGCCAGGAACACGCCGGTCACGGTGAGTCCGCCGACGGCCAGACCGGCCAGGGGAGCGCCGTCGAGCCGGGCGGCGACCAGGGCACCGGCGGCGGTCGCCGCGACGGCCGCGACCACCGGTGCGGCCAACTGCCCGATCACCGTCGGGAGATGGACCGGCACGCTGCGCGGGCCCATCCCGGCGAGCAGCACCAGGGCGGTGACGGTGATCCCGGCCGCGTTGGCGGCGGCGATCCCGTACACGCCCCACGGGCCGACGGCCAGGGCGCCGGCGGCCGACGTCACCGCGATCCCGGTGGCCATCGCGCCCACCGGGTACCAGGCGCCGCGGCCCGCCGAGAAGTACGAGCGGGCCAGCACCCCGGTGAGCGTCTGGCCCAGCAGGCCGAGCGCGTACACCCGCATGACACCGGCCGTCGCCGCCGTGTCCGAGGCGGTGAACGCGCCGCGCTGGAAGAGGAGTCCGATGATCTGCGGGGCGCACGCCACGACCGCGGCGGTGCCCAGCAGCACGATGGACGCGGCCAGCGCGAGGTCCCGCTCCACCCGGCCCTTGGCCCGCTCGACGTCCCCGTCGGCCAGCGCCCGCGCGACCACCGGGAAGGTGACCGTGCACACCATCACCGACAGGATCATCGGCATCTGGGCGACCTTCTGGGCGTAGTTGAGGTGCGAGATCGCCCCGGACGGCAGCGAGGACGCGAGGAACCGCTCGACGAGCACCTGCGACTGCCGGCACAGCGCGAACAGCAGCACGGTCGCGAGCAGGGCGGTGTCGAGGGGGCGGGCCTCGTCCTCGTTCCGTGCTCCACCGGCGGTCTTTTTCCTCAACTGCCGGAGCAGTGCGGGCACTTGCACGACGACCATCAGGCAGCCGCCGACGGCGACACCGGCCGCCGCCGCCCGCACCCCCCACTGCCCGCCGAGCACGAGCATCCCGGTGATGATGCCGACGTTGTAGGCCACGTAGATCGCCGCGGGGGCGAGGTACCGGCGGTGCGCGCGCAGGGCCGCGCTGCAATACCCGGCGAGCCCGAAACTGACCACGCAGGTCGCGGTGATCCGGGTGCAGTCGACGGCGAGCGCGGGATCCGGCAGACCGGGCGCGAGCACCTCCACGACCTGGGGCGCGATCCCGGCGAGCAGCGCGCCGACCGCGACGAACGCCAGCGCCAGCCGCGGCAGCGTCCCGGCGACCAGCGCGCGCACGGGGTCGCCGGGGACGCCCTGCGCCCTGCGGGCCAGCGCCATGCTGAACGCCGGGATCAGCGCGAACGCCAGCCCGTCCTCGATCAGCAGCGTGGCCGCGAACTCCGGCACGGTCCACGCCACCAGGAACGCGTCCGTATCACTCCCGGCCCCGAACAGCCGCGCCAGTGCCTGATCCCGCACCAGCCCCAACAACGCCCCGGCGACGGACAGCCCGGCGGTGACGAGAGCGGCCTTGGCGAGGAAGTTCCGCGAGGCGGAGGGAAGTTCGGGGGACTCGGAGCCGACGCCCACGGCTTCCTCGGCCGCCGGGACCGGGGCGGGCCTGTGGGGCGGGGTGGCCGGCGCGGACGCCGGGGGCACCGTGAAGGCCCCTTCGGCCCGGGTGGTCGGCGCAGCCCCGAGGCCGAGCCCGACGGCAGTCCCTTCGACCGAGCCGGTCGGAGCGACCGGGCCCTGGACGGGGGCGACCCCCGGGGTGACGAACAGATCGGCGCTCCCGCCGGACGCGCCGGCCGGCCCCGCCGACCCGCTCCCTGCTGCGTCCGCCCACGTGGCCCACCCCGTCGAGTCGGCCGTCGCCCCCGACATGCCTCCCGAAGTCGCCCCGAGCGCGCTGCCCTCCGTCGGGCAGGGCGCCGCCCCCGGTGTGGGCACCGCCCCCCGTGCGGTCGCACCGGGCGAGCGGGAGGGCGGTACCCCCCGGCAGGGGCTCGTGTTCGCGTCGTGGGGTGGAGGCGCCGTCATCGGGTGTCGGCCTTCCCGGGGGTGGCTGCCAGGCCCCACCACGCCCCCACGCCGAGCAGGACGGCCGTCAGGACGGTCGAGGGGCCGCCGATGTCGGCGTAGGCGAAGTCGGTGAGTTGCCAGGTCAGGAGGCCGCAGGCGATGAGGGCGCAGTCCAGGCCGGGGCCCTCGCGGCGCACCGTCCACCAGCCGCGCAGGGCGCAGACCAGGAGGGCCAGCCAGCCGCCCGCCAGGGCGAGCAGGCCGATCAGGCCCTGTTCGCCGAGGATCAGCAGGTACATGTTGTGCGGGGAGAGCAGCGGCTGCCGTACGAAACCGGAGCCCGCGCCGTCGGTGTCGCTGCCGGAGGACAGCGCCAGCGCGGCGTGCGCGTCCCGGTGCTCGGGGAAGCCCTTCAGACCGACCCCGGTCAGCGGCTGCTCCCGCCACATCCCGACCGCGGCCGCCCACATCGTGTACCGGTCGGTGACCGACTGGTCGGGCGCGTCGGCGACCTGGGTGATGCTGCCGACCCGCTCCTGGAGCATCGCCGAGCCGACCCCGAACCCGCCGACCAGGACCACCCCGGCCGCCACCGCCGCCGCGCCCACCTTGAGCGCCCGCAGCGGCCCCGCCAGCACCAGTTGGAGCGAGCAGGCGACCGCCGTCGCGATCCAGGCGCCCCGGCTGAAGGACAGCGCGAGCGGCACCAGGAGCGCGAGCGCCGCCGCGGCCGCCACCGCCCGCCGCCGCGCGGAGGTCCGCCCGAGGGCCAGCCCCACCGCGCAGACCAGCCCGAACGACACCACGGTCGCCATGCCCATCACGTCCTGCGGCCCGAACGTGCCGACCGCGCGGATCGTCTCCCCCTGGTAGGAGGCACCGGTCCCGGTGACGAACTGGTGCACCCCGACCGCCCCCTGCCACCCGGCGAGCCCCACGAACGTCCACGCCAGCAGCCGTAGATCCGAGCGCCCCCGGATCAGCAGCAGCACGGCCGCCGGGACCAGCACGAACACCTGGAGATAGCGGCCCAGACCGCTCAGGCCCGCCCCCGGCGAGGACGCCCCGAGCGCCGCCAGCGCGAGCCCGGCGACCGGCAGCCCCAGCACCACGGCGGCCGTACGGGACAAGGGCCGCCGCCGCTCCCGCAGCAGCCGTACCGCGCAGAACAGCACCACGAGCGCGGACAGCGCGTCGGCCGGTCCCGCGCCGCCCTCCCCGCCGGGGGCGACGGGCAGGGCGAGCGCCGCGACCACGGCGGCCACCGGCAGCACCGGCGACAGCCCCCGGGCGGACGGCACGGGCAGGGCGAGGGTCATCGGTCGGATCAGCTCCCGGTCGGCCGTACGAGGGAGGCCGCGGTCCGCAGCAGGATGCAGACGTCCTGCCACAGCGACCAGTTGTCGATGTACGCGTTGTCGAAACGGGCCCGGTCCTCGATGGAGGTGTCACCGCGCAGCCCCTGCACCTGCGCCAGGCCGGTGATCCCGGTCCGCATCCGGTGCCGGGCCGCGTATCCGGGATACGTCTGGCTGAACTGGCCGACGAAGAACGCCCGTTCGGGACGCGGCCCGACCAGGCTCATGTCGCCCCGCAGCACGTTCCAGAGCTGGAGCAGCTCGTCCAGCGAGGTGGTGCGCAGAAACCGGCAGAAGGGGCTCATCCGCACCTCGCCCGCCACGCTCCAGCGGGTCGCCGACTCGTGCGCGTCGGCCGGACGGTGGGTGCGGAACTTCAGCAGCGTGAAGGGCCGCCCGTCCTTGCCGATCCGCTCCTGCCGGAAGACCACGCCCGGCCCCTCGGTCAGCCGCAGCACCGCCGCGCACAACGCGAGGAGCGGCCCGGTCAGCAGCAGCAGCGCCCCCGCGACCGTGACGTCCAGCAGCCGTTTGCCGAAGCTGCCGCGCCGCCCGGCCACCGGGTCGAGCCGCCGGCAGGCGAACCCGGCGATCTGCTCCCGGCTCGCGTACGACGGACTGTCCGCGTCGACCTCCCACACCGTGCAGCCCGACGCGGCCAGCGCCCGCAGCAGCGGCCCCTGCACCGTACGGACGGCCGGGTGGACGCACAGCACGTCCAGGACGCCGTTCTGGATCAGGGCCCGCTGCACCTCCTGACCGCTGGTCAGCACCGGCAGCCCGCCGGGACCGTCCGGGCGCTCGGCCACCACGCCCACCGGCATCACCCCGCACCGCGGATGGCGCAGCACCGCCGCCGCCACCCGCTGCGCGGTCGCCGCCGGACCGATGACGAGCGCCGCGCGCGGATGCCGCAGCAGCGCCCGCCGCCGGCGCAGATGCACCAGCGCCCGCCCCGTACAGGCGGCCGCCGTCTGCGCCGCGAAGCCGCACAGCAGGGTGCGGGCCGCGAGCGCGTGCGCCGGCTGCCAGGCGGCGGCGAGCGCGCCGAGCGCCAGCCAGACCACGGCGATCCGGGCGCACAGAGCGGGCAGTTCGTCCAGGACACCGGTCACCGCGCCCGGACGGCCCGGGCGCAGCAGTAACGACATCGCCATGAGCGGCAGCACCAGCGTCGGGTGCTGCCCGGCCGCCAGCAGCGCGGCCGCGCCCGCGAGCCCCGCCGCGCCGTCGGCCAGCAGCAGCGGCACGGGCGAGACGGTGCGCGCCGGGGGACGCCGGGCGGGATACCGGAACCCGGCGCTCGCCGCGCGCCGCGGGATGACGGAGACGGGCGAGGGAGCGGCCTGCGTGCCGGGGGAGGGCACCATGCTTTCCGCAGTCACGGGTGGAGGGACTCCCTGCGCTCGGAGGGCACGAGCCGCGCGGCCGGCACCCGGCCGAGCAGGTCGCGGTAGAGGTCCAGGACCGTCTCGGCCGTGTGCCGTACGTCGTGCGCGGCGAGGACGTGACGACGCCCCGGGCCGCCCAGCGACGCCCGCAGCGGCGGGTCCGCCAGCAGCGCGCCGACCGCCCCGGCCAGCGTCGCCGGATCGTCCGCGGGCACCAGGCAGTGCGGCGCGAGGTCCGCGGGCAGGCTCTCCCGGGCGCCGTCCACCTCGCTCACCACCACGGCCCGGCCGCAGGCCAGCGCCTCCAGCGGGGCCAGCGCCATGCCCTCCCAGCGCGAGGGCAGCACCACCAGATCGGCGGCCCGGTACCAGGGCGCCGCGTCCCCGACCCCGCCGGCGAACACCACCGACTCCGGCGCCGCGGCGCGCAGCGCGGCCCGGTCGGGACCGTCGCCGACCAGCACCAGACGCGCCCCGGGCACCCGCCGTACGACGTCCGGCCAGGCCCGCAGCAGGACGTCCTGCCCCTTCTGCCGGCACAGCCGCCCCACGCACACCACGAGCGGCGCCGCCGGGTCGTGGCCGGGCAGCAGCGCGGCCCGCTCCGGCCCGGCGGGGCCCGGCCGGAACCGCTCGGTGTCGACGCCGTTCGGGACGACGCTCCACCGGCCGGCGATCCCGGCACGCTCGCCGGTGGCCCGCTCCGCCTCGCTCACGCACACCAGCCGGGTGGCCCAGCGGGCGCCGTACCGCTCCCAGTTCCGGGCGAGCGCGGCGACGGTCCCGCCGACCGCCTCGAAGGACCAGGCGTGCGGCTGGAACACCGTCGGGATCCGCCCGCGCACCGCGAGCCGCCCGGCAAGCCCGGCCTTCGCGCTGTGTGCGTGCACCAGCGCCGGCCGGACCTCGCGGACCAGCCGGGCGAGCCGCCGCACCTCGCCGGGCAGGGCGGGACCGGGGGACCGGGTCGCCTCCCAGCGCCGTACGTCCGCGCCCAGGGCGCGTAGCGAGCCGCCGAGGTCGCTGTCGGGACAGGCCACCGTGACGCGCAGTCCGGCGGCGAGCTGGGCCCGCGCCAGGTCCGTCACGACACGGGCTACCCCGCCGTCCACGGGCTGGGTGAGGTGCAGCACCCTCGGTACGAAGGGCTCTGGCTGGTGCATGGCGCGGTTCCCTCGCTCACGGTGACGCTCGGCGCGGACGGGTGTGCGCCTCCGCGTCCTTCGTCCGTGTGTCGACGGCGACGAAGAGCGCCCGGCCCACGCGTCCCGGTGCGAACGAGCCAAAAGGCCCGCTGGTCACCGCCGTGCCGCAAACCCGCTCCGTGATCGAACACGCGGCGGTGCCGGCCGGGGGTGTCGGCGTACGCCGGTTCACGCGCCGCCCGGCCGCCCCTGGCCCGTTGACCGGTGGGTTCAGCGGATCGTCAGATGGATGGACCGGCCCCGGACATCTGCGTCCGCGCGCGGGCCGGTCGAGCGGGTGCGCGAACCACCCGAACGGCCGGGGCGGACACCCGGCGCGCACGTCCCCTCCGGCCCGGCCGCGCCGCCTCCCGTCCGGCCGCGCATCACTCAAATGGCGGCACAACTCCCGGCGGCGCCACGCGTTGACACAGTGCCGGGCTTCACCGCCCGGATGTTCGTGTCACCTCCCCGCCACACCCCCCAAGGAGCACCTCTCCATGTCCCGTATCGCGAAGGGCCTGGTCCTGACCTCCGTTGCCGCCGCGGCCGTAGCCGGCGCCTCCGGCATCGCCGCCGCCGACAGTGGCGCGAACGGCGTCGCCGAGCACTCCCCGGGCGTGCTGTCGGGCAACGCGATCCAGGTCCCGGTCCACGTCCCGGTCAACCTCTGCGGCAACACGGTCAACGTGATCGCCCTGCTGAACCCCGCCTTCGGCAACACCTGCGTCAACGACTGACGTCACGACGTCTTCGGCGCGACGGCCGCTCCCCGACCCGGGGGCGGCCGTTTCGCTGTGCCCGCATCGGGGAGCCGAACGGGGGTTTCCGCGGGCGGCGGGGCTCGTTAGGCACGGCGTCAGACGCCCCCGTGGTGACTTGAGTTGCCGAGTCGCCGAAGAAAGGAACCCGATGAAGTCCCTGAAGGCCGCCGCTGCCGTTGCCGGGTCCGTCGTCCTCGCCGGCACCGCCGCGCCCGCGTTCGCCGCCCACGACACCGCCGCGCTGACGCCCACCAGCCTCAACGGCGCCGTGAACACGCTCACCTCGGCCCAGCTCCAGCCCGCCGACGTGATGCCGCTCCAGCAGCAGTCCAACGCGCTCGACACCGAGAGCAAGGGTTCCGCGCTCAACACCGTCAACGGCGCGACCAAGGCGCTCAACCAGAGCGCCCCCCAGCTCCTCGGCGGGCTGCCCCTCCAGGGCTGAGTGGCACGCCGCCGCACCGAAGGGCCGGTTCCGCACCGCGTGGAACCGGCCCTTCGGCGTCCCCGGGGCCCTGTTCGACGCCCGTCCCTCGTTCGTGTGGAGCACTCGTGTGCCGTCCTCCGCACGGGTGAGAAGGCGCGGATCGGGCCGCCGGGGCGCCGATAGGGTCGCGCGGTGACCTCAACCCCCAGCGCAACCCGCCCCTTCCGCGTGACCGACCTGGGCACCCTCGTCGTGATGCCGTGGAGCGGCGAGACCCCCGACGGCGCCGACATGCCCTACCTCCTCGCCTACTCCCTCGGCGACGCGGCCGACGGCGGCGCGGAGACGACGGCCGCGGCCGTCGAGCGCCTCCTCACCGACAACGGCCTGCCCGTCGGCGGCGACCTCGTGGACGGCACCGAGCGGCCGAGCCTGCCGGTGACCCTGCTCGTCCAGGGCGGCCAGGCCGTCCTGAACATGCCGAACCTGAACGCCCAGTGCGTGCCGCCGCCCGAGTGGCTCGACGCCGTCGCCGAACGCGGCTACGCCTACCTCGTCTTCACCACGCGCGCGTGGCCCGAGGCGGTCCCCGGACGGCCCGTCGAGGCCGAGGCGCTGGCCGCGTTCGCGGGCGCCGAGGAGACCCTCATGGCGGCGGCCCACGTCGTCCTGCCCGCCCGCAGCCTGCGCGCCTGACCCGTCAGGGCGAGGACGACGGCGTGACGACGAGGACGGTCGCGTGACGACGAGGACGGCGGCGTGAAGACGAACGCGGCGGGCGCCGGCCGCGGCTACGCCCTGCTGCTCGTCCTCACCGGCGCGGCCGGGCTGCTGGCCTCCTGGGTCATCACCCTCGACAAGTTCAAGCTGCTGGAGGACCCCGGCTTCACCCCCGGATGCAGCCTGAACCCCGTCGTCTCCTGCGGCAGCGTCATGACGAGCGACCAGGCCTCGGCGTTCGGGTTCCCCAACCCGATGCTGGGCCTGGTGGCCTACGGCATCGTCGTCTGCGTCGGCGTCAGCCTGCTGGCGGGTGCCGTCTTCCCGCGCTGGTACTGGCTGACGTTCACCGCGGGCTGTCTCTTCGGCGTCGGCTTCGTCTCCTGGCTCCAGTTCGAGTCGCTGTACCGGATCAACGCGCTCTGCCTGTGGTGCTGTCTGGCCTGGATCGCCACGATCCTGCTGTTCTGGTACACCCTCGCCCTCGACGTACGGCACGGCTTCCTCCCGGCACCGGCCCCGGTCAGGACGTTCCTCGCCGAGTTCGCCTGGGTGCCGCCGGTGCTGCACCTCGGGGTCGTCGGGATGCTGATCCTGACGCGCTGGTGGGATTTCTGGACGAGCTGACCATCGGGTCACAGGGCGATTGCCGCGTTCGGGGGATTCTTGAACTGAAGCCGTTTTCCGGCTCGTTACCCGGTACGACACACCGCCCTCCCCCTCCGGAACCCCGCCGGAGGAACCCTGCCGAAAGGGCCCGTACCCCAGATGAAGCCGACCACCCGAGGAACCCTCGCCGCCGTGCTGACCTGCCTGGCGACCGCGGCCGGCGCCGCCGCCGCGACCCCCGCCGCCGCGGTCGGCACGGTCCCCGTCCCCCTCCCGCTGGACGGCGTCGAGAACGCCCTCGGCGTGGAACTGCCCCGGGCCGGCGGCGAACTCCCGCTGCCGACCCCCGGTGCCGTCGAAGGCCCCCGGTACGTCGAGGGCCGGCTGCTCCCGGACCGGACCGTTCCGCAGTTGCCGCTCGGCGCCGGACTGCCCGGCCTCGGCCTGAGCGCGCCCCTGCCCGAGCTCCTCGGCGGCGACGCCGACCACGTGGGTCTCGACGCCCCCACCTCCGACCTGCGCACCCTCGGCCCCGGCCTGGCCCTGGACGCCCCGCTCACCGCCCCCGACCCCGGCAACTTCGGCCTCCCGGCCCCGAAGCTGCCCCAGGCCGGTGTGATCACCCCCGTCCTCCAGGCGGTCCCCGGCGCGAACCTCGGCACCGGACAGGGGCGCTAACGCCTGTCACCGCCGCGCGCGGGTGGGCCCCGGCGGGCCGTTCGGGGGCCTCGTGGTGACCCGGCGGGGTGCTCGGCGGTTACCGGTACGGACATCCGCACCGGAAGAGGAGCACACCCATGGCCGCAAGCGCCGACGGCGTACCCGTACCCGCGGTGACGGCGGGACCGTCGAGACCCAGGAGCAGGCGGGACCTGCTGCGCGGGATGCTCGCCCCCGCCGCCGCCCTCGCACTCACCCCGGTGGTCGCCGCCGCCTGGCCCACCGACCCCGGGCCCGCCGCCGACGGCCCCGAGGGCGCGGGCGGCGGGCCCGGCGGCCCCGGCACCCGGTTCGACGAGATGTACCGCGGCCGGCGCATCCAGGGCGTCCTCACCGGCCCCGGCGACCGCGCGGCCGCCGCCGACCCCCGCTGGCAGGTCACGGTCGACGGCCGCCCGCTGCACCTGATGCGCCGCGCCGACGGCACCTGGCTGAGCATGGTCGACCACTACCGCTCGTACCCCACCCCCCTGGAGGCGGCCCGCGCCGCCGTCGACGAACTGGGCCCCGGCGAGCAACTGCGCGACACCGCGCACGGCCACGGCGGCACGCACCAGGGAGGACACCGTGGTCTACACGCGTAAGGACGTCACCACCCTCACCGCCACCGAGCGGCGCCGCTTCGTCAACGCGCTCCTGGAGATCAAACGCCGGGGCGTCTACGACGAGTTCGTGCGCATGCACATCAACTACTACGTGTCCGACGGCGAGGGCGGCCTGCGGACGGCCCACATGGCGCCCTCCTTCCTGCCCTGGCACCGCCGGTTCCTGCTGGACCTGGAGAACGCGCTGCGCCGCGTCGACTCCTCGGTGACCGTGCCGTACTGGGACTGGACCCGCGCCCGCTCGAAGACCGCCGCGCCCTGGACGAAGGACCTCCTCGGCGGCAACGGACGCGCCTCCGACCGCCAGGTGACGACCGGCCCCTTCGCCTACTCCACCGGCAACTGGACCCTGAAGGAGAACATCACCGACGGCCGCTTCCTCACCCGGGACCTCGGCCGCGCCGCCGCCCCGATCGAACTGCCGCTCAAGAGCGACGTGGACTTCGCGCTCAGCGACCCGGTCTACGACGTCTCGCCCTGGGACTCGACGTCCACCAAGGGCTTCCGCAACAAGCTGGAGGGCTGGGGGACCGGACGGGGCAGCACCGCCTGGCGCACCCACAACCGGGTGCACCGGTGGGTCGGCGGGGAGATGCTCGGCGGCGCCTCCGTCAACGACCCGGTGTTCTGGCTGCACCACGCGTACATCGACCTGGTGTGGACCCGCTGGCAGCAGCGCCACCGCGAACACCGCTACCTGCCCGCCGAACCGCCGGGGCCGGGCAGCAGGCAGCACCGCCGGGTGGTGGCCCGCAAGGAGAAGCTGCCGCCGTGGAACCTCACCCCGGACCAGTTGGAGGACATGAGCGGCGTCTACCGGTACGCGTGACACGGACCCGTGGACGCGGGAGAGCCCCGGCGCTCGAGGTGCCGGGGCTCTCCTGGGGGTGTCTGCGTGCGGACGGACGGTGCGTCAGCCGCCGTAGCCGTAGCCGCCGTTGTGCTTGTCGCCCTTGTCGTGGCTCTTGTGGCCGTGGTCGCTGACGTTGGCGCAGGTGTTGCCGAACGCCGGGTTCAGCAGACCGACCACGTTGACGGTGTTGCCGCAGATGTTGACCGGCACGTGGACCGGAACCTGGACGACGTTGCCCGACAGCACACCCGGCGAGCCCACGGCCGCGCCCTGCGCACCCGCGTCCGCCATGGCCAGGCCGGCACCACTGACCACCACGGCGCCGGTGCCGAGGGCGACAGCGGCCACCTTCGCGATGCGAGACATCACGTTCTCCTTAAGTCACTCGGTTCGCGCGGCGGCAAGGGGTGCCGCCGCACTCCCCGTTCAACGCCCCCACCCGGAGCGGGTCACGGCACGTCCGTACGGATCACCCTTTTTGAACAGGTTTTGAACAGGCGTGACGTACGGACGGGTGGCCCGGTCCGGCCAGGGGGCTAGCGCGTGGGGAGGTGCGCGGTGACGAAGTCGGTGAGGGTGGCGATGGACTGGAGGCTGTCCAGGCTGAGGTCCAGGCCGGCGACGTCCACCCCGAAGCGGGCGTCCACCGCGCCGAGCAGGGTCACCCCGGCGAGTGAGGTGAGGGCGATCTCGGGGCCGAAGAGGTCGGTGTCGGCGGGCAGCGCGGCCACCGCGGCGGCGTCCAGCCGGGCCGCCTCGGCGATCATCGCGCGCAGCTCGCGCTCCACGGCGGCGCGGTCCAGGGTGTCGGTCACGCCTCGGCGTCCTCTCGGTGGTCCTGTTCGGTCACGTGCAGATAGGGGGGCGGCTCGGGCAGGTCGCCGTGCAGGGACCGTACGAGGAG
Source organism: Streptomyces sp. CAI-85 (assembly GCF_013363615.1). Taxonomy (NCBI): domain Bacteria; kingdom Bacillati; phylum Actinomycetota; class Actinomycetes; order Kitasatosporales; family Streptomycetaceae; genus Streptomyces; species Streptomyces sp. CAI-85. The sequence goes on along the minus strand of NZ_JAANNX010000005.1, from coordinate 54,899 downwards.
GGCGGCGTCCGGGGTGGTCTCGGGGGAGGCGCCGGGGGTGTCGTCCGCGCGGCGCAGGCCCGCCTGGCGGAGCAGGATCCGCATCTCCAGGTTGGCGTCCGTCGGGCGCAGGGTCACCCGGAAGGTGCCGGCCCCGGCCTCCCGGGCCCGCCGCATCAGCCGGAACAGGAAGGCCGCCGCCGCGCCCCGGCCGGCCACCCGGCAGGACAGCGCGAGCAGCGGCACCGACCAGGCCGCCGGGTCGGTGCGGTCGACGAGCGCGGCGCCGATGACGCCGTAGGAGCCGAAACGGTCCGCCATCCGGGCGGTGTACAGCGCGTGGCCCTCGGATACGGCCAGCTCGCGCAGCCGGTCCGGGGTGAGGCCCGAGGAGTTGAGACGGTGGGTGCGCGCGGCCAGCTCCAGCGCGCGCGGGATCTCGTCGGGCGCGGCCGCGCCGATCGTGAGCCGCATGTCGCACCAGCGCAGGAACTCCTCCCGGCTGCCCGAGAAGCGCTCACCCTCGGCCCGGCGGGTCTCCTCGGTGCGGTAGCGGCGCACCCGCTCGCGCGACTCGGGGGTGACCTCCCGGCCCTCGAAGGCGGCGAGCAGCGCGGGCACGTCCTCGGGCGCGAGGGTGCGGACGCCGGGCAGCAGGGCCTCGACCTCCGCCCGCTCGTACGGGGAGTCGTCCACCAGGACCAGGGCCTCCACGGCGATCCCGAGGTCCTTGGCGATCCGGCGCAGCGACTCGCTCTTGTCCTGCCAGGACACCTGCGGGGCCAGGAAACGCTCCCGCACCTCCGGGCGCCCCGCGGCGAGCCGGTCGAGCACCGTCGGCGCGCTGCGGCTCGCGATGCTGCTCAGCACGCCGCGTGCCGCCAGCGCGTCGATCGCGGCGAGCATCTCGGGCCGGGGGACGGGGAGTTCGTCGGTGGGGGTCTCCACTGCGACGTCGTCCCAGAGGGTGCCGTCGAGGTCCCATACGACGCACTTGACGCGGTCGGGGTCGTAGCCGGTCACCGGGTGCCCCCGCTCTCCGTCCCCGGCAGGAACAGCTTCATCGACAGGCTGGTCGGGTCGAAGCCGAACTTGCGGTAGACGGTGCGCATCGGGACGTTGCCGACGTGCACCCGGCCGACGACCTCCGTGATGCCCTTCGTCAGACAGAACTCCAGGCCCGCGGTGAGCAGGAGTTCGGCGACGTCACCGCGGTTGTCCAGCGGGGAGACCGCGAGGGAGCGGAAGTTGGCGTAGCGGTCGCCGGTCATCGCGTTCTGGTTGACGGACACCCAGCACCAGCCGACGGGTTCGCCGTCCGGACCGTGCGCGACGATCATGCCCTCCTTGGACTTCTCCATCGCCCGCCCGAGCCGCGCGGACCAGCGCGCGGGGTCGTCGATGGCGTCCTCGCCGAAGGAGACCCGGGCGATCTCCGCCTCGAACGCCCCGATCGCCGGGAGGTCGCGCTCGTCGGCCTGCCGGGTGAGGTAGGGGTACGCGCGTTGGGCGAGCGCGGCGCGGGCTTCGGGGGTCGGGGGGTGCCAGCCGGTGGTGCGGGGGGTGGGGGTTGCGGGTGCGGGTGCCTTTGCTGGCGTTGGTGCCGGTGCCGGTGCCGGTGCCGGTGCCAGTACCGGTGTCTCTGTGGCCGCCGTGGGCTGTTCCGCGGGGAGCAGGCGGCCGGGCCGGAAGGGACCCTTGCCGCACCGGGGGCAGCCGTCCTCGCGCAGGGCGGCGACCGAGGTCCAGCGGGCGCCGGTCCCGACGGGGACGATCTCGCCGCAGGCCACGCACGCGTACGCGCGCTGCCGGGTCCGCTTGTCGCCGGTGTAGAGGGGACCGCCGTACTCGCCCTGCGCGGGCGCGGATGCGGTGGAGCTGGTGGTGAGGAGGTGCTGGAAGAAGCCGACACCGCCGAGGATGCCGCTGCCCTCGTACTCGTTGAAGTTGCGGATGTAGCCGTTGGTGACCAGGCCGAGGGCCATGATCTCCCGCTGGACCTCCAGCATCTCGTCCGGGCTCTTGCCGCCGAACGAGAAGAAGATGCTGTGCGCGGGCCCGGGCCGCAGCCCCTCCACCGCGCGGGACAGGAAGAGCCGGGCGCCCTCGGGGGTGTACGGCGGGTCGGTCATGGCCACGTCGTGCTGGTCGTGGAGCGCGGCGGGCAGCGGCTGCCGCAGATCGTGCCGGACCGTCTCGACGCGGGTGCCGAGCCCCGCCGACACCTTCTGGATGTAGTCGAGGATCTCGGGGGAGATGTCCACGACGGTGACCTTCTCGACGATCGGCCCGCCGAGCACGTCACCCACGACGGCGACGGCCAGCGACACGAGGTCGTCGTCGCCGATCAGCAGCAGCGAGCCGCCCGGCAGCGCGCCCGCGGTCAGCAGGGCGAGCACCCGGCGGACCTTGGTCTCGGCCGTGCAGTGCGACTGGTCGATCGCCATGTCGGCGGCGGGACCCGACTCCATCAGGGCGCGCAGCCGCCGTACCGCCTCGTCCAGCACCTCGGGGATCACCAGCTCGCGGCCGTCACAGGTGCGGCAGGTGGCGTCGAGGGAGAGGTCCATGCCGAGCTGGGCGACGACGTCCTGTCCGGCCTCGGTCAGCCGGGACGGGCGCTCGGTGGTGACGAGGCCGCGGCGGCGCAGCTCGTTGCCCAGGGCGGCCACGATCGGGACGGGCAGGCCGGTGGCACGGCTGAGGTCCTTCGTGGAGGCGGGCGCGAGCCGGCGCAGGGCACGCAGGACCGACCGCACCCCGGGCGGACCCTCCTGGAGCCTGACGGCGTCCGCGACTTCCGTGAGCACTTGATCGGCGGTGCTGCTCCGAGGGTGCCGACGCGCGTTGGTCACAATGCTGCTCCAGGCCAGCCGATGGATTAGGGAGTATCGAGTATACGGGCTGGTGAGAGGGTGATCGAACTCGCCGATATCCCGAAGAAAGGGAGGGGGTGGAGGGGTCGAACGGGCAGACGCCGAGGAATGTGTGAAGCGCATTTCCCCGGAGGCATTCAGGGGATTTCCATGGACGCTTTCTCGAAATCCCTGGGAGGTTATTCGGGGGCGAATCCACCGGCCGCATCCCCTCCCCCTTGACAACACGGGCGGGCGAGCCCGAGAGCGCTCCGGATGCTACGCTGGGCTCCATCGAGCGCCGCTCGTCGGCCTCGTGACCCTTCCCCTTCGGCCGCGCGGACCAGTGCGGATCCACGCGGTTCTAGTGCGAAAGGAGACGGGGGCGACGGTTCGTCACCTCCGGTTCCCCATGACCGATTCTGCCAACCTCGCCACCGAGGGCATAAACGTCGACGATCTGTGCTCCTATGCCGTCGACGTATGGGTGAGCGACCACAGCATCCTCACGGACGAGGAGCGTCTCCTCCAGGTGCTGCGCACGGCCGCCGAAAAGGGAAACGCCACGGTGCTCGGTGAGTCGTCGCACGTTTTCCCGAATGGCGCGGTCACGGCGATCCTTCTGCTTTCCGCGTCGCATCTCAGCATTCACACCTGGCCGGAATACAGCCTGGCCAACGTCGACCTGCTCGCCTACGGCCGGCTGAACGGCGAGCGGATGATGCAGAGCGTGGAGCTGGGCCTTTCCCCGACGAAGATCAATGTGACGCGCATGCTGCGCGCGGTGCACTGACCATTTCGACCGCTGCGGCCGGCGGCCCCATTCCGGTGGACGTGTGGTGGGCCGGCCCCAATGCCGCCCACGAGGGCCTGCTGCCCCTCCTGGACCCCGTCGAGCGCGGCCGCCACGAGGCGACCGTCAGTCCCGCCGACCGGTCCCGCTTCCTCGTCGGCTGCGCCCTCAGCCGCCTGGTCCTGGGCGAACTCCTCGGGCTCCCGCCCGCGCGGGTCCCCCTGCGCCGCGTGTGCCCCCGCTGCGGCGGCCCGCACGGCAAACCCCGCCTGGACATGCCGGGTTCCGCCGAGCCGTACGACTTCTCGGTCACGCACAGCGGCGAGATCATCGGCGTCGCCGTGTGCCGGGGCGCGGAGGTGGGCCTGGACGTCGAGGAGGCGGACAGCCCCGTGGACGTCGCCCTGGCCGCCCGCACGGCCCTCGCCGCCCCCGAACTGGCCGCCCTGGACGCCCTCCCGCCCGCCGACCGCAAGGCGGCCTTCCTCCGCACCTGGACCCGCAAGGAAGCCGTACTGAAGGCCCTCGGCGCGGGCCTCACGCTCCCCCTGCGCGACCTGCGCCTCTCGCCCCCCGACACCCGGCCGACGGTCCTGTCCTGGCCCGAGGGCCTGCCGTCCCCACCCCCGGCGACGACGATCACGGACCTGATGGCCGAAACCCCGGCGACGGGCCCGCACCCGGCGGCGGTGGCGGTGATCGGTCACCCGGGCGCGCGTCTCGCCGTACGGACACGGCACTTCGAGGAAAGGCGCTTGCTGTCGGCGCACCGTGCCCTCCGGGCACAAAAAAGCCCCTGACCCGTTCTCGCCGGTCAGAGGGTGTTTGCGCCCCCGGCAGGACTCGAACCTGCGGCCAAGCGCTTAGAAGGCGCCTGCTCTATCCACTGAGCTACGGGGGCCGGTGTGGTGGCCTCGTACGTGCTGCCCGGGTGTGGGCCGATCCGTGACGTTGCCGGGGACAAGGATAGGGCTCCCGGTTCCTTGTCCCGGTTGCTTCGCCTCCGTGGCTCAATGTGGAGGTTCAGTGAAGCGGTCCTGATAATCGCAGGCAGGTGCGAATCGTGCACCGCTTTTGACGCCTCGGACCCCGGGTGTTGTGCACTCGTTATGCCTGGGCTGTGCCTGTGTCCCGGTCGCACCTTCCGTCCCTTGTGTCCTATCGGCGCGCAGACATGCCTATATGCTTCATAAATCCCCTGAAATTGGGCATTCTTCGCATGTGGTGACCTTGGACGTACGGCCTCAACTGCTCGACGCACTCTCCGCCCTGCGCGACCGTGTCGCCGCCGCACGCTTCCCGCTGCCCCTGGCGGGGGCGCCACGCGCGCGTGCCAACCGCGACGAACTGCTCGCCCAGCTAGACGACTATCTGGTGCCCCGTCTCAGACAGCCCGAAGCACCCCTGCTGGCCGTCGTCGGCGGTTCCACCGGCGCCGGCAAGTCGACGCTCGTCAACTCCCTCGTGGGGCGGCGCGTCAGCGAGGCGGGCGTGCTGCGGCCGACGACCCGGACGCCGGTGCTGGTCTGCCATCCGGAGGACCATCACTGGTTCAGCGGCATGCGCGTGCTGCCGGACCTCACCCGCGTGTGGATGCCCCATCAGGAGCCGTCCGACGACCTGTTGCTGCCCGCCGCGGACGGCCGGCGCGTGCTGCGGATCGAGACCGCCGAGTCGCTCCCGCCCGGCCTCGCCCTCCTCGACGCACCCGACATCGACTCCCTCCTCGCCGACAACCGCGACCTCGCCGCCGAACTGCTCTGCGCCGCCGACATCTGGGTGATGGTCACCACGGCCGCCCGCTACGCCGACGCCGTCCCGTGGCATCTCCTGCGCACCGCCAAGGAGTACGACGCCACCCTCGTGACCGTCCTCGACCGGGTGCCCCACCAGGTCGTCGGCGAGGTCTCCCGGCAGTACGGCGCACTCCTCACCAAGGCCGGCCTCGGCGACGTACCGCGCTTCACGGTGCCCGAACTGCCCGAGTCCGCCTGGGGCGGAGGGCTGCTGCCCGCGACCGCCGTCGCCGCCCTGCGGACCTGGCTCGACCATCAGGCCCAGGACGCCGCCGCCCGCCGCCAGGTCCTCGCCCGCACCGCCCACGGCGTCCTCGACTCCCTCAAGTCCCGGATGCCCGAACTGGCCAGCGCCACCGCCGCCCAGTACGCGGCGGCACTCCGCCTCACTTCGGCGGTCGACGGGGCGTACGACAGCGAGTACACGCGTGTGCGGGGCCGGTTGCAGAGCGGCGCCGTGCTCGCCGGGGACGCCCTCAAGCGCTGGCGGGCCTTCCCGCTGGACTGCACCGCCGGTGAACTCCTGGACGCCCTCGTGGAGAGCCTGGCCGCGCTCCTGCTGTGTGCCGTCACCGCCGCCGACGAACGCGTCGACGACTCCTGGCGCCGCGAACCGGCCTCCGCCACACCCGCCCTGACGGACCAGGACTCCACACCCGACAGCGCCGAACACCGCATCGGCCTGGCCGTACGGCGGTGGCGGCGCGAGCTGGAGGAGTTCGCCGAGGAGGAGGTGCGCTCCCTGGAGCGCGGCGCCGCCGATCCCGAGGCGGTCGCCGCGCTCGTCGCCACGGTCCTGCTGGGCGGCCGCAGGGCGCGTTCCGCGGGCGAGGGGCTCGCCGAGCGGATCGGGGCGCACGGCGCGCTGCGGCTGCGCGACCGGGGCGGACGGCTGCTCGCCGAGCACCTGGACCGCGTGATGCACAACGAACGCGAGCGCCGGCTCGCCCCGCTCGAAGCGCTCGACGTCCATCCCGAGCCCCAGGCGGAGCTGATCGCCGCGCTGTCCGTACTTCAGAAGGAGAGGTGACCGGTGACCGCCGTCACTGACCAGGACCACACGGATCACTCCGATCGCACCGACCGTGCCGACCGTGCTGAAGGATCCGAGCCTCTTGAGCACTCCGCGCACGCGCACGTGGGCGGTGACGGCGCGAATGACGGCGTCGGCACCGGCGTCGGCTCGGCGGACGGCCAGGGGCCCGAGGAGGGCGATCGCTCCATGACTGACACGGCGGACGCGGCGGATACGACGGACGCGGTGGACTCGACGCGCGCGACGGGCGCCTCGGCACAGGGCCAGGGCGCTGGACGGGACGTCGGACGGGAAGTGGAGCCGGGGGCGCGCAAGGAGCCCGCCAAGGGCCCGTCACCGACCCCCGCTCCCGCGCGCGGGGCGGCCCCGTCCGTCAACCCGTCTGCCACCCCCTCCGCCGATCCCGAGGACGCCGCCGGCGCCTGGGACGACGGTCTCATCGCGCGCCGCGTCAACGAAGGCACGGCGGGTGAACAGGCCACCGCCGCCGTCGTGGCCGAGACCCGCCCCGGCACCGCCGCGTCCCCCGCCGCCCCGCTCGCCTACGACGGCCCCCTCCGCTCCCGGCTGGACGCGCTGCGCGAACTCGTCGGCCTGTCCCGCGCGCGGCTCGACAACAGGACGCTCGCCGAGGCCGGCCGGGTGCTGGACGAGGCGGCGGCCCGGCGCAAGCTCTCCGGGCAGCACACGGTCGTCGCCATCGCGGGCGCCACCGGCAGCGGCAAGTCCCAGCTCTTCAACACCCTCGCCGGGGTCACCATCTCGGAGACCGGCGTACGGCGCCCCACCACCGCCGCGCCCATCGCGTGCAGTTGGAGCGACGGCGCCGCCCCCCTCATCGACCGGCTCGGCATCCCGGGCCGGCTGCGGCGGCGCCCCGTGCAGAGCGCCGAGGCGGAGGCACAGCTTCGCGGGCTCGTCCTGATCGACCTGCCCGACCACGACTCGGCGGCCGTGCAGCATCGCGAGCAGGTCGACCGCATCCTGGCCCTGGTCGACGCCGTCATCTGGGTCGTCGACCCCGAGAAGTACGCCGACGCCGTCCTCCACGAACGCTATCTGCGGCCCATGGCGGGCCACGCCGAGGTCATGTTCGTCGTCCTCAACCAGGTCGACCGGCTGCCCGGCGAGGCCGCCGACCTGGTCCTCGACGATCTGCGCCGGCTCCTCGACGAGGACGGCATCGCGCTCGGCGAGTACGGCGAACCCGGCGCCACCGTGCTCGCCCTGTCCGGGCTCACCGGCGACGGGGTGCCCGAACTGCGGGAGCTGCTCGGTCAGTTCGTCGGTGAGCGGGGCGCCGCCGGGCGCCGGGTGTCGGCCGACGTGGACGCCGCCGCGGCCCGGCTGCGGCCGGTCTACGTCACCGGACAGCGCACCGGGCTCAGCGAGGACGCCCGGGACGAGTTCGCGGCACGGCTCGCGGACGCGGTGGGCGCCACCGCGGCGGGCGACGCCGCCGAACGCGCCTGGCTGCGCAACGCCAACCGGGCGTGCGGAACGCCCTGGCTGCGGTTGTGGCGGTGGTGCCAGGACCGGCACGAGCAGGCCACCGGGCGGATCCAGGTCCGTACCCCGGCCGACGAGGAGGCCACGGCCCGCCAGCGCGTGGAGCAGGCGGTGCGCACGGTCTCCGACCGGGCCTCCGCGGGGCTCCCGGCGGCCTGGGCGATGGCGGTGCGGGAGGCGGCCGTACGGGGCTCCCAGGGGCTGCCCGAGGCGCTGGACGAACTGGCCGGACGGGCCGGGCTGCCGCCGGGCCGGCCGCCGCGCCCCGGGTGGTGGCCGGTGGCCGTGCTGGCGCAGGCCGCGATGACACTGCTTCAGATCGTCGGCGGGCTGTGGCTGGTCGGGCAGATCGCCCACTGGATGGAGCCGAACCTGGGGGTTCCGGTGCTGCTGATGGTGGCGGGCATCCTCGGCGGGCCGGTGGTCGAGTGGAGCTGCCGGATGGCGGCCCGCGGACCGGCGCGGCGCTACGGGCAGGACGCGGAGAGACGCCTGCGGGAGGCGGCCGCCGGCTGCGGCCGGGCCCGGGTGCTGGACCCGGTCGCGGCGGAGCTGCTGCGGTACCGGGAGGTGCGTGAGCAGTACGGGAGGGTCACGGGGGTGGGGGCCGGGATGCGGTGAGGTGGGGCGCGGGGCCTTGGTACCCGGGCTGTTGAGGGGACGGCCGTCACTCGTGCGGGTGGCGGGGTTGTCCACAGGCGCGCGGTGGTCCACAGGGCCCGGCGGGTTCGGCCCGGCGGAGGCAGTCTGGCCGTACGGCGATCGCGACGGACGAGGTCGCCGGTGCGGGGGCGGTGCGTGACGGCGGATGCCGTCGCGGCCGGCTGCCGGACGCAGCCGTGCGGGAGAGGCTCGTGCGCGCCATCCGCCCGGGGGAGTGTCCGGGCGTCGGGAGGGGTTCGTGATGAACGAGACGATGATCTGTGCCGTGGGAAATGTGGCCACGCAGCCGGTCTATCGGGAGTTGGCGGCGGGTCCGTCGGCGCGGTTCCGGCTGGCGGTGACCTCGCGCTACTGGGACCGCGAGAAGAGCGAGTGGACCGACGGGCACACCAACTTCTTCACGGTCTGGGCCAATCGCCAGCTCGCGACGCACGCCCAGGCTTCGCTGAATGTCGGCGACCCGGTGATCGTGCAGGGGCGGCTGAAGGTGCGCACCGAGGTGCGCGAGGGGCAGCAGCAGAGCTGGACGTCGGCCGACATCGACGCCGTCGCCATCGGCCACGACCTGGCGCGCGGCACCTCCGCCTTCCGGCGGGCGGCGAGGCCCGAGGCGCCCGCGAGTACGCCCGCGCAGCCGGAGCCCAACTGGGAGACGGCGCCGCGTGAACCGGTCGCGGTGACGTGATGTCAGGATGTGCTCGGCTCTGAGCCGACTGCGGCTTATCGACCGATCTGTGGGCGCCGCCGTCGAGTTCACCCCGGATGACCTGGTGGATCCGTCGATGAGCCCTGTCCGTGGACGATCTTGGGGATAACGATTCCGAGTCGGATCGTCCTTCATAGGAGATCACCGGGAAGGGTGGTGCGCCCGCGTCTCTAGGATGCCGGACATAGCTCATGGGGCTTCCGATTCTGCTGGTGGAACGTGCCACCCACGTCAACGGCTCCTGCTCGAAGGGGAATTGCGTTGATTTCTTCGTTCTCCGCGCCGTTCGCGCGCCGACGGGACGCGGGCCGCGGGGGTGCGGGTCGTGGGCGTGCAGGTCGTGGGGGTGCAGGTCGTAGAGGTACGGACCGGCTCGGGGTTCGTCTCGCGGCCCGGGTCGCCGCGGCGGCGCTGGTGTCCGGACTGGCCGCCGTCGGCGTGGTGGCCGGCGCGGGCACGGCCGTCGCCGCCGACGGTGGGGCGCGGGGTCAGGGCGGAGCCACCGCGACGATAGGCGGCCTCAAGACGTACGGCGCCGCCGTGGTCCACACGGAGGGCGAGGGCGACCAGGAGATCTCGGCGGGCCTGTTCGAGATGTCCGTCGAGGGCGGCGGCACCCTCCAGACGTACTGCGTCGACCTCTACAACCCCACGCAGAAGGACGCCCGGTACGAGGAGACGCCCTGGAGCGGCACCTCGCTGGGCGCCAACAAGGACGCGGGCCGCGTCGGTTGGATCCTCCAGAACTCCTACCCGCAGGTCAACGACCTCGCCTCGCTCGCGCGGAAGGCCGGTATCACCGGGCCGTTCACCGAGCAGGACGCGGCGGCCGGCACCCAGGTGGCCATCTGGCGCTACTCGGACGCCGCCGACGTCAACGCCGTGGACCCGCAGGCCGAGCAGCTCGCGGACTACCTCCAGAAGGCCGCGAAGAGCACACCGGAGCCCGCCGCGTCCCTCACCCTCGACCCGGCCGCGGTCTCCGGGCGGCCCGGTGAGCCGCTGGGCCCCGTGACCGTGCGCACCGGTGCGAGCGCGGTGACGGTCACCCCGCCGATGGACGCCGCCACCAGCGGCGTGCGGATCGTCGACGAGAACGGCACACCGGTCACCACCGCGAGGAACGGCAGCCGGCTCTACTTCGACGTGCCCGCCGACGCCGAGGCAGGGACCGCCGAGCTGACCGTGCGGGGTTCGACCACCGTGCCCGTCGGGCGGGCGTTCACCGCGGACAGCCGCAGCCAGACGCAGATCCTGGCCGGCTCCAGCGAGTCGACGGTGTCGGCGACTGCGGGCGTCACCTGGGCGCCCCAGGGTGCCGTACCGGCCCTGTCGGCGGAGAAGGACTGCGCCGCGAACGGCCTCGGCATCAGCGCGTCCAACCCGGGCGACGAGGACTTCGTCTTCGAGCTGATGGGCACCGAGTACACGATCCCGGCGGGCGACTCGCGGACGGTCACGATCCCGCTCCAGGAGGACCAGGCCTACGACTTCACGATCACCGGCCCGCAGGGTGCCGCGTACCGCTTCACCGGGGTGCTGGACTGCCGTACCCAGGCCGCCGAGGCGCGGGACCTGACGACCCAGACCCTCAGCGAGCCGAGTCCGGCCACCGTGGGCGGGACGTCGTCCAGCGACACCAACCTCGCGGAGACCGGCGGTTCCAGCGTGACCCCGATCATCGCGGGCACGGCCATCGGGCTGGTGACGATCGGCGGGGCGACGCTGCTGCTGGTGGGCCGCAAGGAACAGGCGGGCCGGGCCGGCCGGGACTGAGCCCGCTCGGCGCCCCGGCGCGGGCGATTGCGTGACGCGCCGCCCTGGATGCCCAGAATATGACGATATGACATGTCTCATTTAAGGCATGCACACACATACGCGGCGCACCGTGCTCGGTGCCTCGATCGCGGCCGCCGGCGCGGGAGCCCTGGCCGCCTGCACCGGCTCGCCCTCAGGGTCCGGCACCCCCTCGGCGTCGGGTTCGCCCGCCGGGACCGCCACGCGGACGGTCACCGGCTCGCAGCCCCGGCCCGGCCCCCCGGCCGCGGCCGGTCCGGCCGACGGCGGCAGCGGCCACGGAACCGGCCATGACACGGGCCGGGGCACCGGCTCCGGTGACGGCTTCTCCGGCGGACGCGCACCCAAGGGGCTCACCGGGTACGTGACCCCGTCCGGGCCCGAGGTCGAGGCCGCCGAGCGGGAACGCGGTAACGGCCCGGTGCGCAAGTTCAGCCTGACCGCCACCGAGGCCCTGCTCGACCTGGGCGGGCCGACGGTCAGGACCTGGGCGTACGACGGCATGCTGCCGGGCCACGAGATGCGCGTCACGAAGGGAGACACCTTCCAGCTCACGCTCGCCAACCATCTGCCGCAGGCGACGACCCTGCACTCGCACGGCATCCGGCTGCGCTGCGACATGGACGGCGTGCCCGGCCTCACCCAGTCCTCCATCCGGCCCGGCGCGGACTTCACCTACCGCTTCGCGGTCTCGCACCCGGGCACCTACTGGGTGCACTCCCACTCCGGCATGCAACTCGACCGCGGCCTGTACGCCCCGCTGATCGTCGAGGACCCGAAGGAGCCGCTCACCTACGACAAGGAGTGGGTCGTCGTCCTGGACGACTGGGTCGACGGCGTGGACGGCTCCACCCCCGACGCCGTGTTCGCGGAGCTGAGCCACGGCCGCGGCATGGCGGACATGGGGGAGGGGACCCACGGCTCGGGACACGGCGCGGCCGGCGGGACAGCGGGCGGGGGTCCCTCGCGGATGCGGCACGGGGCCCGCAGCAGTCTCCTCCGCAGCCCCGGCGGCCATGTCGCCTACCCGTACTACCTCGTCAACGGCCGGGTCCCGGAGGCCCCCTCGGTCCTGCGGGCCCGCCCCGGGGACCGGATCCGGCTGCGGATCATCAACGCCGCCGCCGAGACCGCGTTCCGGGTGGCGCTCGGCGACCACCAGATGACGGTGACCCACACCGACGGCTACCCCGTGCGGCACACTCGCACGGACGCCCTGCTGCTGGGCATGGCCGAACGCTACGACGTACTGGTCACCGCCAAGGACGGCGTGTTCCCGCTGGTCGCGCTCGCCGAGGGCAAGAACGCCAAGGCCCTGGCGGTCCTGCGCACCGGCGGCGGACAGCGGCCCGGACCCGGGGCGCACCCGGCGGAGCTGGACGGCCGGGTCGTCCCGGCATCCCGGCTCGTGCCGGACGACTCCGTCGCGTTCTGCGGCCGCGCCCCGGACCGTGAGCTGCGCTTCCGGCTGACCGGGGACATGAAGCGGTTCAACTGGAGCTTCGACCGCCAGCCGTACTCCCTGGAGCGCTGCCACCCGATCCGGCAGGGCGAACGGGTCCGCGTCACCCTCGTCAACGGCACCGACATGTGGCACCCCATGCATCTGCACGGCCACACCTTCGCCCTCGCCGGGATCGGCGCGGCCGGGGCCCGCAAGGACACCGCGATCGTCCTCCCGCACCGCAAGCTGGTCTTCGACTTCGACGCCGACAACCCCGGGCTGTGGATGCTGCACTGCCACAACCAGTACCACTCCGAGTCCGGGATGATGACGCTCCTGGGCTACCGCGCCTGAGAGCGGCGACCGCACCACGGGTGAGGCGGCGACGGCCGGCCTCACCCGCCCCGCGGGGTCCATGAGAAAGTGGCGCCGGTCAGCCAGGGACGCGGGGAGGGGCACATGGGCTTCGAGGAGCGCTGGCAGCGCCGACAGCAGGAGATCGCGGCGGACACCGACACCCGCGAGGCGGACCGGGTCCGCCGCCACAACGACCAGGTCGAGAAGATCCACCAGCAGCACGTGCAGGCGGCCCGGCAGGCGTTCGAACGCGGCGACGGCTGGTTCGAGGCGGAGATCCCGCAGCACGCGGTGGGCCGCCTCGACGTCCACGCCGTACTCCGCACCAAGCACGACCACCCCGACGTACCACGCCCCGCCCGGGGGGACCTCCTCGGCATATACCTGTTCCAACGCCACCCCGACACCAGCCGTCCCACTCAAAGCCCCAGCTCACAGAGGTCCGGTCAAACGGGTTAACACCCAGGGGTGGACCTCAGGCAAGATGGGGTGTATCTGCCCACTGCCTGATTTCAAGCTGCCGGACGGTTTCTCTTGGCTGAGTACATCTACACCATGCGCAAGACGCGCAAGGCACACGGCGACAAGGTCATCCTTGACGACGTCACCCTGAGCTTCCTGCCCGGCGCGAAGATCGGTGTGGTCGGGCCGAACGGTGCCGGTAAGTCCACCGTTCTGAAGATCATGGCGGGGCTGGAGCAGCCCTCGAACGGCGACGCGTTCCTGTCGCCCGGGTACAGCGTCGGCATGCTGCTCCAGGAGCCGCCGCTCGACGAGTCCAAGACCGTCCTGGAGAACGTGCAGGACGGCGCCGCCGAGGTCATGGGCAAGCTCAAGCGCTTCAACGAGGTCGCCGAGCTGATGGCGACCGACTACTCCGACGCGCTGCTCGACGAGATGGGCAAGCTCCAGGAGGACCTGGACCACGCCAACGCCTGGGACCTGGACACCCAGCTCGAGCAGGCCATGGACGCCCTGGGCTGCCCGCCCGGCGACTGGCCCGTCACCAACCTCTCCGGTGGTGAGCGCCGCCGCGTCGCGCTCTGCAAGCTGCTGCTGGAGGCCCCCGACCTGCTGCTCCTCGACGAGCCCACCAACCACCTGGACGCCGAGTCCGTGCAGTGGCTGGAGCAGCACCTCGCCAAGTACCCCGGCACCGTCGTCGCCGTCACCCACGACCGGTACTTCCTGGACAACGTGGCCGAGTGGATCCTGGAGCTGGACCGCGGCCGCGCCCACCCCTACGAGGGCAACTACTCCACCTACCTCGACACCAAGGCCACCCGCCTCAAGGTCGAGGGCCAGAAGGACGCCAAGCGCGCCAAGCGGCTCAAGGAAGAGCTGGAGTGGGTGCGGTCCAACGCCAAGGGCCGCCAGGCCAAGTCCAAGGCCCGCCTCGCCCGCTACGAGGAGATGGCCGCCGAGGCCGACAAGATGCGGAAGCTGGACTTCGAGGAGATCCAGATCCCGCCGGGCCCGCGCCTGGGCTCCATCGTCGTCGAGGTCAGCAACCTCTCCAAGGCGTTCGGCGACAAGGTCCTCATCGACGACCTCAGCTTCACCCTGCCCCGGAACGGCATCGTGGGCGTGATCGGCCCCAACGGCGCCGGCAAGACCACCCTCTTCAAGATGATCCAGGGTCTGGAGACCCCGGACTCCGGCGCGATCAAGGTCGGCGAGACCGTCAAGATCTCGTACGTCGACCAGAGCCGCGAGAACATCGACCCGAAGAAGACGCTGTGGGCCGTCGTCTCCGACGAACTGGACTACATCAACGTCGGCCAGGTCGAGATGCCCTCCCGGGCGTACGTCTCCGCCTTCGGCTTCAAGGGTCCCGACCAGCAGAAGCCGGCCGGTGTGCTCTCCGGCGGTGAGCGCAACCGCCTCAACCTCGCGCTCACCCTCAAGCAGGGCGGCAACCTGCTCCTCCTCGACGAGCCGACCAACGACCTCGACGTCGAGACCCTCAGCAGCCTGGAGAACGCGCTCCTGGAGTTCCCGGGCTGCGCCGTGGTCGTCTCCCACGACCGCTGGTTCCTCGACCGGGTGGCGACGCACATCCTCGCCTACGAGGGCGACTCCAAGTGGTTCTGGTTCGAGGGCAACTTCGAGTCCTACGAGAAGAACAAGATCGAGCGCCTGGGCCCGGACGCCGCGCGTCCGCACCGCGCCACCTACAAGAAGCTGACCCGGGGCTGATCGATCTTGCGGCACATCTACCGCTGCCCGCTGCGCTGGGCGGACATGGACGCGTACGGCCACGTCAACAACGTGGTGTTCCTCCGCTACCTGGAGGAAGCCCGTATCGACTTCCTGTTCCGCCCGGAGAAGGACTTCAAGCAGGGGTCCGTGGTGGCGCGCCACGAGATCGACTACAAGCGCCAGCTCGTCCACCGGCACCACCCGGTGGACATCGAGCTGTGGGTCACGCAGATAAGGGCCGCGTCCTTCACCATCTGCTACGAGGTGAAGGACGGGGACACCGTCTACGTCCGGGCCTCCACCGTCATCGTGCCGTTCGACTTCGCGACGCAGCGGCCGCGCCGGATCACCGCCGAGGAACGCGAGTTCCTGGAGGAGTACCAGGACGACGCGGAGGAGGCCGTCGCCGCATGACGGTGCTCCACCTCGCCGACGAGGGGGAGGCGGCGGATCTCGCGGCCTTCCTCTCCCGGCTGCTCCACTACGACCGTGGAGCCGCGGTCCGGCTACAGGCGGCCGGCACCGCACTGGCCGTCTTCGGCCGGCCGCCGTCCTTCGAGGTGCTGGCGATCCGCGCGGTGCGGCTCGCCAAGCCCTACGAGGACGGCCTCACCGTCACCCTCGACGTGACCGTGTCCGCGGGCGAACTGCTGGAGGCGGTCGACGAGTCGGCGGCCACCGCCGCCGTCCCGGCCGCCGTCACCGGACCGCCGTGGGCCGGGGTGCTGCCGCCCCGCGGCGGCTGGCGGCCCGAGCGGGGACTGCCCGCACCGGACGCGCTACGGGCCACCGTCGGCGCGGCGGTCGGTGAATTCCGGCGCCGCACCGAGGAGTTGGCGCCCCAGAGCCGTACCCGCGCCGCACTCGACCGCACCGGGCGGGAGATCTGGTCCCGGACCGTCGGCGACACCGCGCTGCCCGTACGGGCCGTGCACGCGGCCCAGTCCCTGGGCTTCCTGCGGGCGGCGACAGACCCCGAGAACCCCGGGAACACCGAGAGCGCCGACGACCTGGCCCTGCTCTCCTCGGGCGCCTGGCTGCGGCTGCGCACGCCGTACGGGTCGATCGCCGTACGGCGCGCGGGCGCGGGCCTCGGGATCCCGCCCCTCAGCGTCCGCTGACCCGGCGGCGGCCCGGCTGCCTCACTCCGGGGTGTTCACCATCGACGCCGCCGCGTACGTCAGGTAGTTCCACAGCGTCGTCTCGTGCTCCTCGGACAGGCCCAGCTCGTCGACCGCGTCCCGCATGTGCTTCAACCAGGCGTCGTGCGCGGCCCGGTCGACCACGAACGGGGCGTGGCGCATCCGCAGCCGGGGATGGCCGCGGTTCTCGCTGTACGTCGTGGGACCACCCCAGTACTGCATGAGGAACAGCGCGAGCCGCTCCTCCGCCGGGCCCAGGTCCTCCTCCGGGTACATCGGCTTGAGGATCGGGTCCTCGGCGACCCCCTGGTAGAAACGGTGCACCAGCCGGCGGAAGGTCTCCTCCCCGCCGACCTGCTCGTAGAAGGTCTGCTCCTGAAGCGTGCCGCGCCGAATCTCTTTCACCCTCCCATGGTCTCAGACGCGCGAGGGCCCGAGGCAGGCCAGGGCGGCGCGGGGTGCTCGCTTCCCGGGCGCCGGCGCCGCACAGTGGAGGCATGGGTGCCCACGATCCCGGCCGGGACGACGACAAGGGCCTCACCGGCCCCGCAGACCTCGCACCGCTCGCCGCAGCGGAGCGGGCCGCGCTGGTGCGTGTGATCGAGGCGAGCGGCGCCTTCACGCCCGACCCGCGCTGGCGGGACGCGTTCACGGCCGTACCGCGCCATCTCTTCGTGCCGTACTACTACGTCAGCGGGGTCGGCGGCTACGAGCGGCGCTGGGGCGAGAGCCGCGATCCGCGCACCCGGGAGCGCTGGCTGCGCGGCGCCTACGAGGACACCCCGCTGGCCACCCGGCTGCGCGACGGCGAACTGCTCTCCTCCAGCAGCCAGCCCTCGCTGATGGCGCTGATGCTGGCCGCGCTGCGCGTCGAGGACGGCGACCGGGTCCTGGAGATCGGCGCCGGCACCGGCTACAACGCGGCGCTGCTGTCGTACCGGCTCGGCGACGCGTACGTCACCACCGTCGACCTCGATCCGGAGATCACGGAGTCGGCGCGCGCGCATCTGGCCGCCGCCGGCTACCACCCGACGGTCGTCACCGGCGACGGGGCGCGCGGGGTGCCGGAGCGGGCGCCGTTCGACCGGATCATCGCGACCTGCACCCTCGCGTCGATCCCGCGCGCGTGGATCGGGCAGTGCCGTCCCGGGGCGCTGATCCTGGCGCCGATGGCCACCGGACTGGTCGTGCTGACCGTCCGGGACGCCGGGCACGCCGAGGGCCGCTTCCTGCACACGCCCGCCTTCTTCGTGCCGCTGCGCGGGGAGGGCCGGCCCGACGCCGAGCCGGCCGTCTGCGGCGGGGTGCCGCGCCGGGCTCGGGACAGCGACCTGTTCCGCTTCCTGCTGGCCCTCACCCGGGGCACCCTCGACCCGCAGGAGGCGTACGCCCTGTGGGAGCGCGAGGGCATGCCGGGCCGCGAGCGCTACGGCATCACGGTCGACGACGGTGCCGCGTGGGCGTGGCTGGACGAGCCGGAGGGGCCGTACGCCTGGCCCCTGCCGGCCCCCTGATCCGGGTTTCCCCTACCCGCGG
Organism: Streptomyces sp. CAI-85; assembly: GCF_013363615.1. Taxonomy (NCBI): domain Bacteria; kingdom Bacillati; phylum Actinomycetota; class Actinomycetes; order Kitasatosporales; family Streptomycetaceae; genus Streptomyces; species Streptomyces sp. CAI-85. The sequence goes on along the minus strand of NZ_JAANNX010000005.1, from coordinate 37,084 downwards.
CGGACGGTGATCGTCGTCCAGGCGCCCACGTGCACCCGGTCGCCGTCCTGGAGCGGTACCGGGACGAACGGCTGGATCGGCTCCTCGCCGCCGTTGACCGTCGTGCCGTTCGTCGAGTTCTGGTCGACGACCGCCCAGGTGCCGTCGGGCTGCTGGACCAGCACGGCGTGCTGGTGCGAGACGCCCGGGTCCTCCGGCGGCACCGACAGGTCGATGTCGGGGGTCTCGCCGGTGGAGTGGCGGCGGCGGCCGATGGTGACCTGGTTGCCGGTGAGCGTGCGCTGCTGCTCGGGGGAGTAGGCGGGCAGGTTGAGCCCCGCGGCCTCCGGGCCCGAGCGGTGCATCATCGCCATGAAGTACGCGCGGTCGGGGCCGATCGTCGCCGTCCAGGTCGTCGGCTGCTGCTGCGGATAGCCGTAGCCGCCGCCCGCGCCCGGTCCCTGGCCCTGCTGCCCGTGTCCCTGGCCGCCCTGTCCTTGGCCCTGGTGGTGGGACGGCGGGGAGATCACCCAGTCGTCGTCACCACCGCCGAACGCCGGACCGCCGGTCGGACCGCCGGGCTGCGCGGGACGGCCGCCGCCGGTCTCGTGCGGGTAGCCGGGCGGGGCGGTGGGACCGGCGGGCTGATAGCCCTGCGGACCACCGGGACCGCCAGGGCCGCCGGGACGGCCGCCCGGCGGCGGGCCCTGCCGCGAGGGGTCCCCACCGAACGCACCGGGGGCGCCCGGGCCACCCGGACCGCCCGGACCCGTGGGCTCCCGGCGGTAGGGGTCGGACGGCGGGCCCGGCTGCTGCTGGCCGAAGCCGCCGCCCGGGGCGGACGGGTCGTGCCCGAACGCGTTGGGGCCGGGCGGCCGCCCGCCGGGACCGGGGTGACCCGAGGGCTCACGGCCGTACGACGGTCCCTGCGGGCCCGGCGGGATCGGCTCCGCGGGCCGGTTCACCTGGGACGGGCGCGAACTCTGGTAGTCGAAGGAGTCACCGCCGCCGAAGGACGGGGGCGGCGGCTGGAACCGCGGATCGGGGCCCGGCCCCGGACCCTGCCCGTGTCCCTGGCCCTGTCCCTGGCCCGCGCCGGGCCCGGAGGCCGGCGGGCGCGGGGCGGCCGGGGTGTACGAGGTCGCCGTGTTGGTGAGGAAGTTCCACCGGCACTCCTCGCAGAAGGGCGCGCCGCCCTCGCGGGGCGTACGGCACTGCGGGCACAGCTCGGGCTCGCGCTCCGGCACGGAGGACAGATGCCGTCCGCCGCCGGGCTGGGTGCTCTGCGGGGGCGGGGGCGGGAAGCCGTACCCGGCGGTGGGAGGCGGCGGGGGCGGGGGCGGAGGTACGGCACCGGCCATGCGGTGACCGCACACCTCGCACCAGTCGTCGGAACCCGACTGGTGTCCGTTCGGGCAGGTCGGCATGTCGGCGCGTCCCCCTCTCCTTCGTTTCCCTCGATGGCCCGCGCGGGCGCTCAGGTCACTTCTTTACACGAACAGTCTTTGTGGACCGGGTCTCGAGCGTCATCTCGTCGGCGTCCGCGACCTTGGCCTTCAGTCGCACAGTACCTGTCGGGGCATCGACCACGTCCACCACCTTCGCAAGCAGTTTCGCAGTATCCGCGTTCCCCGAGACGCTGGCGAGCTGAACGGCCCGGCCCAGTTTGGCCGTTGCTCCATCGAGATCGCCCGCTTTGCGGAGGTCCAGTCCCTGTTGGATGACCTGTGCCAGTTCGGCCTGTCCCGTGTAGTGCGCGACCTGCGGATTGATCGAGGTCGAGGCGGCCATGTCGTCGGTCCACACGGCCTTGACCAGGCCGGGTGCGCCCAGCGCCTGCGCGGTGCCGTCACCGGGGTGCGGCACGACCAGGGAGACCCGGGCGGCGAGCATCTCCCGGCCCAGGCCGGCGGCCGGGACCTCGACGCACACGTGGTAGTCGCGGGACTCGTCGCCCCAGGAACCGGTGGGGTAGTCGCCCGCGCGCGGGCCCGCCTCCGTACGGCGCCCGGTCAGCTCCTCGACCGTCGGGGCGACCTGCTTGACGAACTTCACGGTGGTGCCGACCGGGGTCCACAGCCGCAGCGCGACGTCCGCGACCTCCTTGCCCATCGCCGTCTCCATCATGCGCGTGAAGTCGGCGGCGAGACCGGACGGATCGGCGACTATGTCGGCGGTCCCGAGCAACGCCGAGGCGATGCCTGTGACTTCTTTCACTTCCCAGTCGGTGCCCACACCGCGGGCATCACAGGTGAACCGGCCCGCCCCGGCGTCGAGCGCGGCCTTGAGGTCCTGCGGCGACTCGTGTTCGTTGCGGCCGTCGGTGAGCAGGATGCCGTGCCGGATGGCGACGTCGGCCGACGACAGCAGCCGTTCGGCCAGCCGCAGCCAGGTGCCGATGGCGGTGCCGCCGCCCGCGTTCAGCCGTCGCAGGGCCTGCTTGGCCTGTTCGCGGGTGGTGGCGTCGGCGACCGCGAGCCGGCCGCCGCCCGGGTAGACCTCCTTGGCCACATGGGTGCCGCCGATCACCGCGAAACGCACGCCGTCGCGCAGGGTGTCGATCGCGGCGGCCGTGGCGTCGCGCGCGTTGCGCATCTTCGTCGGCGGGTAGTCCATCGAGCCGGAACAGTCCACCATGATCGCCACGGCGGCGGACGGGCTCTCGCCCGGCGCGTACAGATGGGGCGCGCCGACCGCCCCGCCCACGGTGCCGCCGCCGGTGGCGGTGACCGTCACGATCGCGTTGACCTCGCGGCCGCCCTCCGGCAGGTACTCGTTCTGGTACACGTCCACCGAGAACTGCGGCACGTTCGACTTCGAGAAAATGGCCATACGGACTCGATTCCCCCTTGTGCGCCTCGCTCCCGGGCGAGGCGAAGACTGTGGACGGACCGGTCCCCTCCGGTCCGCCGAGGCGTCCTCGTGCGCTGTGGTGCGGTACGGCTTTTGTGCCGCCTCAGGCGGATCCTGCCCCCTGCGGCGGTGCGGGGAACGGCACGACGGCCACTGTTACGTTGTCGTGGCCCCCGCCGTCCAGGGCGTGCCCGACGAGCACCCGGGCGCAGTGCAGCGGCCGTACGGCGGCGTCGAGGGGGACGACCTCGGCCATCTCCTCGGCCGCCTCCGCGTAGTTCCACAGACCGTCGGTGCACACCACGACCACTCCGGGCCGGTCCGGCTTGAAGGAGGCGGTGTGCGGCTCCAGTTCGTAGGCGTCCGCGCCGAGCCAGCCGGTGATCGCGTGCGCGCGCTCGTCCGCGTACGCCTCGGCCTCGTTCATCAGGCCCGCGGCGACCATCTGGGCGGCCCAGGAGTCGTCCTCGGTGAGCCGCGCGGCGGGTGAACTCCGGTCCGCCGGGACCCAGTAGGCGCGGCTGTCGCCGACCCAGCCGACGACCAGGAGCCCGGCGGTGACGACCGCGCCGACCAGGGTGCAGGCCGGGGCGTTCTGGTGCGGGGCGTGCTCGCGGGCGGTGGCGGGCTCGCCGGCGAGCGCGTTGACGGCGTGCGAGGCGGCGACGATCGCCTCGTGCATGGCCGCCTGCGGATGCGTGCCCTGCGGCAGGGCCGCGAGCAGCGACTCGCTCGCCGCCCTGGACGCGGCCAGGGAGGCGTCGTCGGGGCGGGTCGCCGAGGAGACGCCGTCGCAGACGATCGCGACGAGCGCGGGCGAGCCGTCGGGCAGGACGGCGGTGCCGAGGCCGAACGCGTCCTCGTTGCGGTGGTGGCGCAGGCCGCGGTCGCTGACGGCGGCCAGCGGGCCCGGCTCGGCCTCCATGTGGTCGCGTTCGCGGGGCTGGGCGTGCCCGCAGTTCTCGCAGTACCCGTCGTCGTCCACCCGGCCCGCGCGGCAGGCCACGCACACCTTGGCGGGCTCGGGGGCCGGGGCGGAATCGGCGGCCACCCGGGGGTCGGGCGCCTGCAACGCATACTCCTCGGGCTCCGCGGGCCGGTCGAAACGCACACCGGGGGCGGGCGCGGGCGCGGGCGCGGGTACGGCGGGGGCGGCAGGCGCGGCGGGGGGTGCTTGCACGGGTGCCGGCGGTGCCTGGGCCGGTGCGGGCGGTGCCTGGGCGGGTGCCTGGGCGGCCGTGGACCAGCCCGCCGTCTCCGGCGGGACCGGTGGCGTCGCGCCGTTCGGCATCGCGCCGTTCATGGTGAGGGTCGGGTGGTCCTCCGGGTGGGGCGGCACGACCGACAGGTCGTATCCGCACGCTCCGCAGAAACGGTCACCCGCATCGAGCGGCTCCGCGCAGCTCGGACACGTCGGCAGTGCTGCCTGCCGTGGCATCTGCGACATCAACTACACCCACGTCCGGGGGCGGTAACGATTGGCACGTTCCACCAGGTCGATCCTCTCCTCACCGCCGCTCGCCAGCCGGGCGAGCGTGCGGTACGAGCGCTCCAGGCCGAAGCGGAGCCCCCGCTCGTCCAGTTCGCTGCCGAGCAGCGTCCGGCGGCCCTGTGGGCCCGCGCCCTGGCCACCGGAGAGTATCCAGTCGAGGGCGCATCCGAGGACCTCCGCGGACAACTGCTCCCGGCGCGTCGGATCGAGTCCGTACGCCTCCAGCGCCTCGACCTGGGCCGCGCCCGCGGTGAGGTCCTCCAGGAACGGTGTGTCGGAGGCGGCCGCCGTCCGCTGCCGCAGCCGCGCGCGGACGGCCGCGACCCGGGCGGCGGTGTAGTGGATGGAGGACTCCGGCACCGACTCCAGGGTCCGCACCGCGCCCCGCCGGTCCCCGGCGGCCAGTTGCACCCGCGCCAGCCCGAACGCGGCGCTCACATAGCTCGGGTCGGTCGCCCAGACGAGGCCGTAGTACTCGGCGGCGTTGTCCAACTGGCCCAGCACCTCGGCGCACAGGCCGAGCGCCAGCTTGGGCGCGGGCTCGCCCGGGAAGGCGTCGTAGATCGCGTCGAAGGCGAGCGCGGCTCCCTCCTGGTCGCCGGTGGCCAGCGAGGCCACGCCCCGGTACCAGACGACCCGCCAGTCGTCGGGGCGATCGTCCTCCAGGGTGGCCAGCAGGGTCTGCGCGGCCCGGTGGTCGCCGTTCTCCAGCCAGGCGCGGACCTGCCGCAGCCGGGTCTCCACGGACGGCGCGGGCGCGGCCGCGAGCGCCGTGATCAGCTCGGCCGGCGCGGAGGCCATCAGGCCCGCCAGGAAACCGGCGTTGGGATCGGACGGATCGACGTGCGGGACGGGCAGCGCGAGCCCGGCGGCCGGCGCGGGAACGGCCCGCACCAGGCCCGCGAGGACGGTTGACGGCGGCGCGACCGAAGTCGCCCCAGGCGTGGGCCCGTTCGCGCGGCGGGGTGCCGGGATGCGGGCCCCGAGCCGGGACACCTCGCCGTCCAGCCGCGGGAACAGCTCCGTGTCGGTGACCTTCACCTCGGGTCCGAACAGCGTGGACAGCGCGGGCCTGGCCTGTCCGGTCTGGAGCGAGACGACCTCCCGCAGCACGCCCGTGAGCTGCTCCGCCATCTCCTGCGCGGAGGCGAACCTGCGGGCCGGGTCGGGGTCGGTGGCGCGCACCAGCAGCCGGTAGAACGACTCGTAGCGGCGGAAGACCTCGATGGTGTCCGGGTCGGGCAGCGAGTCCGCGTAGGCGGTCGTGTAGCCCTGGAAGTCGAAGGTCAGGACGGCGAGCGTGCGGCCGACGGTGTACAGGTCGCTGGCCACCGACGGGCCGACCTCGGCGACCTCGGGGGCCTGGTAGCCGACCGTGCCGTAGATGGCCGACTCCTCGTCGTCCGTCCGGCGCACCGCGCCCATGTCGATCAGCTTGAGCTGGTCCTCGGTCTGGATGGCGTTGTCGACCTTGAAGTCGCAGTACAGCAGGTTGCGGCTGTGCAGATGGCCGAGCGCCTCCAGCGCCTCGATGCCGTACGCGCACGCCTGCTCCACGGGCAGCGGGTCCCGCTTGCCCTCCGGGGTGCGGCGGGCGTTGGCGATCTCCTTGAGGGACTTGCCGCCGACGTACTCCATGACGATGTAGCCGTCGAGCGAGCCGGTCCGCTGGTCGAGGTGCTCGACGAAGTTGTAGATCCGCACGATGTTGGCGTGCTCGATCTCGGCGAGGAAGCGCCGCTCGGAGATCGCGGCGGCCATCGCGTCCTGGTCGCCGGTGTCGAGCAGGCCCTTGAGGACCACCCAGCGGTCGGCGACCGCCCGGTCCACCGCCAGATAGATCCAGCCCAGGCCGCCGTGCGCCAGACAGCCGGCGACCTCGTACTGGCCGTGCACGACGTCCCCGGCCTTCAGCTTGGGGACGAAGGAGTAGGGGTGGCCGCACTTGGTGCAGAAGCCCTCGGTGCGCCCTTCCCGTTCGCCCCGCGCGCGGCCCACCGGGGCGCCGCAGTCGGAGCGCGAGCAGAACCGCTTGCGCTCGGGCACCTCCGGGTTGTCCAGGACCATCGCGCGCGGGTCGGGCCGCGGCACCTGCGGCACGGCGACCAGGCCGACGCCGAGCCGGGCCCGCCCGGAGGAGCCGGCCGTGGAACCTGAGCTGCGCACCGACACCGACCGGCCGGACGTCTTCCCCGACAGGGAGCGCGAGAGGCGGCCGGACACCGAGCGGCGCGACTTCGAGGACTGCGACGACGTACGGGAGCTGCGGGCCGAGCGGGAACTGCCGCTTCCCGGGGCGTCCTTGCCGGTGCCGCCGGTACCCTCGGCGCCGGCCGGTCCTGCGGGTCCGGGCGCGGCGACGACCGGTGCCAGGCCGCAGGTGTCGCAGTAGAGTTCGCCGCCGCCGACGTCCTCGTACGCTCCCTCGCAGCCCGGTCGCTGGCACGACTGCTCCGCCTGGCTCATGGCTACCGCTCCCCCCTGTGGTCCTGAGGTCCGCCCTGGTCCGCCGCGCCCTGGTCCGCGCGCGGCGCGGACAGGAGTTCGGCGGCCGCCCGCTGGTAGCGCTGCACGGCCTGTTCCGCGACGCGCAGATCGCAGGGCGCGCTCCACAGCATCCGCCGCGCCGCGTCGTAGCGCTCGATGAGGAACGGGTCCTCGGCGAGGCCGAGCCGGGCGACCTTCGCCTTGTACGCGTCGAGCCGGCCGCGCAGCTCCGCGCGGACCGCGAGCGGCGCGGTGACCGCCGTCAACGACTCGCGGGCGCGCAGCAGTTCGTCCTCCGCCTTCTCCTCCAGGGACTCCAGGAGCGGGGACAGCCGGTGCCACTGGGCGTGCCTGCGGTACTCGGCGGCCGTCGCCAACTGCTCCTGGAGCACGGTCGGCGGGCCGCTGACCACCGGTACCTCGGTGGCGGCGATCTTCGCCAGCACCTCGCCGCGCGCGGTGCGCGCCTCGGCGAGCGTACGGTCGGCGCGGCTGAGGATGTCCCGCAGCTTCACCAGCCGCTGTTCGGCGTCCTGACGGACCGTCAGGACTGCGTCGATCTCCCGCCGGACGTCCTCCAGCGCGCGTGCCTCACGGTCGTACACCGTGGTGTCCGGACGGCCGCCGCCGGGCGCCGAACTGCCCTGTGTGGGCACCCAGTACGCCAGCGGGTCCGACACCACCTCCTCGCGCAGCCGCGTCAGGGTGTGGGTGATGCGCTCCAGGTCGTCGCCCGCCGGGTGCTCGCCCGGGCGGACGCCCACCGAGTGCGCCAGGCGCCGGGTGCGCTGGAGTTCCGCGGCCAGTAAATCGATCCGCGCGGGCAGCGCCGACCACACCGCGTCGGCGGCGACGACCATGTCCAGCGACGACGCGTACAGCTCGTTCATCCGGTCGACGAGCGCGGTGAGCGAGAAGCTCTGGCTGAGCCGGCCGGAGCCCTGCGGGGCGGGCACGCCGGCCAGCGCCGACCCGGCGACCGTCACCGACTCGCCGCGCAGCAGTTCCGTCAGCTCGGCCAGGTCCTCACGGCTGGACCAGCGGCGCCGCGAACGGATCTCGCGCGCCGAGCGCAGCGCGTCCGTGTACGCGTCGAAGTACGCCCACAGCAGGGTGATCGACGCCTCCGCGCCCGCCCAGCGCTCCTTGGTGACGCCGGTCAGGTCCGCGCCTTCGAGGAGCCGGCGGCCCGCGTGGTCCTGGAGGGCGAGGAGCGAGGTCTCGATCGCCTCGTGCTCCGCGCCGAGCCGCGCCAGCGCACGGTCGACCTCGTCCCGGTCCATCACCGGCCCGGGGGGTCCCGTGACGCCCATCGATCACCTCTCGTCGCTGTGTCCGGCCGTCCGCCGTGTCGGTCTGCCGGGTCCGTCTGCCGTGTGTCTGTCTGCCGGTCGCTTCCTGCCGGTCGCTTCCTGTCGGTGTTTCCGTCAGCTCGTGCGCAGATACTGCGCGGGTGTGGGCGGTTTCGACGTCGCCGCGTCGCTTCCCAGTGTGGCCGACAGCCACTTGTCGTACGACGCCTGCCAGCCGTTGGCCCGGTACTCGACCAGGACGCGGTTGACCCGGCGCACCAGATCGTCGGCGTCCTTGTTCATCGCCACCCCGTAGTACTCGGTCGTGAACGGGTCGCCCTTGAGTTCCACCGTGGGGTCCTGGGCGGCCTGGCTCGCCGCGAGCGCGCCGTCGGTGACGACCGCGTCGACCTCGCCGAGCTGGAGCCTTACCAGGCAGTCCAGTTGATTGGGCACGACGGTGTCCAGGTCGACGCTCTTCGGTATCCGGCCCGCGTCGCGGTCCTCGGTGAGCTGGGTGTTGGCGGTCGAACTGGCGGCCGTACACACCTTCTTGCCGCCGAGCGTGTCGTCGTAGCCCGCCACGGGCGAGGACTTGGGGGCGAGGAGCTGCTGTCCGGTCGTGAAGTAGGGCGCGGAGAACGCCACGTCGGCCAGCCGGCCGCAGGTGATCGTCATGGTGCGGACGACCATGTCGACCCGGCCCTCCTGGAGGGCGGGGATCCGCTGGTTGGTCGGGATGGCCTTGAACTGGACCGCGTCGGGGTCGCCGAGGATGTCCTGGGCGATCCGGTGGGCCAGGTCGATGTCGAAACCCTCCAGCTCCGCCCGGGTGTTGTTGGGGTCGCGGTAGCCCCAGCGGTAGCTGTTCTGGTCGACGCCGACGATCAGCTTGCGCTTCTCGCCCTGCCGGGCCTTGATCGCGGCGATCGCCGGACCGTCCGCGGCGGACGGGGACAGGGTCTGCTTCTCCGGGGCCTCGCACGTGTCGTCGGCCGCCTGCGCGCCCGCGGCGGCGCCCGGCCCGCCCAGGCCGTCCGCCGCGCCCTCCCCGTGCGACTGGGTGAGCGGCAGCAGCAGGACGAAGGCCAGCGCGAGGGCGCAGATCGCCGCCATCGCCCCGACGCCGCCCCAGCCCTTCAGACCGGCCCGCACCCGTCGCGCACGCATCCTCACGCCCCCTCTCACCGGTACTCCGACAGCCTGCGGCCGATGCCGAGGACCGCGCCCGCCGCGCCCAGCACGGCGAGGACGGCCGCGCCGGCCGTCAGACCGGTCATCGCGTCCAGACCGTCCCCGGCCGCCTGCCGGAACTCGGTCTGCTCATGGGCGAGCGCCTTCTCCAGATTCGACTCGACACTGTCGAAGCACTCGCCGGTCGCGCCCTTGCCGCCGATCACCAGGGCCAGCGCCTGCTCGTAGTTGCCGTTGTCGTCCTGCGCGCGGGCGGCGGTGTGGCGCTTCTTCCACTCCGCCATGTTGCTCTCGGCCGAGGTGACCGGCTGCTCGCCCGCCCGGTCGTCGGCCAGCCTCGCCGCCTGCGCGAGGCCCTTGCCGAGGGTGGCGATGTCGGAGGAGAAGTCGTGGTCGTACCGGTCGACCGTCACCTCCTTGCCGTCGGCCGTCACCTTCGTCGTCTCGGCGCCGCGCGCCACCAGGGTGAGGTTCTCGTTGCCGCGGGCCTTGAGGGAGGCGATCCGGGCGTCGTGCAGGACGTTCAGCGAGCGGACGCCGTGGTCGTAGGAGTCGTTCAGCCCCGCGCGGGCCACGCTGTGGCCGATCACCAGCCAGAGCAGGACGACGGTGGTGGCGGCCGTGGCCGCGACCAGACCGTGGTTCAGCAGGCGGTTGGTGCGCCGGTAGGTGCGGTGCTGGGCCCAGGCGAGCGCGGCCAGCGCCAGGACGCCCAGCGCGATCGCCGCCCACGGGTAGGGCGTGGCGTCCGCGTAGTCGTCCTCCAGGCGCTGGTTCTCCTTCTTGTAGAGGTCCTCCGCGGCCGGGAGCATCTCGTCCTGCATCTTCTCGTTGGCGTAGCGCAGATAGGCGCCGCCGACCGGGAAGCCCTGCCGGTTGTACGTCCGCGCGCGCTCCACCAGGCCCTTGTACTCGGGCAGCAGGGTGTTCAGTTTCGTGATCGCGGCGGCGGAGGGGGAGCCCGGGTCGGCGTTGTTGGCCGCGGTGATCAGCTTCGCGGCGGCCTCGTCGATGTCCTCCTCGTAGCGCCGCCGGGACTCCGCGGTCTCCTGGCCCCCCGCCAGGAAGCCGCTGGAGGCCGCGGTGTTGGCGTCCGCGAGGGAGCGGTAGATGTCGGCGGCGGCGGTGCTCAGCGGCTGGCTCTTGTGCAGCACGTCGTCGGCGGCCGCCTCACGGTCGGCGGTCTGCCAGGCGGAGACCGCGCCGAACGCGACCACCAGCAGGGCGAGCAGGGCGCCGATGATCCGCAGACGGCCCGGTTCGGTGGTCGCCGCGGCACGCGCCCGGTCCACGCCCTCGGCGAAGGCCGTACGGCGGGTGGGCGGTGGTGCGGTGCTCGATGCCGGCTGTGCCACGCTGTTGACCTCCCCCATGGTCATGTCCCGCCGCAAGTATCGCTGGTGGGAGTGACAATGCGAACCCCGGTCGCCAGGATCTTGATCGGATCGCGGCGACCCCCCGCCCATGAAAACGCGAAGGGCGGGTGTTCGGTTCCTTCCGGGGGCGGTCGACCGCCCGGGGCGCCGGCATCGTCGTCCCTGGTCGGCCCGGGGAGGGCGGCCTCGGTCACTCCGCGTCGAACCGTGCGCGCGTCCTGCGCTGTGCCTCCGCTCCCGCCCCCAGCCGGTCCAGGCCCAGCAGCGCCGCGCCGAGCACCGGGCGGGCCCGCACCACCCGCACCACCGCCTTGGGCGCCCGCTCCGCCAGCAGGGCCCGTATCCCGTCGTCCAGCAGAGCGTGACCGGCCGTCAGGACACCGCCGCCCAGCAGCACCGGGGTCTCCTCCGCCAGCAGATCGAGCCGGGTCAGGGCGACCAGGGACATCGTGGCCACCTCCCGCGCCAGCCGGTCCACGAGCGCCACCGCCACACCGTCGCCCGCCGCGGCCGTCGCGAAGAGCACCGGCGTCAGCTCGTGCCGACGCGCGTCCGGGATCCGGCCCAGATGCAGCGCCTCGATCAGCGCGTACATGGTGGGCAGCCCGAAGTGGCCCGGCAGCGCCCCGGCCAGCGCGGTCGCCTCCCCCCGGCCGTCCTCCGCGCGCGCGGCGTGCCACAGCGCCTCCTCGGCCAGCCCCCAGCCGCCGCCCCAGTCCCCGGACAGCCGCCCCAGGGCCGGGAAACGGGCGGTACGGCCGTCGGGGCGCATCCCCACGCAGTTGATGCCGGCGCCGCACACCACGGCCACGCCCCGGGGATCGGCGACCCCGGCCCGCAGGATCGCGAAGGTGTCGTTGCGGACCTCCACGGAGGCGCCCCACGCGCGCGCGTGCAGCGCCGCCGCGAGCCGCTCCTCCTCCACCGGCAGGTCGGCGTTGGCCAGACACGCCGACACATGCTCCACCGAGCCGACCCCGGCGGCCGTGTACGCGCGCGTGACGGCGTCCGCGAGGGCGTCCACCGCCGCCTCGACCCCGTCCGCCGGGGGCCGGAAGCCGCCGCCGCGGGCCGTGGCGAGCACCTCCCCGTCCGCCGCCACGACGGCCACGTCGGTCTTGCTGTTGCCCGCGTCGATCGCGAGGACACTCGCCGTCAGGCCCACGCGAGATGCTCCCTGTTGTGTGCGATCAGCAGGTCGGTGAGCCGGTCGGCGAGCGCGTACTGACCGACCAGCGGGTGGGACAGCAGGGCGCGGAAGACCCGGTCGCGTCCCCCGTGCAGCGCCGCCCGGAGCGCCAGGTCCTCGTACGCCGTCACCTGGGCGATCAGACCCGCGTACAGCGGGTCCACGGGGGCCGCCGTCGGCAGCGGGGCGGGACCCTTGGGGCCCACCGCCGCCTGCACCTCGATGACCGCGTCGTCGGGCAGGAAGGGCAGCGTGCCCGCGTTGCGCGTGTTCACCACCTGGTACGGGCTGCCCGCACCGGTGAGCAGCGCCGCCGCCAGGTCCACGGCCGCCTCCGAGTAGAAGGCCCCGCCGCGCTGCGCCAGCAGCTCGGGCTTCTCGGCCAGGCCGGGATCGCCGTACATCTCCAGCAGTCGCCGTTCCATCGCGGCCACCTCGGCGGCCCGTGACGGCTTGGTGCGCAGTTCCCCGACGACCTCGTCGTGGGCGTAGAAGTAGCGCAGGTAGTACGACGGGACCACGCCGAGCCGGTCCAGGACGGCGCGCGGCAGCCGCAGGTCGGCGGCGACGGCGTCGCCGTGGCCGGCCAGCAGACGCGGCAGGACGTCCTCGCCCTCGGGTCCGTCGAGCCGTACGGCGGTCTCCCAGGTCAGGTGGTTGAGGCCCACGTGGTCCAGGTGGACGGCCGACGGGGCGACGCCGAGCAGGGCGGCGAACTTCCGCTGGAAGCCGATCGCCACATTGCACAGGCCGACCGCCCGGTGGCCCTCCTGGAGGAGGGCGCGGGTGACGATGCCGACCGGGTTGGTGAAGTCGATGATCCAGGCCCGCGGGTTGGCCCTGCGGACGCGTTCGGCGATGTCCAGGACCACCGGGACGGTGCGCAACGCCTTGGCGAGACCGCCGGCGCCGGTGGTCTCCTGGCCGACGCAGCCGCACTCCAGGGGCCAGGTCTCGTCCTGCTCGCGCGCGGCCTGGCCGCCGACGCGCAACTGGAGCAGCACGGCGTCGGCGCCGTCCACCGCCGCGTCCAGGTCGGACGTCGTCACGATCCGGCCGGGGTGGCCCTGCCGGGCGAAGATGCGCCGGGCGAGACCGCCGACCAGACCGAGGCGTTCGGCCGACGGGTCCATCAGCACCAGCTCCGTGACGGGCAGGGTGTCCCGCAACCGCGCGAAGCCGTCGATCAGTTCGGGTGTGTAGGTCGATCCGCCGCCGACCACGGTGAGTTTCACAGGAGGTTCAACCCTTCACTCCGGTCAGGGTGACGCCCTCGACGAACGCCTTCTGCGCGAAGAAGAACACGAGGATCACCGGGGCCATGACCAGCACGGTGGCGGCCATGGTGAGGTTCCAGTCGGTGTGGTGGGCGCCCTTGAAGGACTCCAGGCCGTAGGACAGGGTCCACGCGGCCGGGTTCTCCGAGGCGTAGATCTGCGGGCCGAAGTAGTCGTTCCAGGCGTAGAAGAACTGGAAGAGCGCGACGGCGGCGACGCCGGGCTTCGCCATCGGCAGCACCACCTTCAGCAGGGTCCGCAGCTCGCCGCAGCCGTCCACCTTCGCCGCGTCCAGGTACTCGTTCGGGATGGTCGTCAGGAACTGCCGCAGCAGGAAGATCGAGAACGCGTCGCCGAACGCCATCGGGACGATCAGCGGCCACAGCGTGCCCGACAGGTCCAACTGCTTCGCCCAGAACAGGTACATCGGGATGACCACCACCTGCGGAGGCAGCATCATCATCGAGATCACCAGCATGAGCGTCAGATTCCGGCCCCGGAAGCGGAACTTGGCGAGCGCGTACGCCACCGGGATCGACGAGACGACCGTAAGGACTGTTCCCAGTCCCGCGTAGAGCAGCGTGTTCTTCCACCAGGTGACGAAGCCCGGGGTGTCGAAGACCTTCCGGTAGTTGGCCCACTCCCAGGTGTGCGGGATCAGGTCCCGGCTGAGCGCCTGGGAGTCGCTCATCAGGGACGTCAGGAACACGAACACGAAGGGGAGGGTGAAGAGGAGGGCGGCCGCCACGCCCAGGGAGTGGACCGCGATCCACTCCAGGAGCGTCCTGCGGCGGGCCGCCGCGATACCTGCGTGCTGCGCCATGTCAGTCACCTGCCTGGATGAGACCGCCCCGGCGCCGCATCAGCAGCGCGGTGAACGCCATCGACAGGGCGAACAGGACCAGGGCGACGACACAGGCGGAGCCGTAGTCGAAGCGCTGGAAGCCGAGGTTGTAGACGAGCTGGGGGAGGGTCAGCGTGGACCGGTCGGGGTAGCCGGGCTCGAACATGGTGCCCGCGCCCTGGATCACCCCCGAGGCGACCTTCCCGGCCACCAGGGGCTGTGTGTAGTACTGCATCGCCTGGATGACACCGGTGACGACGGCGAACATGATGATCGGCGAAATGTTGGGAAGGGTGACGAACCGGAACCGCTGCCAGGCCGACGCCCCGTCCAGCTCCGCCGCCTCGTACTGCTCCCGCGGCACGTCGAGCAGCGAGGCCATGAAGATCACCATCAGGTCGCCGACGCCCCACAGCGCCAGCAGGGTCAGGGCCGGCTTGGACCAGGTGGGGTCGTTGAACCAGCCCGGCGCCGGCAGACCGGCCCGCTCCAGGATCGAGTTGACCGGGCCCGTACCGGGGTTGAGGAGGAACGCGAAGGCCATGGTCGCCGCCACGGGCGGGGCCAGATAGGGCAGGTAGAAGAGGGTGCGGAAGACCCCCGTCGCCGTCTTGATCTTCGTGATGAGCAGACCGATCCCGAGTCCGAACAGGACCCGCAGACCCACCATGATCACCACGAGCCACAGGGTGTTGCGCAGGGCCGGCCAGAACAGGGGGTAGGACTCGAAGACGTACGCCCAGTTCTTCGTCCCGCTCCACTCCGGCGGCCGGAAGCCGTCGTAGCGCATGAACGAGAAGTAGACCGTGGACAGCATCGGGTAGGCGAAGAAGACCGTGAAGCCGATCAGCCAGGGCGACAGGAAGGCCGTGGTGCGAAGCGCCGCCCTGCGGCGCTTCGCCCTCAGGGCGGGGGAGGCCGTCGTGCTCATCGCTACTTCGCCTGCGCGATGTCCGTGTCGATCTGCGCGGCCGCCTTCTTCAGACCCGCCGTCAGGTCGGTGACCTTGCCGCTCTCGTAGTCGTAGCCGAGCTGCTGGATCGTGGTCAGGTAGACGCCGCCGTTGACCGAGGCGGGGGAGGTGGTGGAGTCCGGGTTCGCGGCGATGTCGAGGAAGGTCTTGAACCGCGGGTCGTACGTCAGGTCGGGGGACTTGAGGGCGGCCAGCGTCGAGGGCACGTTGTGGATGGCGTTGGAGAAGGCGACGACCGCGTCCGTGTCGGTGGTCATGTACTTCACCAGTTCCCAGGCCGCGTTCTGCTTCTGGCTGGTGGCGGCGATCCCGGCGATGGTGCCGGTGATGTACCCCTTGCCGTACTGGTCGGCCTGGTCGTCCGGGACGGGCAGCGGGGCGACCCCGATCTCGAAGTCGGGTTTGGCGTCCAGGGCCATGCCGAGGCGCCACTCGCCGTCGAGCTGCATGGCCACCTGGCCGGTGTGGAAGGGGTGCTTGGGGCCCCACTCGTCGCCGAGGCCGGAGCGGTACTTCTCCAGCTTCTTGAAGCCGCCGAGTCCGTCCACCAGCTTCTTCTGGAGGGTGAAGGCCGCCGGGACCGCCGGGTCGGTGGCGATCGTGGACTTGCCGGCCCGGTCGAAGTACGTCGGCGAGAACTGGCCCAGGTAGTGCTCGGTGGTGGTCTCCCAGCCGTGGTAGTTCGGCATGAAGCCGAGCTGCTTGTAGCTGTCGCCCTGGGGGATCGTCAGCTTCTTGGCGTCGGCCTCGAACTCGGACCACGTCTTCGGCGGGCTGCTGATGCCGGCCTTCTCGAACGCCGTCTTGTTGTAGTAGAGGCCGTAGGCGTCGCCCAGCAGCGGGACGGCGCAGCGGTCGCCCTCGAACTGGGTGTACTCGTTCATCGCCTTGGGGAAGGTGGTGTCCGGGTCGACGCCCGCCTTCTCGAAGAACGGGTTGAGGTCGACCAGGGCGCCCGAGGAGCAGAACTTCCCCACGTTGTTGGTGGTGAAGGAGGAGATCACGTCCGGCGCCTTGGCGCCGCCCGCCCGCAGCGCCTGGTTGATCTTGTCGTCGGTCATGTTGCCGACGACGGTCACATGGATGTTGGGGTGCGCCTTCTCGAAGCCGGCGACCAGCGCCTGCACGGCCTTGACCTCGCCGGGCGCGCTCCACGCGTGCCAGAAGGTGAGGGTCGTCTCCTTGGACGCGTCGTCCTCCGCGCCGCCGGCGGACTGGCCGGTACAGGCGGTGGTGCTCAGGAGGAGGGCGGTGGACGCGGCCAGGGCGAAAGCCGCTTTTCGGACCGCTGAGGGTATGCGTGTGGGCATGACGGAGCCTCCCAGGGGCGGGTGTTGTTGACGAGAGGGGGTCGTGCGGGTGCGTGCGGGTGCGTCAGCGCGAGGTGTCGAAGACCTCGTCGCGGGTGGCCGCCAGCGCGCTCTCCAGCGCGCCGCGCAGGACGGGGTGTTCGGTGACGTCGCCCAGGACCAGCTTCGGCCGGGACGCGGCGAGGTCCGCGAGTTCGGCCTCGACGAGCGCGCGGAGCGTCTCGCCGCCGGCCGTCAGGGCGGTGCCGCTGAGGACGACGAGTTCGGGGTCGAGCACGGAGACCAGCGAGGCGAGACCGGTGGCCAGCCGGGTCGCGTACGTCTCCAGGAGCAGCCGGTGCAGGACGGTGTCCTCGGCGGCGGCCCGTTCGAGGAGGGTGGCGGCGGCCTCGGTGTAGGGCCCGGAGGGGACGTCGTTCATCCCGATCTCGCGGGCCAGCCGGGGCAGTGCCTGGGAGCCGGCCAGCTCCTGGAAGCCGCCACTGTTGGCTTTCCTCACCTGCCGGACCAGCGGGGCGCCGGGAACCGGAAGGAAACCTACCTCTCCCGCGCCGCCGGTCCAGCCGCGGTGCAGCCGGCCGCCGAGCACGAGGGCGGCGCCGAGACCGCCCTCGTTCCACAGCAGGACGAAGTCCTCGTGGCCGCGGGCCGCGCCGAGCCGTTGTTCGGCGACGGCGACGAGGTTGACGTCGTTCTCGTACTCCACCGGCATCGGCAGTGCCGCCGCGAGGTCGTCGAGCAGCGTGGGCGCGTGCCAGCCGGGGAGGTGGGAGGCGTAGCGCAGCCGGCCGGTGGTGGGGTCGAAGGCGCCCGGGGTGGCGACGACGAGCCGGCGCACGTCGTCGCGGGTGAGGCCGGCGGCCTTGACCGCGCCGTCGAGCGCGTCGGTGACCTGCCGTACGACGGCCCCCGCGGCCTTTCTGGCGGGCGTGGCCACCTCGTAGGTGCCGACGGTCCGGCCGGTGAGGTCGGCGACGGCGGCGAGGACGCGCTCGGGGGTGACGTCGAGTCCGGCGGCGTATCCGGCGGCCGGGTTGACGCCGTAGAGCTGGGCGTTGGGTCCGGGGCGGCCCTCGGTGGTGCCGGTGGCCAGGACCAGGCCCGCCGCCTCCAGCCGGGCGAGGAGCTGCGAGGCGGTGGGCTTGGACAGGCCGGTGAGCTTGCCGATGCGGGTGCGGGACAGGGGGCCGTGCGCGAGGAGGAGGTCGAGGGCGGTGCGGTCGTTCATGGCGCGCAGGACGCGCGGGGTGCCCGGCGTACCGGCGGTTCCTGCCATGGGTCGACACCTGCCTCTCTGAACGGCACAGCCTGTCAGTGACGCGGGAGGCGAGTCCACTTCGGGTTCACCCTCGGCCACTGTTAGGAAAGTTTCCTATCGGCTGTCAGGGAAGGTAAGCCCGACGCGAAGGGGCCGTCAAGGGCCGGCCGGACGGAGAGGGCCGGAAAACGAAGAACCCGCCCCCGCGCCGGGAGGCACGGGGGCGGGACAGCGGGCCGGTCGGCCGTTCGGCTGTTCGGTTCGGCCGTTCCGCGGGCTACTTCACCATGACAAAGTCGCCGACGGCCGACTTGGCGGCCGTGGTGGAGGTGCCGGCGAAGACGAAGCGGTACGCGCCGCTCTTGGTCGCCTTGGTCGTGGTGGACAGGGCGCCGCCGGTGCCGGTGGTGACCGTCTTCACCGTCCTGTAGGTGCTGGTGCCCTTGGCCTTGAACTGGAGGGTCGCCTTCTGGCCGGCGTAGCCGGTGTAGGTGCCGGAACCCCAGTTGGCGCGGGTCAGCTTGCCCTTGACCGTGAGCGTCTTTCCGGCGCGCGCGGGCTCCGGGGAGGCGTTGACGGTCAGCTTGGCGGCGCGCTGGACCTTCGCGGTGCCGAGCCCGCCCCACAGCGCGAAGCCGTACTCGACGCTGATGTGGTCGTCGGACTCGTCCAGCTCCTGGTCGAGGTGGCCGTAGAACCCGCCGGCCTTCCAGGTGCCGGCGTCCGCGGAGTCGTAGAGGCTCTCCCACGGGTCCACGACCAGGGTCTCCTTGCAGGACTGGGTCACCGTGGCGGCGGTGGTGGCCGTCGTCGTGCAGACCGGCGCGGCGGCCGGCTCGATCGAGTTCTCCGGCTCCTTCAGCGAACCGCGGTAGAGCATCACGCCCGCGAAGTTCGACTTGTAGTCGATCGTCAGATCGGCGGGCCGGGTCAGCGTGTAGGTGACCGGCACCTTCACCTTGGCGGTGGTGCCGACGACGATCGGCTTGCCCTTGTTGACGGTCACCTTGGTGAACGTCAGCGCCGGCGCGGCGGCCTGCGCGGCGGGCGCGGCCAGACCCCCCAGAGCCAGGGCGCCGGACACGACGGCACCGATGGCGAGCTTCCTCATGTATCCCCACATTCACCCCGAAACCCCTGGGCATTCCGCTCCAGAACAAGGGCCCGGTACACGCGTGACGATAGGGGGTGGCTGTGACGTGGGGGAATGGCGGGGTGGCTGTGAAGATCGTCGGCCGTCGGACGGTCCTCAGACGTCGGCGTCGAGGAACGCGGCGGTCTCCAGGGTCGGGTACGGCGCCGGGAGGGGCAGCGGGTCGCCGAGATCGGCCTTGGTGTCGGTGGCGTAGTAGGCGTCGGTGGGGTCGTCGCCTGGGAGGACGGGGTCGGTGTAGCAGTGGGCTGTCCCTGCGTGGCGGTCGATGAGGACATAGAGGGGGATGCCGGCGGCGGCGTAGGTGCGGAGCTTGGCCCCGGTGTCGGTCTCGTGGTTGCCGGACGTGACCTCGCCCACGAGGGCGATCATGTCGACGGGGTACCAGCCCTTGTGGGCCTTGCGGTACGACTCGTCCAGTTCGGTCGGCCTGCGGCGGCGGACGTAGAAGTCCGGGACGAGCAGACTCATGGTCGAGCCGTCCGGGTGCGCGGCACGGTAGCCGTTGCCCATGCCCACGAGGTGGAATCCCGACGCCCGGAACTGAAAGGCCAGCTCGAGTGTGCCGTGGTTGTGCTGGTCGTCCGGCTGCGGCGGCACGATGACCGTCCCCTCGACGTACTCCGGTCGGATCGGCATCGGCGACGCCTCTTCGATCGCGCTCAACAGGTCGATGGGGTCCACGTGCGTCATGACCGTCTCCAAGATCGGCTCGGCGCTCATCGCTGGTCTCCTCGTCACGCTGGTGCCAGGCTAGGGCCTTTCTTTCGGATCTGGCCGGCTTCGAGCGACGGTGCGTCTCGGTGGGCCCGAGCGGGGTCTGGTGCGTGTAGCTGCAAGGCGGAGGAGGGCGTCGACGCGGAGCGTCGGCAACCGACGACAACGCCGCTGGGGGTCCCCCCTCTGGGGGAGCGCGTGCCAGGCCCCGCGACCCCCGGCAAGATCCGAAAGAAAGGCCCTGAGCCCGCGCCGGGTGCCCCGGGCAGAACGAAGGGGCATCCGGCGCCCGTGCGGCGTCGGATGCCCCGGCCGTTCACTCGAACGAGTGTGCTGAAACCGTTCGCCTGTCGGCTCGTCCCTGGGTCACCGGGCCCGCGGGGCCGGCGGCGTGGGGGTGAGCGGCGTCGCCGCCTGGGCCTGGGGGGATGTCGTGTTGGCGTAGACCGACGGGGCCGCGATCGACTCCGACGGGTCGATGATCTCCTCCTCCGCCGGGGCCGTCGCGCCGCCGACGATGTCGATGTTCGCCGCGTCGAAGGCGCGCTTGATGCGCCAGCGCAGTTCGCGTTCGACGGAGAGGGACTTGCCGGGCATGGTCTTCGCCGCGACCCGGACCACCATCGAGTCCAGCAGCACGCTGTCCAGGCCGAGCACCTCGATCGGGCTCCACAGCAGTTCGTTCCAGGGCTCTTCCTTGCTCATCTTCTCGGCGACCTCGGTCAGCGTGGCCTTCACCCGGTCGAGGTCCTCGGACGTCTTGACGGTGACGTCGACCCCCGCCGTCGCCCAGCCCTGCGAGAGGTTGCCGATCCGCTTGACCTCGCCGTTGCGGACGTACCAGATCTCGCCGTTCGCGCCGCGCAGCTTCGTCACGCGCAGCCCCACCTCGATGACCTCACCGGTGGCCACGCCCGCGTCGATCTGGTCGCCGACGCCGTACTGGTCCTCCAGGATCATGAACACGCCGGACAGGAAGTCCGTCACCAGGTTGCGCGCGCCGAAACCGATCGCCACACCCGCGACACCCGCGGACGCCAGCAGCGGCGCGAGGTTGATCTCGAAGGCCGACAGCGCCATCAGCGCCGCCGTGCCCAGGATCACGAAGCTCGCCACCGACCGCAGCACCGAGCCGATCGCCTGCGACCGCTGCCGGCGCCGCTCGGCGTTGACCAGCAGCCCGCCCAGCGTGGTGCCCTCGACCGACTCGGTGGTGCGGTTCATCCGGTCTATGAGCTTGGTGATCGCCCGCAGCACGAACTTCCTCAGCACCACGGCGATCAGCAGGATCAGCAGCACCCGCAGACCGATCGCCAGCCAGGTCGACCAGTTCTGCTCGACCCAACTGGCCGCGTTCCCCGCACGCTCCTGGGCGTCCTGGAGACTCGGGACCGTGACGGTCGGCGACTCCGAGGGCGTCGGCGACGGATCTGCGGCGAGCAGCACGGCGGACAAGGACACGGCAGGTACCTCCAGGTGCAGCGGCCCACGTCCGGTGCGGCGGTCAACGTCTGCAAGTTCTTCAAGGTCACGAAAAGGTCACCGGACGGGCAGCACCACCACACTAACGGGGCATTGTGTGTGCTCTTGCAGGATGCGGGAAGGAGAGACGGTCCTCACCCGCGCTTGAACAGGCCACGGTCCGGGGGACACATCAGGGTGTGGTCGAAAACACTCCCAGCCCGTTACCGGGACATGGTGGCGCGTCCACCAGGCAAGAGGGGAGACTGACCTCAGATCGTCCCGGCGCGAGCCACGCGCCGCCGACGCCCAAGGAGGCATCCGTGCCGCATGTCCTGGTCCTGAACGCGTCGTACGAGCCGCTCGGCGTCGTACCGCTCCGCCGCGCACTCGTCCTCGTCCTGGAGAACAAGGCTGTCTCCCTGGAGGAATCGGGCGCCTTCATGCACAGCGCGACCGTCACAGTCCCCGCACCCAGCGTGGTCCGGCTCAAGCGATTCGTCCGGGTTCCCTACCGGGGCCCCGTTCCTCTCACCCGCCGCGCCCTGTTCGCGCGCGACGGCGGCCGGTGCATGTACTGCGGTGGCGTCGCAACCAGCGTCGACCACGTCGTTCCACGCAGTCGCGGGGGCCAGCACGTGTGGGACAACGTCGTGGCGTCCTGCCGTCGCTGCAACCACGTCAAGGCCGACCGCCATCTCGTCGAGATCGGCTGGCGGCTGCGGCACAAACCCGCACCTCCCACCGGCCTGGCCTGGCGCATCATCGGCACCGGCCACCGGGACCCGCGCTGGCTGCCGTACTTGCAGCCGTACGGCGCGGACGACGCCCTGGCCCGGATCGACGGCATCTCCGCCTGACGATCCGGGCTTCTTCATGCCCCGTGGCACCACCGGCCCACCCGCACCGGCCCACCCGGACGGGCCGACGGCACCGGCTGCCGCGGGGCCCTTCGGGACGCGTCGGCCGGTGCCGTCGGTTCGGCGTCGGTGCCGCCGTGCCGTCGGTGCCGCGTCAGCCTCGGCCGGTCTCCGGCCGCGTCCCCCGTACGACGTACAGGACCGCCCCCAGCGCGAACGCGCCCCCGGCCGCCGCCCACGCCCCCGCCGCGGCCGCCGGCTGCACCGGCCACGCCCACACCGTGACCGCGTGCCCGCGCACCCCGTGCGACGCCAGGTACACCGCGCCGACGTAGCCGAACGCCGGCAGCCAGCTCAGCCGGGCGCCCAGCAGCGCCACCGCGGCCGCCGTCACCCCCGTGCAGCCCAGCAGGTTGCGGACCACGGCCGCCGGGCCGAAGTCGGGCGGCCCGCCGCGCACGGCGAGCGGCAGCACCGCCGCCGCCAGCACGGTCAGCGCGAGCAGATGGGCCAGCCGCCGCGGCCACCACGGCCGTACGGCGGTGCGGTCCAGTTCCCCGGACGCGCTGTGCAGACCGGTCCCGATCACGGCGGCCGCCAGCAGCGGGGCCAGCGCCACGATCGGCAGCCTGCGCTCCGGGTCGAGGTAGGTGTCCATCCGGTCCGCCGCCCACACCGCGAAGGCCGCGGTGGCGGCGAGCGCGGCCACCGTGGCGGGGACGGCGCGGGAACGGGCGTACAGCAGGATTCCGCGCAGCGCCTTCGCTGGTGGTTCGTTCACAGCGTCGGCACCCCCGTCGCGTCGCAGGAGCCCGCCGTCGCGAAGTACGCCGACAGCCAGGTCCGGCGCTCGTCCTCGCCCATCGCCGCGAGCCGCGCGCGGGCGGCGGTCCGGGCGCGCAGGGCGGCCCGGTGCTCCGCGTCGCCCCGCGCGTCCAGCGCGTCGAAGTGCGCCTGCGCCGGACTCGGGGCGAGGAGGTTCTGCACGGCGTCGTCCGCGAGGCCCACCCGAGGGTCGAGCGTGTCGCAGTCGGCCCGGCGCTGGAGCGCTGCCACCGCCTCCCACGCGTACTGCTCCGGATCGGTGAGCCGCCCCCGTACGACCGACCGGCCGAACGGGGTCAGCATCGGCAGTTCCGCCTCGTCCGCGCGTGGCTCCCCGGCCCGGTCCTCGAACCGCACCGGCAGGTTCCGCACCCCGCGCAGCCGCCCGGTGACCCCCGAGAGAACCTCCGTGACCTGCGGCAACAGCTCGCCGTAGCGGGCGTTCACACACACCTGCGGGGTGGTCGAGGTGTCGCAGACCTGGCGGTGGGCGACCGGGTCCGGCCGCCACAGCCCGTCGCCCGCGCCGATCAGCAGCCCGCCCGCCACGACCGCCGCCGTCAGCGGCAGCAGCGCCACGTACCGCCGCCGGGCCGCGTACGCCAGGACGGCCGCCGCCGCGAGGCCCGCCGTCCACCCGGCCGTCGCCACCGGCTGCCACCCCACCGGCACCTCGTGGACGGAGACCGGCAGGGCCGGGTTCAGGAACCGGCCCGCGCCCTCGCGCACCGACGCCGACACGCCCAGCACGGCGTACCCGGCCGTCGCCAGCAGCGGCGGGGCCAGCCGCCAGGCCGTCAGCCGCCCCACCACCTGCCCGGCGACCGCCGCGGCGGCCAGCGCCACCACGTCCGCGGGCAGCAGCGCGAGACGCGGCCCGTCACCCCGGGCGTACGGCCAGGTCGCCAGCAGCGCGCCGGCCGCCGCGACCAGGTAGCCCGCGGCCACCCACAGCGCGAGCGGCAGCGCCGACACCAGGAACCCGGCCAGCGGCGACCGTACGGCTGTGGCCCACAGCTCCTCCGTACGACGCCGGCGGTCCCGTCCGCCCTGGCGGCAGCCGGCCGCCGCCGCGAGGGGGAGAAGGATCAGCAGCGCGTCGTGCAGGACGCCCCGGGTCTCCGCCCAGCCGCCCTGCCAGCGGTCGGCCGAACCGGCGAGGAGCACGGTCATGGTCAGCAGGACGGCGGCGCCTGCGAGGGGTGGGAAGCCGCGGAGGGTCTCCGTGTGTAGGGGATGTCTTGTCGGTGCCGGGCGTACCGGGTTCAGGAGGCTCATCGCGCGGCCACCGTCCCGGCCCGCTCGGCGCGGTGGGCGCGCAGGGCCGCCGTGTAGCCGCGCTCGATCGGGTTGTCGCCGACGCCGTCCGCCCCGGCCTCCTCGCCGAGGGCGCTCAGCGCGTCCGGCGTACCGCGGTAGGCGACCCGGCCCCCGTCCAGCAGGGTGACCTCGGTGCAGGCGGCGGCCACGTCCTCCACCAGGTGGGTGGAGACGACGACCGTCGCCCGCGCGCCCAGCTCCCTCAGCAGCGCCCGGAACTCCACCCGCTGCTCCGGATCCAGCCCGGCGGTCGGCTCGTCGAGGAGCAGGATCTCGGGGTCGTTGACGACGGCCTGCGCGATGCCGACCCTGCGGACCATGCCGCCGGACAGCGTCCGCACCTTCGCGTCGGCGCGGTCCGTCAGGCCGACGCGGTCCACCGCGCGGGCCACGGCCGCCGGGGTGTCCGCCGCGGGCACCTCCTTCAGCCAGGCCATGTACGCGACGAACTCGCTGACCGTGAAGCCGGGGTAGTGGCCGAACTCCTGCGGCAGATAGCCGAGCCGGGCCCGCACCGACCCGCGCCGGCGCGGGTCGCCGACGTCCTCGCCGAGCATCTCCACCCGGCCGGCGTCCGGTCGCGCGACCGTGGCGAGCACCCTGATCAGGGACGTCTTCCCGGCGCCGTTCGGACCGAGCAGCCCGTGCACACCCCGGCCGAGGGTGAGGTCCACCCCGTCGAGGGCGACGGTCCGGCGGTGCCGGACGCGCAGACCGGTCACTCGTATCGTGCTCAAGGGAACTCCTGGGGAAGGGGTCATCATCGCTGCTCCAGCCGGTCGTAGGCCCGGTCGTAGGCGGAGCGGCGGACGGTGAGCAGGGCGGCGCTGAGCACGGCGGCGGCCGCCCACGCGCTCTGCGCGAGCGGGCCGTCGAGGCAGCGGGAGAGCTGTTCGGCGAGGCGGGCGGTAAGGGGCTCCGCGAGAGTCCCCGCGAGGGTCTCCGCCGGGGTGGTGAGACCGGCCGGTGGTGTTCCGCCGGGACCGGTGAGCGCCGGGACGAGCACCGCCGTGAGCCAGCCTCCGCCGGTCACCGCGGTCGCGGCCCGGAGACCGACGTACCCGGCCAGGGCCAGCGCGGTCAGGGTCAGGGCGAGGCCCGGGAGCAGCCAGGCGGCCGCGTTCGGGGTGCCGGGGGCGGGCAGCAGCAGGCCGGTGAGGGTCAGCAGCGGCAGGCTGACGGCGAGCACGGCGGCCGTCCGCGTCAGCAGCAGCCGAAGTCCGCCGGACGGGGTCGAGGCGACGAGTTCGTACAGCGGGTCGGCGTGCCGGCCGTAGGACAGGGCGACCCCGGCGACCGGTACGACCGGCGCGATCGCCAGCAGCAGCGGCCGCGTCCCGTCGACGCCCGCGCCGTACGCCAGCGCGACGGCCCCGATCGCCACCGCGACGACGGCGACGAGCCAGCCGCCGCGCACGGCGGGCCCGGCGGCCCAGAGGACGCGGAGCAGGGGGGAGAGGCGGGGGTGGTCGGTGCCGGTGCCGGTGCCGGTGCTTGTGCGGGAGGACCAGATGCGGGCGCCGTGGGGGCGGTGGGCGGGGATCGGGGCGGGGGCAGGGGGCGTGCCGGGTACGGCGTCGCGCGCCGTCGCCCGCTCCTGTGCACCGGACTCCACCCCGGTCTCCACCCCGGCCGTCATGTCGGCCTCCACCCTGGCCTCCACCCTCGCCCACACCTCCGCCAGGACCGTCGCCGTCGCCGGGGCGGTCGTCGTGACGGCGCGGGAGACGAGGGCCGCGCAGGTGCCGCAGTGCTCCAGGTGCTTCTCCAGGGACCAGGCCGCGGACTCCGGCAGGGTGCCGTCGGCATAGCGGGCGGCCAGGCTGTCGGTGGCGTGCCAGGGGGACTCGCTCATGCCGGGCCTCCTGCCGGACGGGCGTGCAGCGGGCCGGTGTTCACCGGGCCGGGGTTCAACTGGGCGAGGGCCGCGCGCAGTTCGGCGCGGGCCCGCATCGCGCGGGTCTTGACGGTGCCCTCGGGGATGCCGAGCAGCCGGGCCGCCTCCCGGGTGGTGAGCCCGTCGACGACGGTGGCCCGCAGCACCTCCCGCAACTCGGGCGAGATCCGGCCGAGGGCGGTGCCGACGTCGCCGAACTCCAGCCCGGCCAACACCCGTTCCTCGGCGGACTCGACGGGCGCCGGCTGCGGATCCGGTGCCGTGTCGGCCCGTGCGATCCGTGTCTCGACCCGCGTGACCCGTTCCTGGGCGCGCCGCGCGTCGACCAGCCGTCGGGCGGCGATGGTCCACAGCCAGCCGCCCGCCTCCCCGCCGCCGTGCCCGCCCGCCGACCGCCACACGGTCACGAAGGTGTCCTGCACCACCTCGCGGACCACCTCGGCGTCGGCGCAGCGCCGGGTCAGCCGCGCGTGCAGCCACCCCGCGTGCCGTTCGTACAGCGTGGCCAGGGCGCTCGCGTCCCCGTCCGCCACGGCCCGCAGCAGCGCCGCGTCCGTGTCGCTCTCCCCGTGCTCCCCGTGGCCCCTCATGGGGCGGAACCGTCTCACACCCTCTCTGTCGGACGGCCGCGCGCCGACGGTTCACGGGCCGGGGGCACGGTCGGCCGATAGGGTGCGGTCTGTTCCGTACGGGAGGAATGTCGAGGTGGGGAATGTGGCGAGATGGGCGGTGTCCGCGCCCCGGACGTCTGTCGTCGCGTCCGCTGGGTAGGGCTGCGGGGAAGCCGTCCCCCACGCGACGAGGAGCCACCGTGATCGCACCGGCCCACTGCAAACGCCCGGCGGAGCCGTCCGCCGCCCTCGAAGTCCCCTTCCCCGAAACCCACTTGTCCGCGTACGGCGCCGAGGGCACCGTGGTCGAGGCGCCGCTCACCAGTGAGCCGCCGCTGCCCGACGCCGAGCCGCTCACCAGCGAACCGCCGCTCGCCGCGGCGGACTCCGACTTCACGAGGCCGTAGATGACCGTCCCCCTCGGCGAGGAACTCGCCCGGCTGGCCGCGCTGCACGGCGTGGCCGTCTCCTACCAGCCCTCCCCGGACCGTACGGTCACCGCCTCGGCGGCCGCCGTCACCCGGGTCCTGGCCGCGCTCGGTGTCGACGCGGGCGGCCCGGAGGCGGTGCGGGCCGCGCTCGCCGCACGGGAGGCGGAACTGCGGGAGCGGCTGCTGCCGCCGACGGTGGTGTGCTGGAGCGGCAGCCCCTGCGAGCCGCTCGCCGCCCTCCCCGAGGGGACGGCCCTGCGGATCGAGACCGAGCAGGGCGAGATCCGGGAGGTCCACGCCGGCCGGGCCGCGCAGGCCGGGGTGGAGGGCCTCCGGCACGGCGTCCACCGGCTGACCGCCACCGCCCCCGCCCCCGACGGCCGCACCGCGCACGCCCACCTCGTGGTGGCCCCGCCCCGGCTGCCCACGCCGCCGGGACGCTCGTACGGGCTGCTCGTGCAGCTCTACTCCCTGCTGTCGCGGCGTTCCTGGGGCATGGGCGATCTGGGCGACCTGGGGGAGCTGGCCGGCTGGGCCGGGCGGACGCTGGGGGCCGGGTTCGTGCAGGTCAACCCGTTGCACGCGGCCGTGCCGGGCGCGCCGACGGATCCGTCGCCGTACCGGCCGTCGTCCCGCCGTTTCCCCGACCCGGTCCACCTGCGGGTGGAGGACGTGCCCGAGTTCGCGTACACCGACGCCGACACGCGTGCCCTGCTGGAACGGGCCGCGCGGCTGCGCGAGGCCGTACTGGACAAGGGCGAGCTGATCGACCGGGACGCGGTGTGGGCGCTGAAGCGGGAGGCGCTGGAACTGCTCGCCCGGGTACCGCTCGGCCCCGGCCGGCGCGCCGCCTACGACGACTTCCTCGCCGAGCAGGGGCGGGCCCTGGAGGACCACGCGACCTGGTGCGCGCTCGCCGAAGTGCACGGCGGTGAGTGGGGCCGCTGGCCGGAAGGGCTGCGCGACCCGCGGTCGGCGGAGACCGCGCGGGCCCGCGAGGAGCTGCGGGACCGCGTCGACTTCCACTCCCGTCTCGCCTGGCTCACCGACGCCCAGCTCGCCGCCGCGCAGCGCGCCGCGCGCGAGGCGGGCATGCCGGTCGGGATCGTGCACGATCTGGCGGTCGGTGTGCATCCGGGGGGTGCGGACGCCTGGGCGCAGCAGGAGTACTTCGCCGCGGGGACGTCGGTCGGGGCGCCGCCGGACGCGTTCAACGCGCGAGGCCAGGACTGGGGGCTGCCGCCCTGGCGCCCGGACCGGCTCGCCGCCTCCGGCTACGCCCCGTACCGGCGGCTGCTCCAGGGCCTGTTCCGGTACGCCGGGGCGCTGCGCATCGACCATGTCATGGGCCTGTTCCGGCTCTGGTGGATCCCCCAGGGGGAACCCCCTACGGAGGGCGCGTACGTCCGCTACGACGCCGAGGCGATGCTCGCCGTCCTGGTGCTGGAGGCGTCGCGGGCGGGCGCGGTGGTGATCGGCGAGGACCTCGGCACCGTCGAGCCCGGGGTGCGGGAGGCGCTGCGCGAGCGCGGGGTGCTGGGCACGTCCGTGCTGTGGTTCGAACGGGACTGGGCCGGCGACGGCGCCCCGCTGCCCCCGGAGAGCTGGCGCGCCGACTGCCTGGCCACCGCCACCACCCACGACCTGCCGTCCACGGCCGCCCGGCTCACCGGCGAGCACGTCGAACTCCGCGACCGGCTGGGCCTGTTGACCCGGCCGGCGGCGACGGAACGGGCCGAGGCGGCGGCGGACACGGCGGAGTGGCTGGCGCTGCTGACACGCCTCGGGCTGCTGGGCGAGGGCGGGGGCGCGGGCGCGGGTGATCCCGCCTCAGAGGAGGCCGAGGTCCAGGCCGTCCACCGCTTCCTGGGCCGCACCCCGGCCCGCATGATCGGCGTCTGGCTCCCGGACGGCGTCGGCGACCGCCGCCCGCAGAACCTCCCCGGCACCTGGGACCAGTACCCGAACTGGCGCCTGCCGATCGCCGACGCGAACGGCCGCCCGGTACCCCTGGAGGACCTCACGTCCTCCCCACGACTCCGAGCCCTGGTAGAGGTCCTACGGCAGGCACCCCCGGGATAGCCCCTTACGGGGCACCCCGGGCGCGCGGCTCTCCCGGGCGTTCGCTACGTTTGCCCTGTGGACAAGAAGAACGCCCTGCGCGCCGGCGCCCTGGCCGCCGGTACGACGCTGATGATGCTGCTCATGTCGTCCCCCGCGCTCGCGCTGACCCGCGACGACGGCGACGACCCCGGCCCGGGCCTGAACGTGGCCGAGACGCTGGGCCTCTACGTCTTTGCCCCGATCGTGCTCTTCGCGGTCATCACCGGCCTGGTGATGGTCCTCGACAAGTCCAACCCGGCCCTCCGCGTCATCAAGCCCAAGCCGAAGGCCTGACGCCTCCCAGCCACACAGAACGCCACCCCGACCGCAGCACGGCGGCCGGGGTGGCGTCTTTGTCGTGTGACCGGGCCGGGGGCCTTCGCCCGGGCCCGGGTCATTCAGGGACGAAGTCGTATTGCAGTTCGTACAGGTGACCCGCCTTGACCATGACGGTCGCCTCGATGGGACGGTCGTCGTCGCTGTACACGACGCGCAGCGTGCGCAGCACCGGTAGGTCGGTGGGCAGCCTCAGCGCCTGGTACTGCTCCTGCGTGGGCACCCTGGCGGAGACCCGGTCCGTGCTGAGCCGCGGCGGGAAGCCGAGTTCGGCGAGCAGCGCGGGCGTGCCGCCCCGGATCTTCCGCTTCTCCGCGACGGCGGTTCCCCGGGCGACGGCCGTCGGATAGTACGACTTCACCAGCTCGACGGGTTCACCGTCCACGGAGAGGATCTGATGGCGCAGGACCGCCGTCTCGTCGTCGGCGAGGCGCAGCGCGGCCGCGACGTCGGCGGAAGGCCGGACCTCCCGCACGTCGAGCAGCGTGCTCTGTGCCCGCGCTCCGAGCTTCGCGGCCTCGGCCAGCCAGCGGTACGGCTCGCCCGGGGCGGACGGCGCCAGGTACGCGGCGGGGCGAACGGTCCGCTGCCGGTGGTCCCGCACGGTGACCGACGCCCCGGCGCGGCCTACGACCAGCCGCTCGTCCTTGAGGACCTGGAGCGCCTTCTGGATGGTGGCGTTGGCGGCCTCGAACCTCGCCTTGAGCTGGGCGGTCGAGGGCAGAGGCGCACCGGGAGCCAGGTCGCCGCTCATGATCTCGTCCCGCAGGTCCGCGGCGATCCGCTCGTGAAGCGAACGCCGGTCCGGAGCGTCGCCGTCGGGGGAGGGGGTGTCGGTGGTGTGCACGGTCATCCGATCCGGATCTCGTAGCGCAGTCTCTGCCGCCGGGCGGGCATCACCATCAGGTCGGCCTGGAAGGGCCTGTCCGCGCTGTCCAACGTGACCCTGCTGAGCCGGAGCACCGGCTCGTCCGCGCCCAGACGCAGCACCTCGCGCTCCTCGGCGTCGGGCATGCGTGCCGTCACGTCCTCCCGCACCCGCACGCCGACGTGCCCCAGCGCTGCGAGGGCGGACACCGCCCCGCCAGGGATCCTGCCCCGCTCGGCGAGCCGGGTGCCGCGCGCGATGTCGACCGGATAGTAGGTGTCCGTCAACTCGCAGGGCTCGCCGTCGAACTCGATGATCCGGCGGCGTACGACGACAGGGCCGCCCGCGGACAGACCGAGCAGGCCGGCCACCTCGTCCGGCGCGGCCACCTCACCGGCGTGGACGATGCGCTGACCGCCCTTGCCACCCCGGGCGGCGGCCTCGGCACCCCAGGCGTCCTGCTGTCCCCGCTCCCGTGGGACCAGATACGGCATCGAGGTGCTGACCCACGTCTCGTCGCTCATGGTGTCTCCTCCACGCGATGGCCGACCTTGCCGCTTTACACGTTAGGCGACAAGGCTGGAGCGCCGGTTCCCCATGAAGCAGCGGCTCTGGGGCGCCGCATCCTGGAGGCACGCCGACCGGGTGGAGGACATCCGGCTGTGTGTCTCCGAACTCGCCGCCAACGCCGTGCTGCACGGTGTCCCGCCGGGGCGCGAGTCCTCGTTGGAGGCCGACGCGGACGGCCCACTGCTACGGGTCGGGGTCTCTTGGGCCGGTGCCGACATGTGCTCTGGTAGAGGGCTTCGTCTCGTGGTGGCTCTCGCCGACGACTTCGGTGTGATCGCACACCGTCTGGGCGAAGCGGTCTGGGTGATTCAGGGCCGGGTGCCAGAGGCCAGTGGTGGTTAGGGAGCTGAGGGCCCTTCCCGACGCCGGCCTGAGGCTTGGAGGGAGGACTGCGGCCACTGTCGATCACTCCGGAGAGGAATCGGCATGGTGCGTGCCGCCGCCTCCTGGTTTCTGGCTCAGCAGGCACTGCCCCGTCATCAGACGGTGAAGCTCCTCGACGGGGACTTCAGGGCGCACCTGGCCTTTCTGATGCCGCAGATCGAGCGGTTGGTCGCCGAGGCGCCCGCGGATGGCGTGCGGGCGACGCTCGCGCTGGCCGGGGTCGAGGAGGCTCGTAGGCGGCTGGCCGTGGCCGAGCGGCCTGGGCTGCGGGGTGAGGTGGAGCGAGTGCAGTGGCTGGCTCGGTCCGTCATGGTGCTGCGCGACCACCATGACGCGCTGACCGGTGGATCCCCCCTGATCGACGGTCAGGCCGCCGGATGAGGGGCTGTCAGGTAGCGGTGGATCGTGGGGGTGAGCCAGGCGGTCAGTTCCTCGCGGGGGAGGGTGACCACCGGGGGGAGGCGGAGGATGTAGCGGGTGAGGGCCAGGCCGAGGAGTTGGGTGGCGCACAGGGCCGCTCGGGTGCCGGACTGTTCGGGGTCGGGGCAGACCGCTCGGGCCGTGGGCAGGAGCTGGTCGCGGAAGATCGTCTGCATGCGGGCGGCGCCGGCCTCGTTGGTCACGCCGACGCGGAGGAGGGCGGTGAGGACCTCGTTCTCCTCCCACATGTCCAGGAAGTGGGTGACCAGGGCGCGGCCGACCTCGTCCCGGGGGAGCGTGGTGAGGTCGGGCAGCTTCAGGTCGACGGCTACCGCCGCCGCGAACAGGCCCTCCTTGTTGCCGTAGTAGCGCATGACCATGGAGGGGTCGATGCCCGCGTCCTTGGCGACGGCGCGGATGGTGGTCCGTTCGTAGCCGTCGGCGGCGAAGCGTTCGCGGGCGGCGGTGCGGATCGCGTCGCGGGTGGCCTCGGAGCGGCGGGTGCCTGTGCCAGTCATGTCCACAAGCGTAGGCCAACGTGTGTTTGCCAACAAGTGTTGACCCCCGGCCGGGGGCGCCCCTATCGTTGTCAACATGCGTTGGCCAACGCCCGTTGGCCTACGAGCGTTGGCGTAAGGAGGCCACCATGAACGGCACCACCGCCCACACCACCGCCCGCACCACCCCCCACCCCGTGATCGTCGTCGGCTCCGGGCCCACCGGGCTGCTGCTCGCCGGTGATCTCGCCGTCGCCGGTGTTCCCGTCACCCTCGTCGAGAAGCGCCCCTACCGCGTCAGCAACCTCTCCCGCGCCTTCGTCCTGCACGCCCGCACCCTGGAGCAGCTCGACGCCCGCGGCCTCGCGGACGAGCTCGAAACGGCAGGCCGCACCCTCGACCGGCTGCGCCTCTTCGGGCGGCTCACCATCGCCCTCGACACCCTCCCCTCCCGCTTCAACCACCTCCTCGTCATCCCGCAGTACGAGGTGGAGAAGGCCCTCCACCGGCGGGCCGAGCAGGCCGGGGTGCGCTTCCGGTACGAGTCCGAGGTCACCGGTCTGACCCAGGACGCGGACGGCGTGACGGTCACCGTCCGCACCGCCGACGGAGCCGCCGACGGAGCCGCCGACGAGGAGCTGCGCGCCGCGTACGTCGTCGGCACCGACGGCATGCGCAGCGCCGTACGGAACGCGATCGGGCTGCCCTTCCCCGGCCGTTCGGTGATCCGTTCCGTCGTCCTCGCGGACGTGCGGCTCGCGGAGCAGCCCGAGTCGCTGCTCACCGTCAACACCGCGGGCGACGCCTTCGCCTTCCTCGCGCCCTTCGGCGACGGCTACCACCGGGTGATCGCCTGGAACCGCGCCCGCGACGTCCCCGACAGCGAGCCCCTCGCCCTCGACGAGGTCAAGGAGGTCACCCGCCTCGCCCTCGGCCGGGACTACGGGATGCACGACGCCCGCTGGATGTCCCGCTTCCACAGTGACGAACGCCAGGCCCCCGCCTACCGGGTGGGCCGGGTCTTCCTGGCCGGCGACGCCGCGCACGTGCACACCCCGGCCGGCGGCCAGGGCATGAACACCGGCCTCCAGGACGCGGCCAACCTGAGCTGGAAGCTCGCCCAGGTCCTGCACGGCCACGCGCGCCCCGACCTGCTCGACACCTACCAGGACGAACGGCACCCCGTCGGCAGGTCGGTGCTCCGCAGCAGCGGCGGCATCGTCCGCCTCGCCATGGCCAAGCGGCCCGCGACCCTGGCCCTGCGCGCCGCGCTCACCACGCTCCTCGGCGTCGCCGCCCCCGCCCGCCGCCGTGCCGTCGGCCAGATCAGCGGCATCGGCGTCCGCTACCCCGCCCCGCGCGGCGCGCACCGCCTCACCGGCACCCGCGTCCCGGACGTCGCCCTGGCCGGCGGCGGCCGCCTCCACGAGGCCCTGCGCGGCGGCAGGTTCGTGCTGATCACCCCGGGGGCGTACGAAGGGGCGGGCGCCGACCGCGAGGGCCGCCTCGCCGTGGAACGCTGGGCGGGCGACCGCCGTACGGCCCTCCTCGTGCGGCCCGACGGATACGTGGCCTGGGCGGCGGACACCGCCGACGCGAGCGCCGTCGACGCGGCCCTCTCGGCGCACGTCGGCTGACACGCAAAGACGACGCCGCCTACCCCTCAGCCGTCTCCGTCGCGAACAGCACCTCCCGCAGCAGGTCGGCCAGTTGGGCGGCGCGCTCCGGGGTGAGGGCCGCCGACAGGGCCTGGGTCTGGGCGGCCAGCCCGGCGCCGACCGCACGGTCGACCAGGGTCAGCCCCTCGTCGGTCAGCGTCACCCGCAGCCCCCGCCGGTCGTGCGGATCGGGGGAACGGCGCAGCAGCCCCGCCCGCTCCAGTTTGTCGAGCCGGCCGGTCATCCCGCCGGTGGTGAGCATCAGCGTGGCCGAGAGCTGACGGGGCGAGAGGGTGTAGGGCTCGCCGGACCGGCGCAGGGTGGCCAGGACGTCGAACTCGCCCCGGGCCAGGCCGAGATGGCTGTACGCCCGTTCCGAACGGTCGCCCACCGCCCGCGAGATCCGGTGGATCCGGCCGAAGACCTCCATGGCGGCGGTGTCGAGATCGGGCCTGACCTCCGCCCACTGCTCGATGATCGCGTCGACCGGGTCCCTGCGCGGCGGCTGCGAAGGCTGCGGCGGCTGCGAAGGCTGCGTGGTGCTCATGGGGTGAGTATCCGGCCGTATCCGGTCGTCCGCAAGAAAGTGGCTTGTAGGTAAGTTGCTTAGAGGTAAGCTAAATGTATGCCGAGGATCACGACCGTCCTGCTCACCGCCCTCGCCCCCGTCTCCTGGGGCACCACCTACGCCGTCACCACCGAGTTCCTGCCGCCCGACCGCCCCCTGTTCACCGGTCTGATGCGCGCCCTGCCCGCCGGACTGCTGCTGCTCGCCCTCGGCCGGGTGCTGCCGCGCGGCCTCTGGTGGGGCAAGGCGGCGCTGCTCGGGGCGCTGAACATCGGCGCCTTCTTCCCCCTGCTGTTCCTCTCCGCGTACCGGCTGCCCGGCGGTATGGCGGCGGTCGTCGGCTCGGTCGGACCCCTGTTCGTCGTCGGTCTCTCGGCCCTGCTCCTCGGACAGCGGCCGACGGCGCGGACCCTGCTGGCCGGGGTGGTCGCCGCGTTCGGGGTCAGCCTGGTCGTCCTGAAGGCGGCCGGCGCGCTGGACGGGCTCGGCGTGCTGGCCGCGCTCGGCTCCACGGCCTCCATGTCGGCCGGTGTCGTCCTGACCAAGAAGTGGGGCCGGCCCGAGGGCGTCGGTCCGTTGGCGCTGGCCGGCTGGCAGCTCACCGCGGGCGGACTGCTGATCGCGCCGGTCGCGTTCCTCGCCGAGGGCGCTCCGCCCGCCCTGGACGGCCGGGCCGCCGCCGGGTACCTCTACCTGGCGCTGGCCAACACGGCGGTGGCGTACTGGCTCTGGTTCCGCGGCATAGGCCGGCTCACCGCCACCCAGGTCACCTTCCTCGGCCCGCTCTCCCCGCTCACCGCCGCCGTCGTCGGCTGGGCCGCCCTCGGCGAGGCGCTGACCCCGCTCCAGCTCACGGGCATGGCGCTGGCCTTTGGGGCGACGGTCGCGGGCCAGCTCCGAGCGGGCGGCGCCGCCGCCGAGGCGCCCGTACGACCGTCACCCCACAGGGGCACGAGCGAACGCCCGCACCGCGACGCCGTCGCCTGAGCCCGGCCCCGCGCGCAGGCGCAAACGCCCGGTCTCGCGCGCAGGCGCAAACGCCCGGTCTCGCGCGCAGGCGCAAACGCCCGGTCCCGCGCCCAGGCACAAAGACCCGGCCCCGTGCGCAAGCACAACCGCCCAGCCCCGCGCGCAGACACAAAAGCGGGGGCGCCCGGCATCAACCCGAGCGCCCCCGCCCCACTGCCTACCGCAAGCACCTACCGCGCGTCCGCCTCCTGCGCCCGCAGCGCCCGCTCCACGCCCGCGCGGGCCTCGGAGACCAGGCGGCGCAGGGCCGCGTTCGGCTCGGCGGAGGCCAGCCAGGCGTCCGTCTTGTCCAGGGTCTCGCGGGAGACCTGGACCGCCGGGTAGAGGCCGATCGCGATCTGCTGGGCGATCTCGTGCGAGCGGCTGTCCCAGACGCCCTTGACGACCTCGAAGTACCGGTCCGTGTACGCCGCCAGCAGCTCACGCTGGTCGGTCTGCACGAAACCGCCGATCACGGCCTCCTGGAGGGCGTTGGGCAGCTTGTCGTCCTCGACGACCGACGCCCACGCCTCCGCCTTGGCCTCCGGCGTCGGACGCGCCGCGCGGGCGGTGGCCGCGTGCCGCTCACCGGCCGCCGTCTTGTCGCGCTCGTACTCGGCGGTGATCTCCGCCTCGTCGAACCGGCCGACCGCCGCGAGGCGCTGCACGAACGCCCAGCGCAGCTCGGTGTCGACGGCCAGCCCCTCGATGGTCTGCGAGCCGTCGAGCAGGGCGTCCAGCAGGTCGAGCTGCTCCGGCGTGCGGGCGGTGGCCGCGAACGCGCGGGCCCAGGCGAGCTGGTGGTCGCTGCCCGCCTCGGCGGACCGCAGATGCGCCAGCGTGGCGTCGGTCCAGCGGGTCAGCAGGGCCTCACGGGCGGTCGGGTCGGCGTACAGGTCGATGGCCAGCTTGACCTGGCGGTGCAGCGACTGGACCACGCCGATGTCGGACTCCTTGCCGATGCCCGACAGCACCAGCGACAGATAGTCGCGGGCCGGCAGTTCGGCGTCCCGGGTCATGTCCCAGGCCGACGCCCAGCACAGCGCGCGCGGCAGCGAGGACTCGAAGTCGCCGAGGTGCTCGGTGACGAACGCCAGGGACCGCTCGTCCAGGCGGACCTTGGCGTACGACAGGTCGTCGTCGTTGAGCAGGACGACGTCGGGGCGGCGCGTGCCGACGAGCTGCGGAACGTCCGTCAGCTCGCCGTCGACGTCCAGTTCGAGGCGCTCGCGGCGCACCAGCTTGCCGCTCTCCCCGTCGAGGTCGTACAGGCCGACGGCGATCCGGTGCGGACGCAGTGTCGGCGCGCCCTTGGCGCCGGCCGGCAGGGCCGGGGCCTCCTGGCGGATCGCGAACGAGGTGATGACCCCGGACCCGTCCTCGCCGTCCGTCGCGATCTCCGGGCGCAGGATGTTGATGCCGGCCGTCTCCAGCCACGCCTTCGACCAGGACTTCAGATCGCGGCCCGAGGTCTCCTCCAGCGCGCCGAGCAGATCGGACAGGCGCGTGTTGCCGAAGGCGTGCGCCTTGAAGTACGCCTGCACGCCCTTGAAGAACTCGTCCATGCCGACATAGGCGACGAGCTGCTTGAGGACGGACGCGCCCTTGGCGTAGGTGATGCCGTCGAAGTTGACCAGGACGTCGTCCAGGTCACGGATCTCCGCCATGATCGGGTGGGTGGACGGGAGCTGGTCCTGCCGGTACGCCCATGTCTTCATGGAGTTGGCGAACGTGGTCCACGAGTGCGGCCAGCGCGACTGCGGGTGGTACGCCTGGCAGGCGATGGAGGTGTAGGTGGCGAACGACTCGTTCAGCCACAGGTCGTTCCACCACTCCATGGTGACCAGGTCGCCGAACCACATGTGGGCCAGCT
>NZ_JAANNX010000038.1:0-47291 GCF_013363615.1 Streptomyces sp. CAI-85 | reverse complement strand
GTTAAGCACGCCGCCAGCGTTCGTCCTGAGCCAGGATCAAACTCTCCGTGAATGTTTACCGGTCATCCGGTGCAACACATCACGGGAGCGGAACGAGAGGAGGAATAGTCCCCTCGCATCCAGCGTCCTCGCTGTGTTTGTTTCTTCAAAGGAACCTCATCCACGGCTATCACTGCCGATGGACGGGGTATCAACATATCTGGCGTTGATTTTTGGCACGCTGTTGAGTTCTCAAGGAACGGACGCTTCCTTCGTACTCACCCGAGAGACTCTCTCAGGCTTTCCTCCGGGCAGTTTCCCTTCGGTCTTGCGTTTCCGACTCTATCAGATCTTTTCCCGATCCGATTTCCTCGGCGCTTTCCAGGTCCCGCTCTCGCGTTTCCTTTCCGGCGGTTCCGACTCTATCAGATCCTTTCGGCGTCTGATTCCCAGTCAGAGGGGGTTTGCCTTCCCGGCTGTTGGGCCGTTCCGACGTCTCAAACCTTAGCGGATCCGCTCGGCAGTTCCTAATCGGGCTGCCGGCCCCGAATCGAATTGAATTCGGGCATGCGAATTCAACCCCGTCGGGAGATCGTGCGTTTGGTGTGAGGTGCCGCCAGAGCGGCGGAGCGTCACCGAAGAACCGTTACGGCTCCGCGGCAACCCGAAGAACTCTACGGATCCCGACGGGTCGGGTCAAGCCCCTCTGTCAAGATCTTTTCGCTGTCCCTGGTGAAGACCTTGGTGGAGCCCCTGGTGGAGGGGGTCAGTCCAGGTCGCTGAGCCGTCCGCCGGCGTCCGGCTGGGCGTGCTCCACCCGGCGCAGGAGACGGGTCAGGGCCTCGCCGAGGGTCGCGCGCTCGTCCGCGGCGAGGTCCTGGAGCAGCTCCTCCTCGAAGACCGAGGCGAGCCGCATGGCTTCCAGCCACTTCCCTCGGCCCTCCGGTGTCAGCTCCACGATGACGCGGACCCGGTTGGACTCGTCCCGCTCCCGGGTCACCAGCCCCTCGGTCACCATGCGGTCGATCCGGTGAGTCATCGCGGCCGGCGTCAGGCCCAGCCGCTTGGCGAGGTCGCTCGGGCCCATCCGATAGGGGGCGCCGGAGAGGACGAGAGCCTTGAGGACCTCCCACTCGGCGTTGCTGATGCCGAGGGCGGCGGTCTGGCGGCCGTACGCGACGTTCATACGGCGGTTCAGCCGGGAGAGCGCGGACACGATCTTCTCGACCTGGGGGTCGAGGTCCTGGAACTCGCGCTGGTAGGCGGCGATCTGTTCCTCGAGTGTCGGCTCCGGGACGCCGCTGGTGTCGGCCATGGCGGCAGTATCCCACGATCGCCCTTTGCCTTGAAGTTCTTCGATGTGTACTCTTTAGCTTCGAACTTTAGCTTTGAAGTCTTCACTCCTAACTGGTTGAGAGAGGTGAACGTGACCATGGCGATGGGCGCAGCGATGCGCCGGATCCACGTGGGCAACGCACTCAGCGCGTTCGGGCTCGGTTTCACGGTCCCCTACCTGTACGTCTATGTGGCGCAGGTACGGGGCCTCGGAGCCATGACGGCGGGACTCGTGCTCGCCGTCTTCGCCGTGGCCGCGCTGATCGTGCTGCCGTTCGCCGGCCGGGCGATCGTGCGGCGCGGACCACTGCCGGTCCTGCTCGTCGCTCTGGTCACCGCCGCGCTGGGCGCACTGAGCCTGGGGCTGGCCGGCAGTGCGGCCGCCGTCCTGGCCGCCTCGGCGGCGCTGGGTGCCGGGCAGGCCGTGATGCAGCCGGCGCTCGCGACGATGATCGTGGACTGCTCGACCGCGGCGACGCGGTCGCGGGCCTTCGCCACGCAGTTCTTCCTTCAGAATCTCGGCCTGGGCGTCGGCGGTCTGATCGGCGGGCACCTGGTGGACACCACGCGTGTCTCGTCGTTCACCCTGCTGTTCTCCATCGAGGCGGCGATCTTCCTGATGCTGGCCGTCGTGATGACGACCGTGCGGATGCCGCGCGCCCCGCGCGTGGAGGACGCGCCCCAGGGGTCCGCCAAAGGCGGCTGGAAGCAGCTCCTCGGCAATCGGGCCATGGTTCAGCTCTGTGTCCTGGGCTTCGTCCTGTTCTTCGCCTGCTACGGCCAGTTCGAGTCGGGTCTGAGCGCGTACGGCGTGGAGGCGGCCGGGATCTCCACCTCGGCGCTGGGGACCGCGCTCGCCGCCAACACCGCGGTGATCGTCGTCGCGCAGTTCGCGGTGCTGCGGTTCGTCGAGCGGCAGAAGCGGACCCGGGTGATCGCGGCCGTCGGGCTGATCTGGGCCGTGGCGTGGGCCGTGGCCGGGTACGCCGGTCTCGGGCACGGCAGCCAGGCGATGGCGACGGCGGCGTTCGTGTCGACGTACGCGCTGTTCGGGCTGGGTGAGGCGATGCTGTCGCCGACCGTCGCGCCGTTGGTGGCCGATCTGGCGCCGAGCGGGCTCGCGGGGCAGTACAACTCGGCGTTCGCGCTGGTCAAGCAGCTCGCGCTGGCCGTGGGGCCGGCGGTGGGCGGGCCGATGGGGGCCTCGCTGCACGCGCCGTACATCGTGACGTTCCTGCTGTTCTCGCTGGGGATCAGTTGGCTCGCGCTGCGGCTGGGCAGGCAGCTCACCGCCGTGCAGGATCAGCCGTGGCTGGTGCGGAACCGGGTGGTGGCCAAGGGTGGGGCCGCTGTGGAGTCCGTGGGCGCGGGGGCCTGAGGTCGTCGTACGGGCGGGCGGTCGTCGTGCGGTGCGCGGCGGCCGCCCTCTCGTCGTGCGCGGGCCGGGTCAGCGGACGGCGGTCACCAGGGTCGCGGTGAAGGGGAAGGCCGTGGTGGCCTCGGGGAGGCGGTCGACGATCGAGCGGGCCGTCCTCAGGAGTGCCTCGTCGTCGTCGCTGTCGGCGATGGCCTGGCCCCAGGGGGTCGCGGAGAGATGGCCGGGGACGTACTCCTCCAGCGGGGGGAGGGTGACGGTGAACGTCAGCCGGCTGCGGATGATGTCGTGGAAGCCGGCGCGGGCGGCGGCCGCGGTCAGGCGGTCGGCCGCTTGGAAGGCCGCCTCGAAGGGCACCACCGTCTCTCCGTGCTCGGCCAGGGCGTCGCGCTGGGCGACGAAGTAGGGGGAGTCGTCGAGGTGGGACCAGACGGTGGCGGCGAAGCGGCCGCCGGGGCGGGTGACGCGCGCGGTCTCCCGCAGGGCGGCGTCGAGGTCGGGGAAGAACTGGGCGCCCTGCTGGCAGAGCACGGCGTCGAAGGCCGCGTCGGGGTAGGGGAGGTCGTCGGCCGGGGCGGGGGTGAACTCGATGTCCGGGTAGAGGCGGGGGTGGCACGCCGTGGCGATCTTGAGCATGCCGTCGTTCAGGTCCGCGCCGGCGACGCGTCCGGTGGGGCCCGCCTGGGCGGCCGCGGCGCGTGCGGCGAAGCCGGTGCCGCAGGCCAGGTCGAGGACGGTGGCGCCGGGGAAGAGGTCCGCGGCGTCCACGAGTGCCGTGACGAAGGGCGCCATGAGGGGCGCGACGTAGTGTTCGTAGCGCTCGGGGGCGCTTCCCTTGAGGTGAAAGCCCGTTGCGTCTGCCATGGGGAGCTAGTAGCACCGGGGGGCGGGTTCGCCTAGGTGCTACGCGCGGGGAAGGGGTGTTCGGGTCCCTGTTTCGGTCGTTTCTCCCTCGCCGCGTGCTCCGTCAGCCCGCCCGGTCGGCCGGTTTCGGCAGGGCGAACTCGCACCACACCGCTTTTCCGCCGCCGGGGGTGCGGCGGCTGCCCCAGTGGGTGGCGATCGTGGCGACGATGGCGATGCCGCGGCCCGACTCGTCGGCGGGCTCGGCGCGGCGGCGGCGCGGCAGGTGGTCGTCGCCGTCGGTGACCTCGATGATCAGGCGGCGGTCGGTGCGGCGCAGGCGCAGCCGCATCGGCGGGGTGCCGTGCTGGAGGGAGTTGGCGACGAGTTCGCTGGTGGCGAGGACGCCGGTGTCGTGCAGTTCGGGCGGGAAGCGCCAGCTCGTGAGGACGCCGGAGGCGAAGGCACGCGCGCGTGGGGCGGCCTCGACGCCGCCGAGGAGGTCCAGTGCGGCGTTGCGGAACAGTTCGCCGTCGGGGCCGTTGCGGGCGGGGTGCTGGAGGACGAGGACCGCGACATCGTCGTCATGGTCGGCGGTGACGCCCGCCGAGCGGACCAGACGGTCGCAGACGACCTGCGGGGTGCCGGTGGCGCCGGCCAGGGCGCGCTCCAGGGCGGCGATGCCCTCGTCGAGGTCTTCGTTGCGCCGCTCGACCAGGCCGTCGGTGTAGAGGACGGCGGTGGAGCCGGGGCCGAGGGCGATGGAGCCGGAGGAGTGCATCCAGCCGCCGGTGCCCAGGGGCGGTCCGGTGGGTTCGTCGGCGCGCTGGACCCGGCCCTGGTCGTCGCGGACCAGGATGGGCAGATGGCCGGCGGAGGCGTACACCAGGCGGCCCTCGTTGGGGTCGTGGATGGCGTAGACGCAGGTGGCGATCTGGTTGGCGTCGATCTCGGTGGCGAGGCCGTCGAGGAGCTGGAGGACCTCGTGCGGGGGGAGGTCGAGGCGGGCGTAGGCGCGGACGGCGGTGCGGAGCTGGCCCATGACGGCCGCCGCGCGGACGCCGCGTCCCATGACGTCGCCGATGACGAGGGCGGTACGGCCGCCGCCGAGGGTGATGACGTCGTACCAGTCGCCGCCGACCGCGGCTTCGGTGCCGCCGGGCTGGTAGGTGGCGGCGATGCGCAGGTCGTCCGGCTGTTCGAGTTCCTGGGGGAGCAGGGAGCGCTGGAGGGTGACGGCGGTCTCGCGCTGGCGGCGCTCGCTGGCTCTGAGGCGTTCGGCGGCCTCGGCGTGGTCGGTGACGTCGGTGGCGAAGACGAGGACGGCGCCTTCGCCGTTCTTCTCGGCGGCCGGGGTGCAGGTGAAGGTGTAGGAGCGGCCGTCGGGGGCCTTGCGGGACTTCAGGGTGCGGGGTTTGCCGCTGCGCAGGGCCTGGTCGAGGAGAGGGAGCAGGCCGAGGTCGCGGAGTTCGGGGAGGGCCTCGGCGGCGGGTGCGCCGCAGGAGCGGTGGCCGAAGGCGGCGGTGTAGGCGTCGTTGACGTACGCGAGGCGGTGGTCGGGGCCGTGGACGAGGGCGACGAGGGCGGGGACGCGGTCGAGGACCTCACGGACCGGGAGTTCGTCGACGGCGGGGACGGGGGGCGGTTCGTCGGTCAGGTGTTCGGCGCGGGCCGCGGGTACGGAGCCCTCGCTCCGCCGGTCCGTGGTGGTGACCGGGTGCTCGGCCCGCGCGGCGGCGCGGCGCTGCGTTCCGGGGAGCCGGGCGCTCCAGCGCGTGAAGTTCACGAATCCTTGCCTCGTGTAGTCGTCGTCGGCCGGCTCCGGGCCCGGCCTGGGCTCCGGTGGCCGCGCGGCGGTGGCCGCACATTGTCGCAGTACCCGGGAGGTGGAGCGGGTGGGAACGGCGTCGTGGGATGGGTGGGGACGGGGGGTTGGGGAGGGGCTCGAGCGCGGGGGCTGTGGGCAGGGAGCAGTCTGGCAGTGCGGCCGCCGTCGGGGGTCCGGTATTCGTCAGACGCGGGGGCGGCCGGGGGAGTTCCTGGATCCGGTCAGGACGACCCCTTCGGGTCGTCGGAAGACCTGTCAGAAGGCTTTCCACCGGCCGCGAGTTCGAACTCGGCGCGGGGATGTTCGAGAGATCCGAGCGAGACGATCTCCCGTTTGAAGAGCCCGGAAAGCGTCCATTCGGCGAGCACGCGTGCCTTGCGGTTGAAGGTGGGCACGCGGCTGAGGTGGTAGGCGCGGTGCATGAACCAGGCCGGGTAGCCCTTGACCTTGCGCCCGTAGACCTGGGCGACGCCCTTGTGGAGGCCGAGCGAGGCGACGGATCCGGCGTACGCGCGGGAGTAGGTGCGCAGGGGTTCGCCGCGCAGGGAGCGCACGATGTTGTCGCCGAGGAGCTTGGCCTGGCGGACGGCGTGCTGGGCGTTGGGCGCGGTGAGGGCGCCGGGTTCGGAGGCCGTCACATCGGGTACGGCGGCGGCGTCACCGGCTGCCCACGCGTGCGTGACGCCGTCGACGGCCAGCTCGGGGGTGCATTTGAGCCGGCCCTGCTCGGTGCGGGGCAGGTCGGTGGCGGCGAGCACGGGGTGGGGTTTCACCCCGGCGGTCCAGACGACCGTACGGGTCGGGAAGCGGGCGCCGTCGCTGAGGACGGCGATGCGGTCGGCGCAGGACTCCAGGCGGGTGTCGAGCCGTACGTCGATGTTGCGGCGGCGCAGTTCGCTGACGGTGTAGCGGCCCATGTCCTCGCCGACCTCGGGCAGGATCCGGTCGGACGCCTCGACCAGGATCCACTTCATGTCCTCGGGTTTGACGTTGTGGTAGTAGCGCGTGGTGTAGCGGGCCATGTCCTCCAGTTCGCCGAGCGCCTCCACGCCCGCGTAGCCGCCGCCGACGAAGACGAAGGTGAGGGCGGCGTCGCGGATCGCGGGGTCGCGGGTGGAGGAGGCGATGTCCATCTGTTCGATGACGTGGTTGCGCAGTCCGATGGCCTCCTCGACGGTCTTGAAGCCGATGGCGAAGTCGGCGAGGCCCGGGATCGGGAGGGTGCGGGAGACGGAGCCGGGCGCGAGGACCAGCTCGTCGTACTCCAGTTGCCGGGGTCCGGTGCCCTCCTCCTGGGTGGCGAGGGTGGTGAGGGTCGCGCTGCGCTTGGCGTGGTCGACGGCGGTGACCTCGCCGACGAGGACCCGGCAGTGCGGCAGGACGCGGCGCAGCGGGACCACGACGTGCCGGGGGGAGACGGCGCCGGCGGCCGCCTCGGGCAGGAACGGCTGGTACGTCATGTACGGCTCGGGGGTGACGACGGTGATCTCGGCCTCGCCCCGGCGGAGTTCCTGTCTCAACTGCCGCTGGAGCCGCAGTGCCGTGTACATCCCGACGTAGCCGCCGCCGACAACGAGAATGCGCGCACGTTCCTTCACCATCCCATGACGCACCGGGCGCCGGACTTTGTCCACAGCCTCGACAATTTGTGTGACCGCGCGTCATGGCGCCGCGGGGTTGGCCGAAACCGGGGAGTGCGCGGCAGGTTCGCAGGTCAGCGGGGGTGCGCCGGGGTGCCGGAAGGGGCGCAATCGGGACGTATACGGCTCGTACTCCGATCGGGGGGCGCTCCGTGCGGAACCTGCCCCTTCTGAATTGACTGTCTCTCAACTATGTTCGTGTCGACGGGGTGTAGGGGGATACACCTTCCGTGTCCGCGAGCGGCGGACGCGGGCCGGTCGCGATCCCCTGTGCCACACACCCCAGGTTTTCGATGACGGGGAGTCTCCGGGGGGAGACGTCATTACCGGGGGATCATTCATGCACATTCAGGACACTCATTGGTCGTCCGCCTCCGCCCTCGCGCACAGCGGCGGCGCGGGAGCGTCGGTGGACAGCGGACGCGGGGACGCGCGCAGCGCACCCCTGCGCGTGGACGCACAGCGCAATCTCGAACACGTCCTGCGGGCGGCGCGCG
Organism: Streptomyces sp. CAI-85; assembly: GCF_013363615.1. Taxonomy (NCBI): domain Bacteria; kingdom Bacillati; phylum Actinomycetota; class Actinomycetes; order Kitasatosporales; family Streptomycetaceae; genus Streptomyces; species Streptomyces sp. CAI-85. The sequence goes on along the minus strand of NZ_JAANNX010000038.1, from coordinate 39,794 downwards.
AGGTCTTCGGCGAGCTGGGGTACGGCGCGCCGATGGAGGACGTGGCGCGGCGCGCGCGCGTGGGCGTGGGCACGGTGTACCGGCGGTTCCCGAGCAAGGACGTCCTGGTGCGGCGGATAGCCGAGGAGGAGACCTCCCGGCTGACCGAGCAGGCCCGGGCGGCGCTGGGGCAGGAGGACGAGCCGTGGTCGGCGCTGTCGCGCTTCCTGCGGACGTCGGTCGCCTCGGGCGCCGGACGCCTGCTGCCGCCGCAGGTGCTGCGGGTCGGCGTCGCCGAGGAGGACGGCGCCGAGGGCGCGCCGGCGGACCAGGCCCGGGTGCCACAGCAGCGGACCCAGCCGGGCGGCGGCGAACTGCGGCTGGTGGCCGACGAGGGTGCGTCGGGGGCTGCGGGTGCTTCGGCTGCCGCCTCGGACGCGGCGGGTGCCTCCCTGGGCGACGACTCCGGGGCGGCGGCGCTGCTCGACGTGGTGGGCCGGCTCGTGGAGCGGGCGCGCGAGGCGGGCGAGCTGCGGCCGGACGTGTCGGTCTCCGACGTCCTGCTGGTGATCGCCACGGCCGCGCCCTCGCTGCCGGACGCGGCGCAGCAGGCGGCGGCCTCGGCGCGACTGCTGGACATCCTGCTGGAGGGGCTGCGGTCCCGGCCGACCCCGGCTTCCTGACACGGACCGTCCGTCGCGGCTGCGGTCGCGGCGGCGGTCCCGGAGCGGCGGTCCCGGGCCGGCGGCCCAACTCGTGCCCTGAGAACGGCAGTTGAACCTTCCCCGTTCGAGTGAAAGTTAGTACTGGATCTCGACAGTTCCCCACGGAAGAGTGGATGGTCCGTCCTGGCGGGTCGCGAGCAAAGTCGCTATGGCAGTCTGACCCGGTGGTCTGGACGGGTAGGACAGTCGGCGGGGGCTTTCCGCGATGAGCGTTGACGGACGCGACGAGCAGGTACCGAGCCAGGGCGGGCGGGCGAGTGCGTCCGGTGCCCCCGGCGGGCGCTCCGGCGGCCCAGGTGCCCAGGGCGCACCACAGGGCGGTGTACCGGCCCAGTGGGAGCGGTCCGACGACGGCGTGCTGCCGCCGCCGCGCGATCTGCCGCCGCCCGACACCGATCTGATCGCCCGGATGCGCTCCGGGGACGACAGCGCGTACGAGGAGCTGTACCGGCGCCACGCCGACGCCGTACGCCGCTACGCCCGCACCTGCTGCCGGGACGCCCACACCGCCGACGACCTCACCGCCGAGGTCTTCGCCCGCATGCTCCAGGCCGTGCGCGGCGGCTCCGGGCCCGAGTACGCCGTCCGCGCCTATCTGCTGACCTCAGTGCGGCGGGTGGCCGCCGGCTGGACGCAGTCGGCCAAGCGCGAGCAGCTCGTCGACGACTTCGCCGTGTTCGCCACACAGGCCGCGCGCGCCTCCGAGGTGGCCGACGACACGGTTTCCATGGGCTCCTTCGGGGCGGGCCTGGACCTCGGCGCCGACGTCCTCGCGATGCACGAGGCCGAACAGTCCATGGCCATGCAGGCCTTCCGCTCGCTGCCCGAGCGCTGGCAGGCCGTGCTCTGGCACACCGAGGTCGAGGACGAGTCGCCCAGCGAGGTCGCGATGCTCTTCGGCCTCGACGCCAACGGCACGCGCGTGCTCGCCAGCCGCGCCCGCGAGGGCCTCAAGCAGGCGTACCTCCAGGCCCATGTCAGCGCCACCCTCACCGACGACGAGGAGTGCGCCGCCTACGCCGACCAGCTCGGCACCTACGCCCGCCGCCGACTGCGCACCCGTGCCGAACGGGGCCTGCGCAAGCACCTGGAGGAGTGCGCCAAGTGCCGGCTGGCCGCCCTCCAGATCGAGGAAGTGGCCAGCAGCATCCCGGCGGTGGTGCCGGTCGCGGTCATCGGCTGGTTCGGCGCCGCCGGATACGCCAAGGCCCTCGCGCTCGTCGCCGGGGGCACCGGAGCGGGCGCTGCGGGCATCGCGGGCGCGGCGGCCGCGGCGAGCGGCGGCACCTCGGGCGGCGCCGGAGCCGGAGGCGGGGCGGCCGTCTCGGAGGGGCTGGGCGCCCCGGTCAAGGCCGGGATCGCCGCCGGTGTGGTGGCGGTGGCGGCCGCCGTCGTCGCCCTCGCGCTCGTCGGCGACGACAGCCCGGTCCCACGGCCGCAGGCCGAGCCCGCGCCGTCCGCGCCCGTGGTCCAGCCCGAGGTGCCCACGCCCACGCCGACCCCCACCCGGGCGCCCGCGCCGGTGCCGCCGGTGGTCGTCCCGGCCGCCGCCCCGACGCCGACGCCGACCCCGACACCGCGGGCCACGCCCACCCCGACACCGACCCCCACACCTACGCCGACCCCCTCGCCCACCCCCACACCGACTCCGACGCCCACGCCGACCCCGACGCCCACTCCCCCGCCGGCTCCGGCCGTCTTCCCGCTGAGCGAGCTGTCCTTCGACATCACCGGGGACGGCAGCGGACCGGAGATCCGGCTCGCCCGCAGCAGTTGGGTGTGGCAGCGCTCCGGACTGTCCATCGCCGGGCGGGAGTACGCGCGCGGGGTGACCGTGCACGGCGCCTCCGGCGTCACCGTCGACCTCAACCGGCCCTGCACCGCCTACGACGCGATGGTCGGCCTCGACGACCTGACGATGAAGCTCGGCAAGGTCACTTTCGCCGTCCTCGCCGACGGGGTCCCGCTGTGGCGGTCCGGGGTGATCGAGGGCGGTGACCCCGCGGTGCCCGTCCATGTGAACCTCGCCGGCCACGAGACCGTGCGCCTGGTGGTCGAACCGCACAACCACTTCGACAAGCTGGCCCTCGCGGACTGGGCGGACTCCAAGTTCACCTGCGCGTAGGCCGCCTCAGCGCCGCGCGGGCACGGCGTGGGCGTGGGCGGCGGCCGTCAGCTCACGCACCACCTCGGCCACCGGCAGGGCCTCGCCCCTGGCCCGTTCCGCCGCGTACCGCTCGGCGCCCAGGGCCGTACGGGCCGCGGCTTCCGCCTTCGCCGCCTGCGCGGCCTGCGGGGCCGGGCGGGGGAACGGGCCGAGCAGCACGTCGGCGGCCGCCAGCAGTCCCGCCGCGCGCGGGTAGTCCCCGAGCCGGACCAGCAGGTCGACGGCGCTGTCCACCAGCGCCGACATGATCGCCTCGGAGCACTGGTCCACCAGCGCCCGCCGCAGCGCGTCGGCGAGCAGCGGCAGACCGTACGCCGGACCCGACTCGGCCGCCAGGATCTGCGCGTCGAGCATCCGCAGCGCCGCCGTGAACTGGGGCGGCGGGCTGCCCCTCCCCGTCTCCACCCGGGCCGCCTCGCACAGCTCGCGCGCGCCGGCCACATCGCCGTCGGTGAGCGCGATATGGGCCCGCAGCAGGGACACGAACGCCTGGGCGTCCAGGGCGCTGTGCCGGTCGGCGGCGATCTGCGCCTCGTCGAGCGCCGCCCGGGCGGCGTCGAGGTCGCCCGAGCGGTAGGCGATCTCCGCGAGCCGGGTCATCAGGAACGGCGTCTCGGTGTACGCCCCGACCTCGTACGCCAGCCGCAGCCCCTCGCGGTACTCCTGTTCCGCCTCCGCGAAACGGCCGCGCGCCATCGCCGCCTCGCCGGACGCGCCGCACACCTGGGCCCGCATCCAGCGGTCGCCGACCCGGCGGGCGATCTCCCGCAGCTCGGCGAGGTCGTCGTCGACGCCGCGCAGCCGGCCGGGCGAGTCGACGACCGTGTGCGCGCGGAACATCAGGGCGCAGCCCAGCTCCCATTCCCCGCCGTGGCGGCGGCAGTTGGCGACGGCCTCGTCCATCAGGACACGGACGTCCATCACACCGCCCGTCGAGACCCGCGCACCGCCCGTCGGGAGGCTCACGTCCGACGGGCCGAGCGGAGCCTGCGGGTCGAGCGGCTCCCTCGGGTCGAAGGGGGCCGGCGGGTCGACGCCGTCCCGGAGCTGGAAGGCCGTCACGGGCCAGATCAGGCCGGGCATCCTGGCGGACTCGGGGCCACCGCGCTCGTACCGGGCGAGCAGGCGCAGCAGGTACTCCCGGTACCGCCCGTCGGTCCTCATGCCCGGCCGGGACTCGGACAGCAGGAACAGATGCAGCATCCGCAGGTCCATCCGCCCGGTGTGCCGCGGATGGTGCCGCTCACCGTCCGGCTCGGCGAGGAAGACCTCCAGGGGGTCGACGGCGGCCATGCGGGCGTCGAGGTCGTCGGGGACGGTGCCCGGGCCGTCGGTGAAGGTGTCCAGGACCGCGGCCAGGCGAAGGGTGCCGTCGGTCCACTCGGCGCCTTCGTGACGGTAGTTGCGCAGCCACCAGAACCAGCCCATGGCCAGGCACAGGGCGGTGGCCTCCTCCTCGTCGCCGGAGGTGAGCGCGCGCCGGGTCGCCACCCGGATGTTGTCCAGCTCGGTCTCCAGCCGTGCGATCCACGGCAGTTGCTCCGCGGTGCGCAGCTTGGAGTCGGCCCGCTCGGTGAGCGCGCGCACCCACGCGCGGTGCCGTCGCTCGGCGGCCACGCGCGCGTGCGGGACCTCGGCGGCGCGCTCGGTGGCGTACTCGTGGATCGTCTCCAGCATGCGGTAGCGCATGCCCTCGGTGCCGTCCGGGCCGGGCGGGGCCGGGGTGGCGACCACCAGGGACTTGTCGACCAGGGCGCCGACGAGGTCCGCGACCGGGCCCGTGCACACGGCCTCGGCGGCGTCGAGGTCCCAGCCGCCCGCGAAGACGGACAGCTCGCGCAGCAGGGTCCGCTCGGGTGCGTCGAGCAGGTCCCAGGACCAGTCGACGACGGCTCGCAGGGTCTGCTGGCGGGGCAGGACCGTGCGGCTTCCGGAGGTGAGGAGGCGGAAGCGGTCGTCGAGCCGGTCGGCGATCTGACGGGGGGTGAGCAGGCGGAGCCGGGCGGCGGCCAGTTCGATGGCCAGGGGCAGGCCGTCGAGCCGGCGGCAGATCTCGGCGACCGCCTGTTCGTCCCGCTCCCGGAGGGCGGCGGCCGCGTCGGGACGGACGGCGGCCGCGCGGTCCCTGAAGAGGCGGTGCGCCTGGTCGGGCAGGAGGGGTTCGACCGGGCGGACCTGCTCGCCGGGGACGCCCAGGGGCTCACGGCTGGTGGCGAGGATCGTGAGGCCCGGGCAGCGGGTGAGGAGGGTCTCGGCGAGGGCGGCGGCCGCGCCGATGACATGCTCGCAGTTGTCAAGGATCAGGAGTTCGCTGCGCGGGGCGCAGTACTCGACGAGCAGGGCTACCGGGTCGTCCTGCGGGACGGCCAGGTCGGAGGCCAGCAGGACGGTCTCGCGCAGACCGAGGGCGCTGACCACCGCGCCCGGCACCGCCTCCGGCCGGTCCAGCGGGGCCAGTTCGACCAGCCACGCCTTCGGAAGCCCGGCGGCGGCTTCCTCGGCGAGACGGGTCTTGCCCGAGCCGCCCGGTCCGGTGAGGGTGACGAGACGGGCCCTGTGCAGAGTGGAACGGATGGCGTCCAGCTCGGGTTCCCGGCCCACGAAAGAGGTAAGACGCGGACGCAGGTTGCCGCTCCGCTCGGGCGGTGGGGGTGGGGTGAGGGGCGCTGTCCGGTGGACGGGGGCGAAATCCGGGGCGGGACCCCAGGCAGGCTCCGTCCCCGCCGAACGGCCGCCGCCCGCCTCCCCGTCGAGAAGTTCGGTGTACAGCGCACGCAGCTCCGGCCCGGGGTCCGTGCCCAGGCCGTCGGCGAGTGTGCGGCGGGCCGTCTCGTAGGCGGCGAGCGCGTCGGCGGCGCGGCCGGTGTCGCGCAGGGCGCGGATGAGGAGGGCGTGCAGCGGTTCGTCGTACGGGTGCGCCGCGGTCAGTTCCGACAGGCGGGGGACGGCCTCGTGGGCGCGGCCGAGGAGGAGGTCCGCCTCGGCGCGGGCCCGGACGGCGTCCCGGTGCAGGGCCTCGGGGCGGGCGGCCGCGGTGCGGTCGGGGAGGTCGGCCAGGGCGGGGCCGCGCCACAGGGCGAGGGCGGTGTCGAGGGCGTGGACGGCGTCGGACGGGTCGCCGTGGCGCAGGGCGGTGGTGCCGCGGTGCACGAGTTTCTCGAAGACGAAGAGGTCCACATCGTCCTCGGTCGCGGCGAGGCGGTAGCCGCCGGGTCCTGAGGTGACGGCGTCCTTGCCCACGGTGCGGCGCAGCCGGCCGACGAGGGCCTGGAGGGCGGCGGGGGCGTCCTGGGGCGGGGCGTCGGCCCAGACCTCGTCGATGAGGACGTCCGGGGCGGTGAGACGGCCGGGCCGCAGCGCCAGCGCGGTGAGCAGCGTGCGGAGCCGGCTGCCGGGAACGGGTACGGGGGTGCCGTGGTCGTCCGCTGTCTGGGTGACGCCCAGGATTCTGTACCGCACCCGCCCATTGTCACCGGGGCGCGGGGAAGGGCGTCGCCGATTTACCCGTGACCGGCTGGAGTGGCCTGCCGACCTGCCTGACAGGCCGCCCCGAAGGCGCGGACGCGGCTCAGCCCGAGGGCTCACGGCCCGCGGCTCAGCCTGGCTACTCAGCCACCGAAAACGCGGCCCGCGGCTCCTCCCGGGCGCCTCGACCTCCGAAGGCTCCGCCCGACGGCGACGTCCCCACTCGGCGACTCGGACCCGGAAGGCTCCGCCCGACGGCCCCACCCGGCGACTCTGCCCGGACGCTCGGCCCCAGAGGGCTCCACCCGACGGCCCCGGCCCGGACACCTCAAACCGACGACTCCACCCGGACGCTCGGACCCGGAAGGCTTCACCCGGCGGCCCCGCTCGGGCTACTCGGCCCGGCGGCCCCGCCCGGCGACTCAGCCCGGACGCTCGGACCCAGAGCGCTCCGCCCGGACCCTCGGAGCCGGAAGACTCCGCCCCACGGCCCCGCTCGGGCGACTCGGCCCGACGACCCCGCCTGGCGGCTCAGCCCGACAGCTCCGCCCCGACGCTCGGCCCCAGAGGGCCCCGCCCGACGGCCCCGGCCCGGACGCCTCGGACCGACGACTCCACCCGGACACTCGGACCCGGAAGGCTCCACCCGGCGACTCCCCCCAACGGCCCCGCTCGGCGATTCGGCCCGACGGCCCCGCCCTGGCCGACCTCCCCGACAGCTCCGCCCGGACGCCCGGCTCCAGAGGGCTCCGCCCGGACCCTCAGACCCGGAAGACTCCGCCCAACGGCCCCAGCCCGACGGCTCGGCCCGACGACCCCGCCTGGCGGCTCAGACCGACAGCTCCGCCCCGACGCTCGGACCCAGAGGGCCCCGCCCAACGGCCCCAGCCCGGACGCCCCGCTGCCGCGAAGGCCCCACCCGACGCCTCACCCCCCGAAGGACACCAAGGCCCCCTCCCCCGAAAGACACCGCAAGCCCCCTCACCCACCCCGAAAGACACCACAGGCCCCCCACCCACCTCAAAGGACACCGCCCGCCCCTCACCCCCCGGACGAAACCGCCCGCCTCTGCGGTGCGATACCCGCCGGCACCGCACGTGCGCGTGCCGGTGTTCCTGTCCAGCAGGTGCCTCGGCGGGAGAGGAGGCGGCGGAGCCAGAGTTCGAGGGAGACGAGGTCGGCCAGGCCGTCCAGGGGGAGGCGTTCGCCGGAGGCGGCCGCTCTGAGGGCCTTGCGGACGACTCTCGCCTCGATCAGGCCCGCCTCGGCGAGGAGGGGCGCGTCGAAGAGGGAGAGCAGCGGGTCGGTGGACATCCGCAGGCCCGCGCGGGCGGCGGCGTCGGCGGACGCCTGGGAGGGGGTGCCCCAGCCGGCCGGCAGATCGGCGATGCCGGACGCCTTGAGCACCGTACGCAGGATCTCCGCGCGGGCGCCGGGCCGTACGCGCAGGGTCTCGGGGAGGGCGCGGGAGGCGCGGACGACCTGGTTGTCGAGGAAGGGCGCGTGCAGGCGCTGGGAGCGGATCTCGGCGGCCTGCTCCAGGACGCGGAGGTCGGCGGCGTGCCGGGACAGGGCGGCACGCGCGCGGTGGTCGCCGGGGCGCTGTCCGGGGCCGCCGCCGTTGCGGTACGCACCGCCCTCCAGGCGAACCGATACTTCAGCCAGGGCCTCGCCCGTCAGCCAGCGTGCCGCGGGCCCGGGGCCGCCCCACGCGAGGGCGGCGAGGGAGGCACCGACGGCGCCGCCGGGCTCGTCGAAGCGGCGCTGGCGGAGCCGTTCCGCGAGGCCCTCCACGCCGGCGCCGTAGGGGGTGCGGGCGAGGCGGCGGGCCGCGCCGTACACGCGCGCGGGGACGAGGACCGAGCCCTCGGCCTTGGTGAGGGCAGCGACGGGGCGCACCAGGTGCCGTCGCTTGCGGTCCATCAGCAGGTCGGCGAGGCGGGCCGGGTGGGCGTCGAGGACCTGGCGGGCGCCGTGGCCGGTGAAGTGGTCGGCGCTGCCCGCGGCGAGCCGCGCGCGGTGCCGTGCGGCGGTGACCAGGCTCGGGCCGGGTTCGTCGGTCAGCGGGCCGTCCAGGTCGGCGTACGGCAGGGTCTCCTCGTCGCCCGCCACGACGACGTGGTGCAGGCGCGGGTTGGCGGCGAGGGTGCCGGCCCGCTGCACCTCGGCCTCGCGGCCGCCGACGGCCAGATCGTTGAAGGTGACCGCCAGAAGGCGTTCCCCGGCGCCGGTGCCGTGGCCCAGGACCGTGCCCGGCCGGCCGGGCAGGCCCGCCGCCAGCAGGGCGAGGGTGCCCGAGGCGGGACCGCCGGAGAGGTCGGCGCCGATGCCGGGGACGGGCATCCCGCGCGCGGCGCGCCGTTCGGCGGGGCCCATGCCGGGGACCGGGCCCGGATCGATGTCAGGGACGTGGCGGGGTGCGGCGAGGCGGGCGCGGACGGCGTCGACGAGGGCGTCGCGGACGCCGTCGACGGCGCTGTCCGGGTCGGCCGGGGGTGCCGCGACGGCGAGGGAGGCGACCGGCTCGTAGCCGGCGATCTCACGCGCCCCGGCGCGCAGAATCAGCGCGTGCCCCGGCGGAACGCGTCGTACGCCGTCGTAGGGGGTGGAGTCGTGCAGGGCGGCCGGGACGTCGGGGGCGGCGAGGAGCGCCGCGAGGTGGCCGAAGTCGAGGTTGGCCTCGATGAGGTCGGCCAGCGGCAGCGCGGCCGTCGCGTAGGCGGTGCCGCCCGCCCACGGGGTGTGGAACACCGGGCGGGCGCCCGCCAGATCGCCGCAGACGGTGATGCGCCGGCCGACCTGGACGACCGCGGTGTAGCTGCCGGGCCAGGCGGTGAGATGGCGCAGCGCGCCCCCGCGCGCGGCGAACAGCCCCACGCGCAACTGCTCGTCGCTGGCCCCGCAGATGCCGAGGACGGCGATCCGGGTCTGGGCGTCGGCCCGGACGACGCGCACCTCGTCGGGGCGCCAGTCGCCGACCGCCCACAGCGGATCCGGGTCACCCCACAGGAGTTGGGACCCGACGGGGTGCAAGGTCTCGCCCTCGTCGCCCACTTGGCCGCCGTAGGGCTCCCGGCCGTCGAATCCGACGGTCTTGCCGAGGGCACCAGCGGCGGTGCTGCTCCATCCCACCAACCACCGCATCGACGCCTCCACAGGCTGTGGACAAACGAGTGCACCGTACGAACGGTTCACATGCTGCCACGAAGAACGCGTGCCAGAGGGAGGCGGCGCGGCTTGCGATCCGGGGAGTGTGCCCGCACACCGGCGCCGGCGACGGCGGGAGGGGGCGACGACACCCCTGCCGCTGCGACGTGAATGCGCCCCCGCTACGCTCCCCGAAAACGCCCTGCGCGCCCTCGATTTGCATGGTGGGAGGCGTTGTCACCCATGGAACAGAGGGTCGGTTTTCAGCCAAATCCCGTACGCGCGGGCCGAGTCGGCGCGCCGACGGGCAGGCTGCGCACACGCTCCGTACACACGCGCGTGCCCGTGACGGGCAGCGCCGGTCCGGGAGACGGACGCCGCCTCCCGGACCGCTCCGCCGCCCGCGGGGATGAAGGCGGCGGTGTCCCCCAGCCCACTGGATCCAGTACAGCGGGCCGACCCACGCACGGCCCATGGAACCGCTTCCCCCATGGCCGGAGAAGAGCGCACGCACGGGCGCACGGCCACACAGCGGGAGCACACCGCGACAGACCGTGCCGAAGCCCGCACTTCAGTACGGACCACAATCCCGCCATCCGGAAGAATGCCCCTTAACGCTTGGGATGCGGCGAACTACGCTGGGTTTACGAATGCCGCATGGTTATGCCAAGCGCGGCAGCCGTCTGTGTCGAGGGGTGGCGCAATGTCCAGGGAGCAACGCGGGCCGAACGAAAAACTCGGCGCCGTTCTCGCCCTCGCGGGAATCAGCAACGCAGGACTCGCGCGGCGCGTCAACGACCTAGGCGCCCAGCGCGGGTTGACACTTCGCTACGACAAGACGTCCGTGGCGCGCTGGGTGTCGAAGGGCATGGTGCCGCAGGGCGCCGCGCCACACCTCATCGCGGCCGCCATCGGACAGAAGCTCGGCCGCCCGGTGCCGCTCCACGAGATCGGCCTGGCCGACGCGGATCCCGCGCCCGAGGTCGGCCTCGCCTTCCCGCGGGACGTCGGCCAGGCCGTGCGCTCCGCCACGGACCTGTACCGCCTCGACCTGGCCGGCCGCCGGGCCGGCTCCGGGGGCATCTGGCAGTCGCTGGCCGGATCGTTCGCGGTAAGCGCGTACGCGACGCCCGCGTCCCGCTGGCTGATAACCCCGGCCGACAGTTCGGTGGCGCGTGAGCCCTACTCGCTCGAGGGGTCGGGCGCACCGCTCAAAGTCGGCCACAGCGATGTGCAGAAGCTGCGGGAGGCCGCCGAGGACGCCAGGCGGTGGGACTCCAAGTACGGGGGCGGCGACTGGCGTTCGTCGATGGTGCCGGAGTGCCTGCGGGTGGAGGCGGCGCCGCTGCTGCTCGGGGCGTACTCCGACGAGGTCGGACGCGCCCTGTTCGGGGCGAGCGCCGAACTGACCAGGCTGGCCGGGTGGATGGCCTTCGACACCGGCCAACAGGAGGCGGCGCAGCGGTACTACATCCAGGCGCTGCGCCTCGCGCGCGCGGCGGCGGACGTCCCCCTGGGCGGCTATGTGCTGGCGTCGATGTCGCTCCAGGCGACCTACCGGGGCTTCGGCGATGAGGGCGTCGACCTCGCGCAGGCCGCGCTGGAACGCAACCGGGGGCTGGCCACCGCCCGCACCATGAGCTTCTTCCGTCTCGTCGAGGCCAGGGCCCACGCGCGCGCGGGCGACGCCCAGGCCGCCGGGGCCGCCCTCAAGGCGGCCGAGAGCTGGCTGGAACGCGCCCGCGAGGGCGACAACGACCCGTCCTGGCTCGGCTTCTACTCCTACGACCGGTTCGCCGCCGACGCCGCCGAGTGCTACCGCGACCTGAAGGCGCCGCGCCAGGTCCGCCGCTTCACGGAACAGGCGCTGTCGCAGCCGACGGAGGAGTTCGTGCGCTCCCACGGGCTGCGGCTGGTGGTCTCGGCGGTCGCCGAGCTGGAGTCGGGCAACCTCGACGCCGCCTGCGAGCAGGGTGTGCGGGCCGTGGAGGTCGCCGGCCGGATCTCCTCCGCCCGCACCACCGAGTACGTGAAGGACCTGCTGCACCGCCTGGAGCCGTACGGCGACGAGCCGCGGGTCGTGGAGCTGCGCGAGCGGGCCCGGCCGCTGCTGATGGCCGCCCCCGCCTGACGGCCCCGCCTGGCGCCCGGGCCGCCCCCGTCCGCCCCGTCCCGGGGCCCCTCCCCCACGTTTGAAGGCATTGTCAGTGGTGCAGTGCACTATCGGATGTGGGAGGTGGTGCGGGTGCAGGTGCGGAACACCGCGTACGACTGTGATGTGCTCGTCGTCGGCGGCGGCATCGTCGGGCTGTCGGTGGCGTACGCGCTCACGCGGTCCGCGCCGGGCACCCGGGTGACCGTGCTGGAGAAGGAGCCGGGACCGGCCCGGCACCAGACCGGCCGCAACAGCGGGGTGATCCACAGCGGGATCTACTACCGGCCGGGCTCGCTCAAGGCGCGGTACGCGGTCCAGGGTGCCGCGGAGATGACGAAGTTCTGCGCCGAGTACGGCATCCCGCACGCGGTCACCGGCAAGCTGATCGTCGCCACCGACCGCGCCGAGCTGCCCCGGCTGCACGCGCTCGTCCAGCGCGGCCGGGAGAACGGCATCGTGGTCAAGGAGCTGGGCGCCGCCCAGATCGCGGAGTACGAACCCGAGGTGCGCGGCCTCGCCGCGATCCATGTGCGCTCCACCGGCGTCTGCGACTTCACGGCCGTCGCCCGTCGGCTCGGCGACGCCTCCGGCGCGGACATCCGCTACGGCGAGCGGGTCGTCCGGATCGACCGCCGGCCCGAGCGGGGCGTCGCCGTGCTCACCGCGCGCGGGGAGATCGTGCGCGGCCGGGTCCTGGTGAACTGTGCCGGGCTGTACTGCGACGACATCGCCCGGATGACCGGCGACGAACCCGAGGCGCGGATCGTGCCGTTCCGCGGTGAGTACTACGAGCTGACCCGGCCCGGCCTGGTGCGCGGGCTGGTCTACCCGGTGCCCGACCCGGCGTTCCCGTTCCTCGGCGTGCACCTGACCAGAGGCATCGACGGCGGGGTGCACGTCGGGCCGAACGCGGTACCGGCGCTGGCCCGCGAGGGGTACGGCTGGGGTGTCGTCCGGCCGCGCGAGGCCCTGGCGACGGCGGCATGGCCCGGCACCTGGCACATGGGCCGCCGGCACTGGAGGTACGGCGCCGGGGAGCTGCGCCGGTCGGTGTGCAAGGCGGCGTTCGTGACGGCGGTACGACGGATGCTGCCCGCGGTGGAGGCGGACGACCTGGTGCGCGCGGGCGCCGGGGTGCGGGCGCAGGCCGTGCTGAGGAACGGCGCGCTGGTGGACGACTTCCTGATCCAGCAGGGGCCGCGCGCGGTGCACGTGCTGAACGCGCCCTCCCCGGCGGCGACGGCCTCGCTGCCGATCGGGCGGGAGGTGGCCCGGCGGGCGCTGGAGGTGCTGGCCTCCCGGTGAACGGCACCCGTGCGGCCCGGCGCCGTAAAATCGATCTCACTGTGTCTGATTCCCTCACCTCCCCCGAACCCGCCCGCCCCGCGCCGGGCGGATCCACCGCGACGCCCGCCACGCCGTTCACGGCGACGCCCGCGACGCCCGCCACGAGTACCGCTGCCGGCGCCTCCCCCGGCTCCGAGCACGCCGAGTCGGAGCACGCCGAGTCGGAGCACGCACCCGGTGTCTCCGTGCGGCACAGCCGGGCGAAGGGGGAGCCCCGGTTTCCCGACGGGCCCAAGGCCGATCCCGCCGGGTCGCACTTCGAGCGGCGGATCCGCAGCTTCCAGCCCCGGCGGAGCCGGGTGACGGCCGGGCAGGCCGACGCCCTCCAGCGGCTGTGGTCCCGGTGGGGCCTGGACATCGACGGACACCACGTCGACCTCGCCGAACTGTTCGGGAACGACCGGCCGGTGGTCCTGGAGATCGGCTTCGGGATGGGCGAGGCCACCGCGCAGATGGCGGCCGCCGACCCCGGCACCAACATCCTCGCGGTGGACGTGCACACCCCCGGCCAGGGCAATCTGCTCAACCTCGCCGACCACAACGGCCTGACCAACGTCCGGGTGGCCAACGGCGACGCGATCATCCTGCTGCGCGAGATGCTGACCGCCGACGCGCTCGACGGACTGCGCGTGTACTTCCCCGACCCGTGGCCCAAGAAGCGGCACCACAAACGGCGGCTGATCCAGCCGGAGTTCCTCGATCTCGCCGCCACCCGGCTGCGGCCGGGCGCGATCGTGCACTGCGCGACCGACTGGGAGCCGTACGCGGAACAGATGCTGGAGGTGCTCACGGCGCACCCCCGCTTCGAGAACACACGGGCGGACGGCGGGTTCGCGCCGAGACCGGGCTTCCGGCCGCTGACCCGTTTCGAGGGACAGGGGCTGGACAAGGGTCATGTGGTGAACGACCTGCTCTTCCGTCGCGTACCGCACGGGGACCGCTGACCCGGGGAAAGCCCCGGACCGGGCCCCGGAAAAATCCCGTCCACCACCGTCCTCTCCCTCGTTAGGGTCGATGCCGTGGCCATCAGTCCCCCGTTCCCGCCGTACCCTCCGCGCCCCGTCGGCCCCGCCGAGGGCGCCGCGCTGCGGCACGCGCACTGGTGGCGGCGCGCATGGGTGCGCTACGGGGCGCTCATCACGCTCCTCGCGCTGTCCGGGCTGGTCATCCTGGCGCTGGTGCGGGAGCAGACCGGCACCCAGGGGTTCCTGGTCGGGCTGGGGCTGGCCGTGCTGCCCGTGCCGCTGCTGATCGCCGCGTTCCGATGGCTGGACCGGGTGGAGCCCGGCCCCTGGCCCAACCTGGTCTTCGCGTTCGCCTGGGGAGCCTGTGCGGCGGCGCTGATAGCCATCGTCGCCAACAGCTTCGCGACCCGCTGGATAGCCACCGCGACCGCCGACCCGTCCAGCGCCGACACCCTCGGGGCGACGGTGATAGCGCCGGTCGTCGAGGAGTCCGCCAAGGCGGCGGCCGTCCTGCTCGTGTTCCTGTTCCGCAGACGGGACTTCACGGGGATCGTCGACGGCGTGGTCATAGCCGGGATCACCGCCACCGGCTTCGCCTTCACCGAGAACATCCTCTACCTGGGCACCGCCTTCGGCACCGACCAGATGACCGGCGACAGCGGTATCGCCTCGGTCACCGCCGCGACCTTCTTCGTGCGGATCGTGATGTCCCCGTTCGCGCACCCCCTGTTCACCGTGCTGACCGGCCTCGGCTTCGGCTTCGCCGCGTTCGCCGGGGACCGCCAGCGGGTGCGGCGGGTGCTGCTCCCGCCGGCCGGACTGCTGCTCGCGATGGGCATGCACGCCCTGTGGAACGGCTCGGCGGCCTTCGGTGAGCTGGGCTTCTTCGCGGTGTACGCGTCGTTCATGGTCCCGGCGTTCGGGCTGCTGACCTGGCTCGTCGTCTCGACCCGCCAGCGCGAGCTGCGCACCGTGCGCGAGGAACTGCCCGCCTACGCCGCCACCGGCTGGCTGAGCCCGGCCGAACCCTTCGCGCTCGGCTCGATGCGGGCCCGGCGGCTGGCCCGCGAGTACGCCGGCCGCCATCTGGGCCGACAGGCCGCGCGGGCGGTCGCGGAGTACGAGGCGTACGCCACGTCACTGGCGTTTCTGCGGCACCGGGGCCGGCGCGGGCGGGCCGGCGCCGACTTCGTCGTACGGGAGCGGGAACTGCTCAACGAGCTGTGGCGCCGCAAGGACGTCGCCCGCCCGGCCCTGGACCACGCGGCCCGGATGACGGCCCCACCGGTACGGATCCCGGTGGCGCCGTGGCCGGTGTACGGCGTGTACGGCCAGGGCCAGGGCTACGGCCCTCCCGCAGGCTACGGACACGGCCATCCCCCGGCCTACGCATATCCGACGCTCCCCCACCCGCTCCCCAACCCGTACCGGTCGTAGGGCGCCGGGACGGTCCGGCCTCCGACCGTCCCGCGCCGACGCCGCGGCACGACGCCCAGCCGCTCAGCCCAGCACCGCCCGGCACGGCACCTCGTCGCCCCCGCCGCTCAGTCCGACGCCGCCGTGAGCCGCCCCACTTCGTCCTCCGTCAGCTTCAGTTCCGCCACCGCCAGCAGGGCGGGGAGCTGTTCCGGGGTGCGGGCCGAGGCGATGGGGGCGGTGACCGTCGGGCGGGCGGCGAGCCAGGACAGGGCGACCGTGGCGACCTCGGCGCCGTGCTCGCGGGCGATCTCGTCCAGCACGGTGAGGACCCGGCGGCCCCGCTCCGTCTCCAGATGCCCGCCGGCCTTCCCGGCCCGCGCGCTGTCCACCGTCGCACCGCCCGGCCGGTACTTGCCGGTGAGGAAGCCGGAGGCGAGCCCGGAGTAGGGGAGGGCGGCGAGCCCCGAGCGTTCGGCGAGGTCCTGGAGGGGGCCCTCGTAGGTGTCGCGGGAGACCAGGTTGTAGTGGGGCTGGAGGGCCACGTACCGGGCGAGGCCCTCGCGGTCGGAGAACTCCAGGGACGCCCGGAGGCGTTCCGGCGAGATGTTGGAGGCGGCCGTGTACCGCACCTTGCCTGCCCGCACCAGGTCGTCGAGGGCGCCGACGATCTCCTCGACCGGCACCTCGGGCTTGTCGAAGTGGGTGTAGTACAGGTCGATGTGGTCGGTGCCGAGGCGGCGCAGGGAGGCGTCGGCGGCGGCCTTGATGTTGGCGGCGGTCAGGCCGGGGAAGTCCGGATGCTGGCTGACCTTGGTGGCGATCACCAGGTCGTCGCGGTTGCCGCGGGCGGCGGTCCAGCGGCCGATCAGGGTCTCGGACTCGCCGCCGCTGTTGCCCTCGATCCACGCCGAGTAGGAGTCGGCGGTGTCGAGGAAGTTGCCGCCGGCGGCGGTGTAGGCGTCGAGGACGGCGAAGGAGGTGGTCCCGTCGGCGGTCCAGCCGAAGACGTTGCCGCCGAGGGAGAGCGGGAAGACCTGGAGGTCGGAGGTGCCGAGCTTGCGAAGAGCGGTCATGCCTCTTCCCAACGGTCACCGGTGCCGAACCGATTCCGCCCGCCGTGCGAACAGCATGTGAAGCGGCGGGCGGATCAGTCTCGGGGAGGGAACCTCAGGGGTTGAGGCCCTTGCTCCGCAGCCAGGCGCCCGGGTCGATGCCCGACGCGCTGCCGCCCGGGTGGACCTCCAAGTGGAGGTGGGCGCCGGTGACGTTGCCGGTGGCGCCGACGCGGCCGATGACATCGCCGGTGGCGACCTTCTGGCCGACGCTGACGCTGATCGACGACTGGTGGGCGTACCAGATCTCGGTGCCGTCGTCGAGGGTGAGCACGGTCTTGTAGCCGTACGAGCCGTCCCAGCCCGCCGACGTGATCGTGCCGCTGTGCACGGCCTTGATCAGCGTGCCCGTGGGGGCGGCGAAGTCCAGGCCGGTGTGGTAGCCGGAGGACCAGTAGGCGCCGGCCTCACCGAAGGTCGAGGTGATCGTGTACGAGGAGGTCGGCAGCGCGTACTGCGTGGCCAGCTCGGCGAGGCGCGCGGCCTCGGCCTTCTCCTTGGCCTCCGCCTCGGCCTTCTCCTTGGCGGCGGTGGCCTTGGCCTCCGCCTCCTTCTCGGCCTTGGCGACGGCGTCGGCCTCGGCCTTGGCCGCGGCTTCCGCGGCGGCGAGCTGGGCCTGCGTCTCGACCTGCGTCTGCTGCGACTCGACCTGGGCCATGATCCGGCTGCGCAGGGCCTCGCCGGCGTCGGCGGCGCTCTGCGGGGCGGTGTCGTCGGCCTGCGGGGTGGTCACGCTGCCGAAGCTGCTGAGCGTGGGGGCGGTGTCCTCGGCGGGCTCGTCGTCGGATATCAGCGAGCCGACGTTGGGCAGGTCCGGCAGGGAGATGGAGACCGGGGCCTTGCCGGTGTTGGCGCTGGCCATCCCGCCGGCGCTGACGGCGGCGATGACGCCGACGCCGAGCACGGTGGAGCTACGGGCGAACCCGCCGCCGCCGCGCTGCTTGGCGACCCGGTGCTTGCCCCGGGGCGGGCGGACGGACTCCGCGGTGGGGTTCCACTCCTCCCAGGGGCCCTCGTCGTCGGTGCGCGCGCCGCCGTAGACGAAGGTGTCGGCGGACCGCTGACTCGGCACGAACGGGGCTTCGGGGGCAGGCCGGTTGGACACCACGCGGGCGCACTCCTTTCCTTCCGCCGCCTACCGGGTTAGCTGACGGGTTCGGAGCGGGAAGGTCTCCTACGCGCGTATACCGTTCGTGACTCTGTGAGTTCAGAGGTCACGGCGGCTGCCGTGCGATTCACCCCAAGGTGGTGGTTCCCCGGTTCCCTTGCGGGATTCGGCGCGTGCGCACGGAGCCGTCGCTTGTGACGGCTGGGACGACCGCGCTGCGTTATCGAACGTTAATAGACCCGGGGGCGCTATTCCAAGCTGTTCCCCTTGATCAACAACATTTCTGGCCTGGACTTTCAGGCCATGAACGATGAAAAACGGGCGAGTTGACCGGCACCGCCCCTACCCCGGGAACCGTTCAGTAGTCATCCCCGTTTTGATGGTGACTCACTTGTTATGCGCAGCGCGCACGACCGATCACCGGAGGTGACCGCGCATGGAGGGACGGAACGCACCGAGGGCCGGAACCCTCTCGGATTCCGGCCCTCGGCCTTCAGTAGCGGGGACAGGATTTGAACCTGCGACCTCTGGGTTATGAGCCCAGCGAGCTACCGAGCTGCTCCACCCCGCGTCGGTGAACACCACTCTACGCCATCCCCGGGGTGGAAAGCACATCGGTTGTCCGGGGGATGTAGGTTCCGGGTCTGCGTTAGCAGTGTCGGTCGATCTCTAGCAGTCGGCTAGCAACCTTCCGGGTGGCGTTAGCAGCACCTGTGGTCGGTGGTGGTCAGTCCCGGGAACTTCTCGGTCATCCGGCCTCTTGGTCCTGGGCGACTTCCTACGGTCAGCTCATGGTCACCAAGCGTACAAGCGTGAGGGCTGGCAGTCAGGAGTCTGCGACGGCTTCGATCCGGTACGAGGACGACTCGGTCCGCAGCGTGGAGTTCAGCCAGCTGCGTCGGGGCAGTTTCGACGGGTCCGTGCCGTGGCGGCGGGTCAGGTCGGCGAAGGGGCACAAGCATCATCCCGGGGAGTACGCGTCGGCGACGACGCGTGGGCTGGTGGTCTATGAGAGCCGTCTGGAGCTGGCTCGGCTGCTGCTGGCGGACTTCGACCCGCAGGTGGTCAGGATTTTTGCCCAGCCGTGCCGTCTGCGGGCGCGGGTGGGTGGGCGGTGGCGGCTGCACGTGCCGGACTTCCTGCTGGTGCTGGGGGACGGCAACGTGCGCGTGGTCAACGTGAAGCCGGCCGACCGCCTTCTTGATCCGAAGATCGCGGAGGCTCTGGCCTGGCCCGGGGACCTGGTGGAGGGCCACGGCTGGCAGTACGAGATCTGGTCGGGGGCGGATCCGGTGCTGCTGGCCAACGTGCGGTTCCTGGCCGCCTACCGGCGGGCCGGGCTTGTGCCGGACGAGGACATCGCGCGGGCCTGGGAGGTGGTGCAGGACGGGGATCCCCTCACGGTCGCCGAACGGCGCCTGGCGGCTGGCCGGCCGGTCGAGGACGTACGGCCCGCCGTCCTCGCGCTGGTGTGGTCGGGGCGGCTCTCGGTCGACCTGAGCCGCCCGCTCGACGGTGACTCGGTGCTGCGGAGGGCGGCATGAGCAACTGGACGGTTCCGTTGCGGGCGGGACTCGCCCTGAGTTTCCAGGGTGAGCCGTTCACGGTGTCCGAGGTGCGAGGCCGCGAGGTCCTGCTCCAGCAATCCGGGCCCGGCGGGGTGCGGTGGAGGCTGGTCGACGTGGCCGGACTGCTGGCGGACCCGACGACCCAGCTGCTGGGCGAGCTGCCGGACGAGGAGGAGTCCACGGCCGTCGCCCTGGGGCTACTCGACCAGGCCGAGGAGGGTGAGGTCACCCAGCGCTTCCAGCACGTCCAGGAGGTCCTCTTCGGCTACCGGCTGGGCTCGCAGGAGCTGGCTCAGGAGGGCGAGCCGCGGCCGGAGTACGCCCCGGGCGTCCCGATGATGCACCGCTACCTGGCCAAAGCCCGCGAGTTGGGGGTCGGCGAGAGCACCGTCCGGCTGTGGGTCACGCAGGTGAAGAAGTCCGGTCCGGCGGGCCTGGTCCGCACGAGCAAGCTGCGACGGAACGCCCAGGACAGGGTGGATCACCGCTGGCTGGAGTGCGCCCGCACGGTCCTGGACAGCTACACGAATGCCAGTCGGCCGGTCCGCGGGCTGATCCTCTTGGAGATCGAGGAGCGTGTCGCGGCCGAGTACGGCCGGGGCACGGTGAAGATACCCGCCCAGTCGACCGGCTACGAGGTGCTGCGCGAGCTGGACGCGGGGACGAATGCGTTCACGGGCAGCACCAAGGGGAAGCGGTCGATCGCGAACCGCCCGCAGACCGTCTACGGTCGCCTGCGGGCGACCCGGCCGGGTGAGTACGTGCTGCTGGATACCACCCGGCTGGACGTGTTCGCGATGGAGCCGGTGACCTGCCGCTGGGTGCAGTGCGAGCTGACGGTCGCGATGGACCTCTACAGCCGGTGCATCACCGGGCTGCGGCTCACCCCGGTGTCGACGAAGGCCGTGGACGTCGCCGCGGTGCTCTTCGAGACGGTGCGGACGCGCCCAGAGCTGTTGCCGGGAAGGAACCTGCCCCGGCTTGGCGTCCCCTCTACGGTGGTCGTCCCTGCGGACAAGCTGGTCGACGCGGAGGGCAGGCCGCTGCTGCCGTCGGTCGCGGCCGAGACGGTGGTCTACGACCACGGGAAGATCTACCTCTCCAACCACGTCCACAGCGTCTGCGCCCGGTTCGAGATCTCGCTGCAGCCGGCCCGGCCGCTGACGCCGACGGACAAGGCGCCGATCGAGCGCTGGTTCAAGACCCTCAACCAGGGGCTGCTGGCGGCTCTGCCGGGCTACAAGGGCCCTGATGTCCACAGCCGCGGCCAGTCGGTGGAGGACTTCGCGTTCTTCTTTATCGACGAGCTGGAGATGATCATCCGGGAGTGGGTCGGCCTGACCTACCACCGGCGCCGCCACAGAGGTCTGGTGATCCCGGAGGTCCCGGGCCTGAAGCTGAGCCCGCTGGACATGTTCGACCACGGCGTCGCCCGGGCGGGCAACCTACGGATCCCGGCACGGCGCAACTTCGCCCTGCATTTCCTTGAGCAGGCATGGTGCACCATCCAGCACTACGGGGTGGAGCTGGAGGGGATGCGCTACAACGGCAGCGGGTTGGACGGGCTGCGGGAGGCCAAGAGCCCCTATACCGGGGTTCATGAGGGCAAGTGGCCGGTCTCCGTGGACCCGGACAACATCCGGCAGGTCTACTTCCAGCGGCCGGACCACTCCTGGCACGCCCTCCAGTGGGAGCACGCTCCCGCGCTGGACGGGCCGGTGAGTCGCGAGGCCATGCGCTACGCGCGCAAACTCGCGCTCACGACGCATCGCTTCCCTGATCCGAAGCGGGCCCTGGTCGAGCTCTTGGAGCGTTGGGGAGTGGGTCTGACCGGGAACCGGGCCGAGCGGCGGATGGCCGTGCGTCTGTCGGAGGACCGCCTTTGCCTGGTCGGCTCGGACGAGGTCGAGGACCCGGAGGATCCGCTGCGGCTTCCGACGCTCAAATCGATCGCCGCCCTGGATACGGTCCCCGCTGCTGCCGAAGCCGCCGATGACCTCGGCGGGGACGACGACGAGGACGAGGACTTGGAGGCCGCCTTCCCGGGCGAGACCGACGAGTTCATCGACGAGGACGACTACTACGCCGACACCTGGGAGAGCCGGTGAGCGCGATCAGCGGCACGGTGTTCGAGGGAGATGATCGTCAGTACGCGTTGACGCGCCTGTCCGGCTGGCTCGAGCTGGTCTTCGGGCCGGAACGGGTCCAGCCGCCCCGGCTGACGCGCCGGCAGATGGGCGAACTGTCCGAGCTGGAGCTGAGGCGCTACCAGGACCTGCGGGCCGTTTGGCATGCGAACCTCGGCCCGATCAAGACTCCGCAGATGATCGCCCTGCATGAAGCCCTCACCGAGATCGTGGACTCGAACCGGCAGGACGGCGACAAGGCCAAGCCCGCGGCCCTGCTCGACGCATACCCCGGCATCGGGAAGAGCACGGCGATTCGTGAATACGCGCGGGACTTCCACCGCGAGCAGGTTCGCCTGCATGGACAGACCACGCCGGAGGGCCATAGGAGAGTCCCGGTCGTCTACGTCAACCTGACCGGCAACACGCAGATCCGCGGTCTGAACGCGTCGATCTGCCGGTTTTACGGCCTGCCGACCAGCGGCGACGCGGACACCCTCGCTGAGCGCGCGGTCGACGCGGTCCTGAGCATGAGGACCGCGGTCTTCGTCATCGATGACGTGCACTTCCTGGCCCCGGGGAAGTCCTCGGCGGTGCGGATGGCCAACCATCTGAAGTTCCTGTCGAACGTGTTCCCCGTCACCCTGCTTTACGTCGGCGTCGGCGTCGCCGACCGCGGGATCCTGCGTGAGGGCCTGTCGCCGCAGCAGGCCCTGCTCGCTCAGTTCGGCCGCCGCACCACCGCACTGACCCTGCGTCCTTTCCAGATCGACGACGAACAGGGGCGCAAGGAGTGGCGGGTTCTCCTGAAGACCATCGAGAAGAAGATCGTCCTGGCCGAGAAGCACCCGGGGATGCTCGCCGACCTGGCCGACTACCTGTTCGCCCGCACGACCGGGCACTTCGCGTCACTGATGGCGCTGATCAACAGGTCCTGCCTGCGAGCCGTCCGCTCGGGCGAGGAGAAGCTCGACAAGGATCTGATCGACACGGTGAAGAACGACGCCGCCGCCGAAGAAGCACGGCGCGAACTCGAAGCGGCGATCGAGGCCGGTCTCCTCAGCGCCCGCCCGGGAGGCCCGGCCCGCAAGCGGCGGTCGGCGTGACCTGGGCCACCGACCGCTTGCCGATCGTTGTGCCCCCGCTGCCCGGAGAGGCCCTGGACAGCTGGATCGAGGCTTACGCCCGCCGGCTGCGAACGTCCTCCACTGGCCTTCTGCGGTTCCTCGGCCTTCCCGGCATCGCGGCGAAGCACTTGGTCTTCCGCCTGGAGGAAGCGGACCTGAAGGCGCTTGCGCGGCTGACCGACGCCGACGCGTCCGAACTCGACCGGATGACTTTGCGGTCCGTCGCGCGATCCGACCTGCTGCCGCAACTCCCGCAGAACGGGGACGAGACGGCCCCCGTCTGGCGTCACCTCGGGCGCCACAGCCGCTTCTGCCCCCGATGCCTGGCCGACAACGGGGGCCGCTGGCCCCTGGCTTGGCGGCTGCCGTTCTCATTCGCCTGCCAACAGCACCAGTGCCTGCTGGTCGACCACTGTCCTGGCTGCCGGGACAGGCCACAGCTGTTCACCAATCAACAGCTCGGCCGCAGCGCCAGCGGCGCTCACTGCATGCGCCTGGTCCTGCGCGACGCACGCAGGACGGCCTGCCGACACGACCTCACCCGGACGCCGGCACAACCGTTGCCACCAGAGGGAACAGCCCTCGCCGGCCAGCAGCACCTGGACGCGCTCGTCCAGGCAGGGTCTCCCGCTCTGCATCACCTGTACTTCCTCAGCCGACGATGCCTGCGCAGCCTGATGCTCAGCCCCTGGGCGGCGCCCGAGGCCGTCGGGCTCGCACTGCGCGAATGCAACGGAGGACTTCTGCCCGACAGCCCGCACGACCTGGCCGACGCCAGCCGGCTCGCGATCGGCACCACCCTCGCGATCTGGGCCTCGGACACCGCTACGGCCACCGGGAAGGCCGTGTTCGAGTGGCTCATACGAACCGACCAGGCCCACCGTCGGAACGTCTCTGCCGCCAATCTGTCCATTGATCAGCGCCTCCTTTCCTGGGGACGGGCCAGCCCCGAGATCGTCAGCCGGGTGATCGCCGACGCGGACCAGGACCTGCCGCTGGACACGCGGCTTCGCTACCGATCTGCGGCCCATCCCCGCAGGCCAGACCTCACAGATGCCGACATCCGGAAACGGGCGGACAAGATCCCGACAGCCCTCTGGCCTTCCTGGACTCTCCGGCTTCTCCCCAACACCCCCATCGACCCGCGAACCGTCGACGGCTTCAGGCGAGGCTGCCGCAGCAAGCTGCTGCTCGCCGGCGCCAAGTCACAGCACCACCCTTGGGCCCAGCCCTCCAACCGTTTGATCATTCGGATGGCCTTTCGGCGCGTGATCACCTCGCCCGAGCACGAGACCGCCATCGCCAGCTGCCTCACCCAGCTCGCCAGCCACCTCGACGATGAAGGCTCCCCGATCGACTACGGCAGACGACGCCACTTGTTCACGTCCGAGAGCATCACGCTCAACCTCGACGAGTACACGCAGCTCTGCCGCCAGCAGGGCTGGGCCCGTGGTGGAACAGGGCGAATCCACATGCTCAGGTGGATGCTTCTGAGTTTCCTCCTCGGCACACACGCGGACCTGCCTCCGAGGAACATCCACGCCCGTGACGAGTTCCGCTACCAGGTCCCGCCGCTGATGCGCGCCTTCCTGCTGGAACAGGCGGCCACAAACCTCGCTGCCCACCGGATCGACGAACCCGTGCTCTGGGAGCCCCCCACCGAATGGTGCGACTGGACCGACTGGCCCGGGGCTACCCCCGAACAGATTGCCGACAGCGACTTCGACACCTTGATCGCCGACCGGACCCCGGCCGAGGAGACGGCCGCCGCCCTCGGACTGACCGCAGAGCACGTCCGGCTCTACTGCGACACCACCGGCACCACCCAACCGCCGCCCCCTCCCGCATCCCCCGGCCTTGGTCGGCGTCGGCCTCGACGCGGGCTGCTCGACCCGGGCTTCCTCCGCACCACTCACTCCAGCGGAACTCTCAACCAGAGCCTGATCGCCCGCAGTGCCGGCTGCAGCCTCTCAACCGTCCAAAACGCCCTGGAAGAAGCCGGGATCCCCGCCACACCACGCCCCGAACCGCTCAGCCTTCGCATCACTCGCGAGGAACTCGAACAGGCCTACCTGCACCGACGCCTCAGCATCCCCGACATCGCCGAACAGTTCGGTCTCGACAGGCACCGCCTCAACCTGCTGGCCAAGAAGTGGGGCATCGAGATCCGTCCGAACAGCGCCACCAGCAACCCGTTCGCGCTCCTGCCGGACGCACCGGCCCTGTCCGAGTCGATGGCGGCCGTCAGCAACGTCCGCAACTGCGTCGAACGCCTCAGACGCCTGGTCCGACTGCCCGGCCAACGGAACCTCTGCGCGGCCGCCAGGAACCTCGGAACGCTACCGGCGACGCTCACGCACCAACTGAATGCCCTGGAGAAGGCCGCAGGCGTTCAGCTGATCAAACGGACCAGCCCCCTCGCAGCCACTCCCGCGGGCACCGCTCTCATCCACGAAGCAGAGCACCTGCTCAGCCTCTTGGACGCAGTGCAATCCTCCGTCACCTGACCGGCGGCTCGACCAGCATCACGACACGGTCCGCCTCGACGTCGAACCCGGCTACGAACCCTCCGTGAACGCGGTGGCGTGGTCGGCGGCCCACTGGCAAAACGTTCGCGGCGCCGTCCCAAGGATGTCGGCCACCGCAGTGGTGACGTACGCGGGCTGTCCGACCGCAGCGCTCCACGCGGCGAGCAGCATGTCGACGACCGAGCTGGGCGCCGTGCCCTCCGACAGCCTTCGGAACTCGTCCGGCGTCATCTCCTCGAATGCGATCCGGCGCCCCAGGGCGTCACCGATGACGCCCACCTGCGCGGCTTGGGTCAGCGACTCGGGGCCCGTAAGCACGTAGTCAGCTCCGACGTATCCGTCCTGATAGAGCGTCCGAGCCGCCACAGCTGCGACGTCGCGGTCGTCGACCGGTGCCGTCTCGGCAGCGCCGTAAGGCCACCGGACGACCTCGCCGGCCCGGATCGCGGGTCCCCACCAGGCCAGCGAGTTCGACGCGAACATCCCCGGCCGGATGATCGTCGACTCGAGTCCGGTGGCCGCGATGAGCCGCTCGATGTCGGCGTGCAGCACAGCCATGGGATTGGGCTGCTGGAAGAAGGGGTGCGGCGTCTGGTGCGGGGAGGAGAGGAAGACGACCCGCCGCACGTGGACTGCCAGCCGCTCAACGACTGCCTCGGCGGTCTCAGGCGGGGCGGTCCAGACGAGGAAGACCGCACCGGTGCCCTTCAACGCCGGGTCGAGTGACTCGGGCACGGTGAGGTCGCCGGTGAAGACCTCGACCTTCGACGGCAGCGTCGCCGCCATCTCGGCGCGATGGGTGAGGGCGCGGACCGGCACGCCCGCTTCGAGGAGTTGGTCGATGACGACGCGGCCGACCCGGCCCGTCGCTCCGGTTACGAGCACGGGAGGAATGTCTGTCTGATTCACGCCGCCCATGAAAACGTTACTCAGTTAAAAAAGCAACTCGGTAATGAATGTTACGGTGGTCAGATGAGCGAGCCGACGGGACTGCGGGCCCGCAAGAAGGAGCGGACGCGCGACGCCATCGGCGACGCGGCCGTCTCACTGTTCCTGGAGCACGGCTTCGACCGCGTCTCGGTCAACGACATCGCCGCGGCGGCCGAGATCTCCAAGCCGACCCTCTTCCGGTACTTCCCCACCAAGGAAGACCTGGTGCTGCACCGGTTTGCGGACCACCAAGGAGAGGCGGCACGCGTCGTACGTGACCGCAGGTCCGGTATCAAGCCGGTGACGGCGCTGCACCGGCACTTCCGGGCCGGCCTCGATCGGTACGACCCCGTCACCGGCCTCAACGATCATCCCGAGGTGGTGGCGTTCCATCGGCTGGTGTTCACCACACCGAGCCTGGCGGGACGGCTCACGCAGTACCAGCTCGAAGACGAGAAAGCACTGGCGGACGCCCTCGGCGAAGGCATCCAGGCACGCCTGCGAGCCGCCCAGGTACTCGCGGTCCAACGGGTGCTCGCCCGGACCAACTGGCAGAAGATCGCCGACGGTCGAGCCGCCCACGACGTCCACCCCGAAGCCGTAGCCGACGCCGACCAGGCATTCAACCAACTGCGGTGACAGGTGGCACTCCCGGTGGAAGAAGGCCCCGCGGCTCGGCACACGCGTTGCCACGGGCCCGGTCAGGCCCCATGGATGCTGGTGGCCAGGCTGGCCCGAGAACGTGCCGATAGACCAGGCATGGGTCAATCCGACGGCGACGTCACTACGGGAAACCGGCGTGATCGAGGACTGCGCGCCGCTGGCTGGTGGCCGGGACGGCGCAGCCCGATCGACTGCTGGCGCGAGACGCTCGAGAAGACCGGCTTGGTCCGCATGCACGCGAGCCTCAGTCCAACGGTCCCTCCGGGCGGGCCACGTGATTGCTAAAGATCAGCCGACCTACCCACTGCTAACACAACATGGAATCCGGAGTCTCAGCAGGACTCACTGCTAACGGAGCGGCTCAACCTACAGGGGAGGTGTCTGCCCGGGCCGAGGGATGCCCGACCGGCCGTCTTCCTTGCCCGCCGGGGCCTGCAAGGAACCGAGACCGGCATTCGAGGTCAGGTGGGCCGATCAGCGACAGCAGATGCAGCTCAAACCGGTGGACCCGCGGCCGGACCGGCCCGAGGATGTGCCGGTGGATCAGGCATGGATCGACGCGACGGCCACATCTCTGCGGAAGACCGGCGTGATCGAGGAGACCTTGCGCGCCGGCGGCTGGACGCCGGGGCGGCGCGTCCCGACCGACGGCTGGCGCGAAGCCGCCGAACCTACAGCAGGTGCCGGTTGGGGTTCTGGGCCCGTTCCGCGTATTCCGGGAGGACGACGACGTCGACGCCGTGGGCCGTCAGCAGGCCGCTGCCGTCCGCGTTCTCGACGAAGGTGTCCGGCTCCCGCCAGGCGGTGACGACCCGGCGCACCCCCGCGTCCAGGACGAGCCGGGCGCACGGCGTGGGCCGGGAGGCGCGGACGGCGCAGGGTTCGAGGCTGCTGTAGACGGTGGCGCCGGCCAGCCGCGGGTCGGCCCGGTCGAGCTTGGCGAGGGCCGCCTCCTCGGCGTGTGCCTGGAGGTCACCGCCCTCGCGGGAGTGGCCGCGGGCCAGCTCGGTCCCGTCGGCGGCCACGACCACCGCGCCGACGCTGAACGCCGTGTCCGACGGCGGGCACTGCGCGGCCAGCTCGCAGGCGAGGGCGAGCCAGTGCCGGTCGGCCGCGGCGGGGAGGTCACCGGTGCCGGGTGCGGTGGGCTCGTAGCGCATGAGGACGACGTCCTCGATCCGCCGGGTCTCGGTCAGCCGGAGGCGTCCGCCCTGGTAGGCGCCGGGGCCGAAGAGGCGGGGCGCGTCCGCGTCGCCCACGAACAGCGGGGCGAGGACGAGCTGGAGTTCGTCGGCGAGGCCCTGCTGGAGGAGCTGGCTGTGGACGGTGCCGCCGCCCTCGACCATCAGCCGGCGCACCCCGCGCTCGTCGTGCAGATGGGTGAGGAGCCGCCGCCAGTCCAGCTCGGCACCGAGGGGGACGACGTCCGCCGCGATGCCGAGCGCGCGGGCCCGGGCCGCGCCCTTCTCCGTCGTATACACGACCTTCTCACCGCCGCTGTGCCAGAAGCGGGCCTCCGGGTCCAGTTCGCCGGAGCCGCTGACGGTGACCTTGAGGGGGTACTCCGGCCGGCCCTCGGCGAGGCGGGCGGCGCGGCGGTCGGGGGAGTTCACCAGCAGCCGGGGGTTGTCGGCGCGGATGGTGCCGGCGCCGATCAGGATCGCGTCGACCGAGGCCCGTACGGCGTCGACCCGGTCGAAGTCGGCGGGGCCGGACAGGAGCAGGCGCTCGGAGGTGGTGTCGTCCAGGAAGCCGTCGAGGGAGACGGCGGCGGACAGCAGGACGTACGGGTACGGCATCGGCGCGGTTCTCCTGGGACGACGGAAGGTGTGAAGGGCCGGGGGATCTTGGTTCAAGTTTGAAACAAACCTACACTGGGGGCATGACGACCCGCTGGCTCACGCCCGAGGAGCAGCGCGCCTGGCGCGCGTACATGGCCGGCTATCTCCTCCTGGAGGACGCGATCGACCGGCAGCTCCAGCAGGAGGCCGGCATGCCCCACCTGTACTACTCCATCCTGGCGCACCTGTCCGAGACGGCGGAGCAGCGGCTGCGGATGACCGATCTCGCGGAGCGGCTGAAGATCACCCGCAGCAGGCTGACGTACGCGGTGACCCGGCTGGAGAAGGACGGGCTGCTGCGGCGCGAGGACTGCCCCTGGGACAAGCGCGGCAGTGTCGCGGTCCTGACGGACGAGGGCATGTCGGTCCTGGAGAACGCGGCGCCCGGCCATGTCGAGACGGTCCGCGCCACCCTCTTCGACCGGCTCACCCCGGAGCAGGTGGGGCAACTGGAGGAGATCTTCACGCAGGTCGCGCGCGGGCTCCAGGAGAGCGACGGGGACGCCGGTCCGCCGGAGGAACTGCCGTGGCGCAGACGCTCGTCGCCCTGCTCGGGCACCGCCTGAGGCACCCCCGGAACCAGTTGCTTCAACTTTAAAGCATGGGGTAGGGTCACGTTTCGTCGATCTGCTTCAAATCTGAAGCAGAACGGCGCTCGATGGCCCACCGGACCCGGGAGACCCGTATGCCCGACACCCCCGCCGCCACCCAGCGCGCCCGCGTCCGGGTACCGCTCCGCTTCCCGGACGGCTACTCCGTCGACGCCGAGCTGGTCACCTTCCACGGTCTGGCCGACGGCCGGGAGCACATCGCCGTGGTCCTCGGCGAGCCGGACCTGGGTGAGTCGGGCGGGGTCCCGCTGGTCCGGCTGCACTCCGAGTGCCTGACCGGTGACGTCTTCGGTTCCGCCCGCTGCGACTGCGGACCCCAGCTCCGCGAGGCCGTCGAGCGCATAGCGGGCACCGGCGGCGTCCTGCTCTACCTCCGCCAGGAGGGCCGCGGCATCGGCCTCTACAACAAGCTCGACGCGTACGCCCTCCAGGACCAGGGCCTCGACACCTACGAGGCGAACGCCGCCCTCGGCCTGCCGGAGGACGACCGCGACTACACGGCCGCCGCCCAGATGCTCCGCGCCCTCGGCATCACCCGCCTCGACCTGCTGTCGAACAACCCCGACAAGGCGGGCCAGTTGCGCGACCTCGGCATCGCGGTCGACGAGCGCGTCCCGACCGGTGTCTTCACCACCCCGCACAACGTCCGCTATCTCCGCGCGAAGGTCCTCCAGACCCAGCACACGCTGCCCTTGCCGGAACTCACCGACCTGACGGCGGGCTGACAGCGGGCTGCCCCCCTCAGTTCCCCGGCACCAGCCGGAACGTGAGGCAGACCAGCGGGGTGCCGTCCTCGACCGGTGTGCCCTCGGCGGCCCAGAACCGGCTGTGCCCCGCCCGCCACTCCGCGAGGTCCGCGTCCCCTTCCCCCTCGGCCGCCGCGTGCTCCCACGTCACCTCGCCGAAGGTGGTCCGCTCCACCCCGGTGATCTCGAGGGTGGCGACGGAACGCCCCTCGGTGTCCAGGAGCGCGAGGCGCTCACCGACGTGCTCCAGTTGCTCGCCCTCCTCCGTGTACTCCGCGAGCAGCCCGGTGGTGGCGCGTTTACGGCCGGACAGGACCAGCGCGTTCAGCCGGCCGCGCATCTCGCCCGGACTGCCCAGCTCCAGCGCACGCATACCGTCGACTCGGGGCCACATCGGGTCTCACCTCACTGGCGTGTTCGGGTCGGGGGAACAAAGGACCCACCCTAGGTGACGCGTATCCACCAGGTTCACGTCCAGGTTCACGTCGAGCTGCGCGGCAGATCCCACACCACGCGCTTCTTCCGCGGCCCCCGCAGCAGCCCGCTCGTCTGGGCGGTGATCGCGGCCAGGGCGTTGATGGTCCAGTAGGCCAGGGGGTAGACCGGCAGGAGCAGGCAGGCGTACGGAAGTCTGGGGTCCAGGCGGAGTTCGACGGCGACGGCGATGCCGATCTGGAGCACCGCGACGACGGCGATGCCGACGCCCCACGCGATCATCCAGCGGAACTTGGTGTCGCCGGGGTGGCCGATCCAGTGGACGACACCCCACACGGTGGCGACCAGCATCGTGACCACCCAGACGTAGGAGAGCAGCGCCTCCGCCGCGACGGGCCACAGGGTGAACTGGCGCGGGCGGACGACCGTGCGGGCGTGGGTGCGCAGCACCTCGCCCTGGCCGCGCGCCCAGCGGGTGCGCTGGGCCCAGATGCCGCGGACGGACTGCGGTACCTGCATGCCGACCAGGGCGTGCGGTTCGAAGGCGGTGAGATGGCCGGCTTCGAGGAGCCGCCAGGTCAGTTCGATGTCCTCGGTGGCCATCCTGGGGTCGTAGCCGCCGACGCCGAGGACGGCGTCGCGCCGGAACAGTCCGAGGACCCCGGCCACGGTCCCGACCTTGCCGGCCAGCGCGTGCGTACGGC
The DNA here is from genome assembly GCF_013363615.1 of Streptomyces sp. CAI-85. Taxonomy (NCBI): domain Bacteria; kingdom Bacillati; phylum Actinomycetota; class Actinomycetes; order Kitasatosporales; family Streptomycetaceae; genus Streptomyces; species Streptomyces sp. CAI-85. Next base: position 8,926 of record NZ_JAANNX010000038.1, on the reverse strand, counting down.
GCATCAGGCCGATGAGCGACGCCGATTCCAGCATCTGCATGGCCGTGATGACCTCGCGCCGGTTGGTGACGCGCGGGCTGCCCGCGACGGCCGCGTACCGGGGCGAGCGGCTGATCCGGGCGGCGAGGTAACGCACCGCGTCGGGGTGCAGATGGGTGTCGGCGTCGGTGACCAGGACGAGGCCGTGCCGCGCCCGGCGGAAGCCGTCGTTCAGACGGTCGGCCTTGCCCATGTTCACGCCGTCGTCGAGCACGGTGACCCGGGGATCGTCACCGGCCGCGGCGCGCGCGGCGGCCACCGTGCCGTCGCCGGAACCGTCGTTGAGGATCAGGATCTCCAGGTGGGGGTAGTCCACCTTCCTGAGCGCCTCGACACAGTGGCCGATCACCGGCTCCTCGTTGTAGGCCGGGACCAGGACGGTCACGCCGGGCCAGCCGCCGTCCGGGACGACGACGGCCCGCCGTTCCTCCAGGACCCGGAAGAGGACACCGCCCACCATCCACGCGGCGCCCGTCACCACGGGGTAGAAGGCGAGGAACGCGAGCAGGACGTCAAGGAAGCTCACGGCGCTCCTCCTTGAGCCGCATCGCCCGGCCGCAGAGCAGCGCCACCCCGAACACGGCCCACGAGACGACGACGGCGATCAGCAGACGGCGCAGGATGTAACTGTGCCCGAGAAGGACGACCGCGAGGGCCCCCGCAGCGATCCAGACCAGGGCACCGAGCAGGAACAGGGCGACCCTGCGGCGCGCGGACACCGTACGAGTGGGTTCGAACCTGACGCTCACCTGATGCACCGTACAAACCTATGTACCGTTCTGCCCGCTTCCGTGCGGCAGAGGCCCGGTCACCGCTCCCGGCACCCGCTGACACCCAGCCCGGAAAACGCCGCGGCGCCCAACTCGACCGAAGCCGAACCGGACGCCGCATCGCAGGTCAGAAGGGGTTTTCCCCATCCGCGCAAGTAGGTCCTGTGGGACTGGAACCCACAACCAGTGGATGGGAAGTTCAGGTACAGACGTACCGCCGAATGGTGCCGGATGACGGCCCCTTGCTTCCCGCGCAGTTCAGCAGGCTAGAGCCTCACACCATGTACCGGCCTGTGTCGGCCCTCTACAGCGCGTCCGTGACCACTCATGTGACCCGTGACCACCTCGCCACCGACACGACGACGGCGCCACCCGATGCTCGCACGATCAGACGCCTCCTTGATCCGAACCCTTTCTGATCAAGGAGGCCAGACCCATGCAGGACCGCTTCGTGATCTGCTGCCCGCCCCCGTCGGCGTGAGGCGGACTGGACTACCGGGCGTCGTCGAGGTCGACGAACGTGCAGCCGTGCAGTGACCGGACGCACGCCAGGCATACCGGGGGATGCGTGGTCATCAGCCCATCGGGCCAGCCGGACCAATCAGCTCTGCTGTCCTCCAACAGCCACAGGGTCCCGCGGTCGTCGCGGTCGGCGGATGCACCGCACACCTGGCACAGCAGATGCGCCATGGCCTCGCGTTGTCTGCCCGGGTGCACTTCGCCGAACCGTGGGCGGCCCGCTCCGCGGGCTCGGGCGCGGCCGTTCCACAGAACTCCGTGCTGGTCGCGGTCGTCGGGCTGTTCATCGACGTACGCGATGCCGTCGGTCCGGCACATGATGCGCCGTTGGGTGGTCTGCTCAGCGGACCACGCTGCGATGTACGGCACGGGCAGCAAGGGCGCGGTCATGGGGCACCTCCGGCGGCGTCGGCAGGCGGGGCGACTGCGAGACGGGAGGCTGCGCAGGCCGGACTTCCAGCATCCTCAGGGGGCGTTGGTTGCCCGCACAGTGCGCAGGTCATGCCGTGCAACTGCTCGATGCGGTGCCGTCCGAGCGACGGAAGGTACGCGCGCTCCGACCCGGTCACAGACCAGCGCCCCTGCGGGCTCGGGTGGCGTCCCGCAGGGCTTGGCGTAGCCGTCTGCCGGTCTCACAGGTGCGTTCCGCGCTGTTGCAACCGGGGCACGGCGGGCTCGTCTCCGTACGGCTGACGTGCATCACCAAGTCGCGGTACGCCTCCTTTTCCTGAGGCGACCACGGAACGTTCTGAGGGCTCGGTACAGGTGTCCGTGTGGTCATGTCGGGCAAGGTAGGCAAGGTGATTGCACGGCTGGGCGCCGGTTGCTCACGATTGCGCGTGTGCCTACCGGCGTTGGGGCAGGTTGCTCACGTGATGTCGAGGGAGGCTCGTGCGCGCATGATCAGGCGGTGCGCCTTGTGATCGAAGACGGCCGACGCACTCAGGAGTTCCCACGTCTTCCGATAGACCGCGACATCGTCGGTCGTGTCCAGCCACAGTTCCGCGTTCCACGTGTCGGCGACGACCAGCCGGTCGTCAATGATCCAAAAGCCGTGCTTCGGCGAGAACGGCGTACGGACACCGAACGGGATGATGCCGAGCGTCACGGTGTCGAGGCCGATCATGGAACTGAGGCGGTCGAGTTGCGCGGCCATGGCCGTTGGAGCGCACCGGACGACGTGCAAGGCGCCTTCCCACAACAGGGCGTGGAAGCGGTGGCCAGGCTGGTACAGAGCCTCCTGGCGACGCATACGAGCCCGTACGCCTTCCTCGATGTCCCGTGGGGTACCGAGGCGGTCAGCAACGTCCGTGAGCACACCACGGGCATACTCGGGCGTCTGGAACACGCCGGGAATGATCCCGGACTCGAAGAGATGGATGACTTTGGCCTGAGCCTCCTGAACGCCGTGATTCTCCTGTACGGCACGGTGGCCGGCCGAGAGTTGGCGCTTCCAGCTTCGGTGCGTGGTTTCCAGACCGCGCACGCGGCCTTTCAGCTCGGTGGCGGTCTCCGAGACGCCGGCCGCCCGCGCCCATGCCTCGACGTCGGCTGCCGTGGCGGTCTGTTTGCCGTTCTCCAGCCGTGAGACCTTGGACCGCTGCCAGCCGATCCGGGCGGCGAAGTCCTTTCCGTTCAGCCCTGCCTCGGTACGCAGCTCTCGCAGCCGCGCACCGAGGGCTTCACGGGCCTGTTGGAAGTCAGTGCTCACGCCGTCGAAGCTACCTGCCCCGCGAGGTCCCTGCGCCGGATCGCTCGAGGCCAGGAGTCGTCTCGGATTCGGCAGAACTCCGTTATCTTCGCGGGGTCTTCGACGAGTTCGGCGCCGAGGTACTCATCTGCGTCATCGAAGTGGAGAATCAGGGCGCGCCGGTCGTCGAAGAGCCAGAAGTCGACCGCGGGCAGTCGGAGGCGTTCGGCGTCAGCACGCCACAGGTGCCGGATGTCCTCGCCCGACGCCTCATTGTTCGTGGCACGCGCCAAGAGGAATCGCTGCCCCTCGGTAGGCGGGTCGTCGACGATGCGGATGCGCTCGAACCTCTTCCCGGCTGCGGTCTGCCGTCGCACGTTCTCGCTCCATGCGCGGGGTGCGTCGTGGCTGACGTCCTCGCCAGCCTGCCAGCGTGCCCAGTTGGGACCTTCCCGGTCGGAGGCGTAGCCGCGTCGGGTCTCCAGTCTCCACGCGGTGTGCTCGAACGTCTCGAAGTAGGTGCCGAACGTCGAGTCGTCGATGAACTCGGGCACGTCGTCTACTCCTTGGGGGCGAACCGGGTGAGCAGATCACGGGGCACGACGACGAACGATTCACCGTCGAGGACGTTCTGAAGCTGGGCGACGTCGTCGGGGTCGGCGACGGTGTAGCCCTGCACGATGATGTCGCCCGTGTCGATGTCCTCATACAGCGTGGGGCACTTGCCTTCCTCGCTGGTCGTACCGAGCATGCGGAGCCGTCGGGCCATTGCCTGCCTCCTCAGTCTTGCTGCGGTTGGGCTCCCAGAATGCTGCGGATAGCCGAACCGCGCTGGACAATTGCGCGAGATTGCGCGCAATCCGCAGCTTGGCGCAAATGTGAGGATCCCCCGCAGTACCTCGGATCGGTGGGGAATGAACATGCCCCGGCACCGCGGGTGCGGCGGGACCGGTCATGCTCGGGCAAATTGGTGGATTTGCTTGCGGTCCGGGCCAGCTACTAGTAGGGCTCGTTAGGGAGTCGCCGGGCGAGTACCCACTCCTCGTCCCCAACACGGCAGGTGATGACTAAACGAATGGGGTGACCGCGGTACTCGTCCTGCCAGGTCTCTATCGTCTTGCCCTCCATCCAAAGACCGGGCCGGGTTCGCTCCATCTGGAACGGGCGGCCCCTGCCCACACGTAGAGCGAACGAGCCGAGGGCGCGACCGTGCTCGTCGGCATTGTCTGCACGGGGCGTGAACCTGAATGGCCCCCAGACGTGGTTGGAGATGTCCTCCGCGGTGGCTCCGCCGGGCGTCAGGTTGCTGCGGTCCTTGTCGTCATCTTCGACACGAATACTCACGAACTCGACGACCCCCAACTCGTCAGGGCCAGCCAAGTGCACGTTGAGGATCGAGTGGTCTTGGAAACGGCTCTCCATGCTCAGTTCCAGTTGCGGCCGCCGCTCCTCGTGCCGCCGGTCCCGTTCCATGCGAGTCAGCGTCTCGGCCGTGGCCGCAGACCGGCGAGCGGCCAGCCAGGCGCCGACTGTGGCGATCGCGCCGAGCGCAGCAGTGGAGACGGTGCCGATGTCTTCCCAGGGGAAGCCGTCAGTGCTCATGCGCGGGAGGGTATCCGCAGGCTGGACTATCGTCTGACCAGCTTGACGCGGCCGACTGTGCTCGGTATTGGCCTCGCGCCCTGCAGAGCACGGTTCACTCGAACGGTGCTACGGCGCGGAGTTCGGGTGCTGTCAGACTGGGCGGAGCGTCGATCGCTGGTTCAGGGCCGGGTTGTCGCAGTAGCCGCTGGTTTTGGGCCGGGCGACATCACTCGCAATTGAGGAACGCCCGATGCATATCGATCACGTGATGGTGCTCTACCAAACGAACGCCACACTCGCCGCTGCCGTCCTTGGCGCTCTCGTCACTGTGCTGCTCTCCGAGAGCGGGAGAGGCTAGAGCCGCCGTCGCCCCGCTCGTCGCCGCTGACACGGTGAGGAGCGGGGCACCTTTGGTTGCAGAGACTGCCGGTCAGAACCCCGCCACGCCGCCAGGCTGATGCATCGAGCGGCGCAGGAGATCCAACACCGCTGACGCTCTTCCGTTGGGGGCGAGGTCCTCGGGGATGTCCACGTCGCCAACGCCAGCGTTGTACACGGTGTGCTGTGCGCAGAGCGCTGTGCCCTGCCAGAGCGTGGCGGCGCGCATCCATGTCCCCTCTCGGATGCACTCGGCGCACCAGCCGAGTTGGGGGAGCGCACGCGGATCTTCTGATGTGCGAGTCATGCTGCGACGCTATCCGTCGGCACTGACAACACCCTCGCCGCTGACTCGATGGAGGGGCGACGACTTCCTGCGTAGTCAGGGCGAATGGAAGGGAGCAGGTCCCAGCCCTGAGCAGCCACTCTCACCGGAGCTGCCTCCAGTGGCCATGAACGCACTCTCGCGGCCGTCGGGCATACGGAGGCATCCAGGTGCCGCCTCGAACAGGTCGACACCATCTTCGTCGTGCAGGAGCGTGATGCTCCCCGCCCACGTGCTGTGCCGGTCATAGCTGAAGTTCTCCACCATCGAGGGGTCCAGGCGCAGCACGAGAGACGCGGTGACGGAGACCTCCCTGCCGTCAGGGAAGACGACAGTAGCTGGCCCTACGTAACGAGGGCGGCCGTCTTCGGGATGGAAGGGGAGTCGTGGCTTCATTGGCGCGAGAATAACGCGGGCCATGGGGGACTACTTCAGGAAGACGTTCTGCCGCCGCCCACGTCCTTCGGCACCACCCTCATCGATCAGACCGCCGCCACGGGCACATCCGCTCACGCATCGCACACGCACAGCGCCGAAAACGAGTCAGCGTCCGAGCCGACCGAAGCCGACCCGGACGCTGCACAGCAGGTCAGAGGGGATATCCCCGCCACCCGCACCGTAGGCCCTGTGGGACTCGAACCCACAACCAATGGATTAAAAGTCCACTGCTCTGCCAATTGAGCTAAGGGCCCAGGCGAAGTTGCCTCCCCGAGCATAGCCGGACGTGGCCGTCTCTCCGATCGGGTATCGGGGACACGGCCGCGCCGCGGTACGCCACATGGTGAGGAACGGTCACGGATCCGCCGGTTCCGGCACGGTCGCGGCGCGTGCCGACTCCCGGGCGATGGTCCGTTCGTGGGACGGGTCGAGGAACCACTCGCGGGCCGACAGCACCCACCACAGCCCGGCGAAGCCCAGGACGACGAGGACGGCGACCGGGGCGTAGTTGAAGGTCTCCCAGGTCACCGGGGAGACCTGGGGCAGCATGAACAGCACCGTGATCACCGCCACCCACACCACCGACACCACGCCGATCGTGCGGGACCAGCGGCCGAGGTGCCACGGCCCGCGCTCGAACTCCTCCCCCTTGCGCAGCCGCAGCAGCGTCGGGACGACGTAGGCGATGTAGAGGCCGATCACGGCGATGGAGGTGACGGCCGCGTACGCGGTCACATTGATCAGGTAGGGCAGGCCGAGGACCAGCGCGCCGCCGGCCGCCAGCCAGACGGCCGCGACGGGGGTACGGGTGCGCGGGCTGACGGTGTGCCAGAGGTGCGACCAGGGCAGGGCGCCGTCCCGCGAGAAGGCGTAGATCATGCGGCTGTTGGCGGTCACGGACGCCATGCCGCAGAACAACTGGGCCCCGATCACCACCAGGAGGAGCAGCTTGCCCGCGGTCACGCCCAGCGCGTCCAGCAGGATCTGGGCGGGCGGCGCGCCGGTCGGGGAGTCCAGGGCGCCCTGGTAGGACTGGATGGCGAAGGTGAAGCCGAGGAGCAGGACGAACCCGGCGATCCACGAGGTCCAGATCGACCGCACGATGCCCTTGGGGCCCGCCGTCGACGCGTCGTGGGTCTCCTCCGTCATATGGGCGGAGGCGTCGTAGCCGGTGAAGGTGTACTGGGCCATCAGCAGGCCCAGCAGGACGACGTAGATCCCGCTGCCCCAGCCCGTGTTGTTGACGAACTCGCCGAAGACGAAGGACGCGGACTGGTGCCGGTCGGGGACGAAGGCGAGCGCGCCGACGATGACGCCGACGCCCAGCACGTGCCACCACACGCTCACGCTGTTGAGCAGGGCGACGATCCGCACGCCGAAGGTGTTCAGCAGCCCGTGCAGCAGCAGGATCGCCGCGAACAGCAGGATCGTGCGGCCCGGGGTGACGGTGAAGTCGAACTGGAGGTTCAGGTAGGCGCCGAGGAAGGACGCGGCCCCGAAGTCGATGCCGGCGGTCACCGCCACCTGGCCGAGCACGTTGAACCAGCCCGTGAACCAGGCCCAGGCGGCGGCCGAGCGGGGCGGCGCGAGACGGTGGGCCCAGAAGTACAGGCCCGCGGAGGTCGGGTAGGCCGAACAGATCTCGGCCATGGAGAGGCCGACGAACAGGGTCATCAGGCCGACGGCGACCCAGCCCCACATGATCACCGCGGGGCCGCCGGTGTTCATGCCGAACAGGTACAGCGTCAGACAGCCGGACAGGACCGAGATGATCGTGAAGGAGACCGCGTAGTTGGAGAAGGCCGACATGCGCCGGGCGAGGACCTGGGTGTAGCCGAGCTGGGCCAGCCGCTCTTCGTCCGAGAGCCCGCTTCCGGTGGTGTCATCTGTCATGCACCCAGCAATTCCCACGGTGCGGGCGCGACACACGCGTGTGTACGACCCACGCGTGGGCGGACGCGGAAACGCCGTGGCCCCCACCGGAGATTCGGTGGGGGCCACGGCGTCGGATCAGTGCCGGCACCCGGTGCCGGCCGTGGGATCAGCCGTTGCGCTTCCAGCGCGGCTTGTCGTCACGGCGCCCGAAGGAGGAGGAGCCGGTGCCACCGCGGTGGTCGTCACGACGGCCGTACGGGCGGTCGTGGCCGCCGGAGCGGAAGCCCGGACGGTCGTCGCGGCGCTCGCGGTTGAACGGACGGTCGCTGCCCCGGTGGCCGGTGCGCTCGTCGCGGCGGAAACCGCCCCGGTTGTCGTCCCGGCGCTCGAAGGAACGGCCGCCGCCGCGGTTGTCGTCACGACGCTCGAAGGAGCGACCGCCACGGTCGTCGCGGTCACGGTTGAAGGAACGGCCACCACGGTCGTCACGGTCCCGACCGAAACCACCGCGGTTGTCGTCACGACGCTCGAAAGAACGGCCACCGCGGTCGTCGCGGTCACGGTTGAAGGAACGGCCACCACGGTCGTCACGGTCCCGACCGAAACCACCACGGTTGTCGTCACGACGCTCGAAAGAGCGACCGCCACGGTCGTCGCGGTCACGGTTGAACCCGCCCCGGTTGTCGTCCCGGCGCTCGAAGGAACGGCCACCGCGGTCGTCACGGCGCTCACGGCGCTCGTACGACGACGTGGACGGGGCGCGGTCCTCGCGCACGGTCCGGTCGACGTCCCGCGCGGCCGGCTGCTCCGGCACGGAGACCTCGACGGCCGCCTTGACCTCGGCCTCGGCCTGCTCCTGCGCCTCGGCGACCGCGGCCTCCGGGTCCTCGCCGCGCTCACGGGCGACGCGGGCGACCAGACGGTCCGCCTCCTCGCGCAGCTCGGACGCACGGCGCTGCGCGCGCTCCAGCTCCTTGGTGAGCTGGGAGACCTCACGCTCGGCCTGCTGCGCCGCGTTGCCCGCGGACTCGGCCTGGACCTCGGTCATCGACCGGGCGCCGGTGATCTCGGCGACCTCCGGGTCGAAGGCCGCGCCGCCCTGGATGATGTGACGCCCGGCGTCGACGCCCGCGTCCTCCATCAGACGGAAGATCTGACGGCGCTGGTGCGGCAGCGACAGGGAGACGACCGTGCCCGTGCGGCCGGCACGCGCCGTGCGGCCCGCGCGGTGCAGGTAGTCCTTGTGGTCACCCGCCGGGTCCACGTTCAGGACCAGGTCGATGCCGTCGACGTGGATACCGCGGGCGG